>JBLNEM010000099.1:0-3363 GCA_050262655.1 Mycobacterium leprae | reverse complement strand
GCCTGCTGGCGCCGCACAGCATTGCGCTCGGCGCCGCCGGCTATAACATGGGCGATGTGGCGGGGGCGCTGCTCTCCCTGCTCTACCTGGTGATACTCTACAGTCGAAACAGGCGCCGGTTGTGGGGCGACCTGCCTGCGGCACCGTCCGCCCCGGCTGGTCAGGACCACCGCGAGACGCTGAGGGCCATCCTCCGCATCGGCCTCCCGGTGGCGCTACTGGGCGCCGCACCCCCGCTCATTATGTACTCCGACACCTTCGTGCTGGGACATGCCCTCTTGGGCGCAACGTCGGACCAGATCAAGGCGATTTACGGACAGTTGACCAGCGGACTGGCGATTGTTTGGGTTCCGGCAGTCTTCACCGGTGCGCTTTACACGGCGGTGGTCCCGGCGATGGCCGAGGCCATCGTCCATCAGCAGCGGGAGACGGCGCACCGATACGGCGCTCTGGCCCTGCGCGCCACCATGTTAATCGCCTGGCCTGCAGCCACGGGGTTGGCCGTCCTGGCCTTCCCGATCTTCCGCCTCTGCTTCCACTCGGTAGTGGGTGCAAACCTGCTGGTGGTACTGGCAGTCGCCACCGTCCCCATCATGGTACAACAGACAACGGCCGGTATCCTGCAGGGGATGGGCCATGTGCGCCCGCCGGTGGTGAGCCTCTTGATTGGCACGGCGCTGAAGGTGATCTTGACACTCATCCTGGGGCGCTGGTGGGGCGCACCGGGTGCGGCCTGGGCCACGGTCCTGGGCTTTCTCTGTGCGGCGCTCTTCAACCTCGTGTCGCTGCGCCGCCGCCTGGGACTCGGGCTGGATTGGGCCGGCGGCCTCCTCAAGCCGGCCGTGGCCAGCCTGGTGATGGGCGCAGGGGTCTATGGCGGCTGGCGGCTGATTGACCCGATTGTCGTTCAGCCCTGGATCCAGTCCGTGGTGACCGTCGCCCTGGTCGGCCTCGGAGTGCTGCTCTATGCTGCAGCCCTCTTGCTGGTCAAGGGCGCATCCCGAGAGGATGTGGAGCGGCTGCCGTACGTTGGCCAGCCGGTTACGGCGTTCCTGGCGCGGCTCCGGCTGCTGTAGCCGAGTCGGGACGGTGCTTGCCAGAGGCACCAGAAGCGAAATCGCTTCTGGTGCCTCTTCGTTACGCGACTGGCGCGGCGGTAGAGTTTTCCGCATCCCGTACCAATAAATAACTTCTATGGATTCCTCTATGTAAAAACGGGGGCAAACATGAGAAACTAGTATTGTCGAGTAGTATATAGATTATCGCTAATCTGTCTGATGCGGGAGGGTGCGATTATGCGAAGCCTTTCGTTCAGGTTGGGGCTGATTTTTGGGTCGGTACTCCTGATCTTCCTGGCCGTGGGCCTCCTCCAGGTATCCGGCCAGGCCCACCTGCGAGATACCGCCAGGGCCACGGAGCTTGCCAGTGCCCTCAGCGCCCGGGCTTCGATTTTCGGCACGTTGGCCAGCCGAGCCACCCTGACTCCGACTGACCAGGAAGTCCTGAAGCAGGGGGCAGACGAGTTCAACTCCATTCTGGACGCCCTGGTAAACGGCAGCGCCGAGTGGAGTGTCAGACCGGCCGACTGGGCCGACGCGACGACGGCTTTGGATGGCACTGTCACCCTTTGGACTCCGCTCTATCCACAACTGCAGAAGCTAGGGAATCCAGCGGCGACGGCCAAAGAGCACTCCGACGCGATCGCCGCATTGCAGGCCAGCCATACGCCCTTGCTGAATGCGCTGGGCAGCGTAATCACGGCCTACGGAACCGAGACCACCACGCTCAGCGGCCGTGCAGTGATCCAGCTGGTCGTCGGCCTGGCTGCGGTCGTGGCGATCCTCCTCCTCGGCTGGTTCTACACGATCCGCACCGTGGTCCGCCCGCTGCGGGTTTCGGCCACGCGACTGCGGCAGCTGGCAACCGGGGATCTGACCGCCTCGACATTGAACTACCGGGCCCGGGATGAGGTGGGGGCGATTGCCGCCGCCTACAACCAACTGATCGAACTGCTGCCGCCTCTGCTCTGTGAGATCGCCGGCAACGCCCGGGCCGTGCTGGCTGCGGCGGACGAACTGGCCACCTCTTCCGGCCATGCAGCCCAAGCGGCTGAAGGTGCGGCGGAGGCTGTCGGCCAGGTAGCCGCCGGCACCAGCAACCAGGCCAGGGATGCCGACGATGTAGGGCAGACCATGGAGCAGTTGCGGCAGACGATCCAGCAGATCGCCGAGGGCGCCACCAGCTCGGCGGACGAAGTGCAGGCCGCGGGCCGGCTGCTGACCCAGGCGATGAACAACCTGGAGGCCATGACGAACGACGCGGTCAAGGTGGCCGACCGGGCCAAACAGGCGGCGGCCACGGCGCAGAATGGCGCCGGAGTCGTGGAGAGCACGGTGGAAGGCATGGGCCGGATCCGCGAGGTGGTGGGGCAGTCCACCATGCGCATTCAGGAACTGGAGCAGCTCTCCACCCAGATCGGGGAGATCACCGCGGTCATCTCCGACATCTCCGAGCAGACCAACCTGCTGGCGCTGAACGCCGCCATCGAAGCGGCACGGGCAGGCGAGCACGGCCGTGGCTTTGCCGTGGTGGCGGATGAGGTTCGCAAGCTGGCGGAGCGCTCCTCCCGGTCGGCGCAGGAGATCGCCGGCCTGATTCACAACATCCAGGAGCGTACGGCGAGCGCCGTCTCGGCCATGGAGACGGGCAACGCCGAAGTGGAGGATGGCAGCCGCATGGCGGTGGAAGCGGGGCGGGCGTTGAAGGAGATCCTGGACAGCTCGCACCGGGCGGCCAACGAAGTGGCGGCCATCGCCCGGTCGGCGGGTCAGGTGCGCCAGGACAGCCAGAACGTCGTGGAGGCGTTCCAGGCGATGGCGGCTGTGACGGAAGAGAACACCGCGGCCACCGAGGAGATGGCCAGCGGTTCGGCGAAGGTGGCCCAGGCGATCATGCGGATCAGCGATGTGTCGCGGGATAACGCCGCTTCGGCCCAGGAGGTGTCGGCATCGGTGGAGGAACTGACCGCCGCCTCGGCGGAAGTGGCCTCCTCGGCCGCCCGGCTGAAGGGGGTTGCGGCGAACCTGATCGGGCAGGTGTCGCAGTTCAAGATGTCGGTGCCTTCGTGAGCGTACCCTACGCCGGGCTTGTACGCGAGGAGTACGTGGGAGTACCCTACGCCGTCAGGCCTGTGCCGCCACGGCCCCTTTTCCTGCGGAGCCCCTTACGGGTCTCCTCGGGGGGCCTAACGGCGGCACAGACCTGCCGGCTTCGGGGACGCTCGGCTTCCCCCGGCCTGCCGGCTTCGGGGGCGCTCAGCTTCGTCTTGCGAAAGGGACACCAACACCCTAGCGGGGCTTCGGG
>JBLNEM010000098.1:0-20308 GCA_050262655.1 Mycobacterium leprae | reverse complement strand
TCTTATACGGCTTCGACTGAGTGGACCTCGGGCACCGCCTGCCGAATGGCCCGCTCGATCCCCATCTTCAGGGTCATGGTGCTCATCGGGCAGCCGCCGCAGGCGCCGACCATGCGTACCTTTGCGATTCCTTCCTCGACGTCGATCAACTCGACTTCGCCGCCATCCATGCGAATCGCCGGCCGAATCTGGTCCAGGGCCCGATCAACCCGCTGGTACAAAGTCTCTTCCGTCACTGCTCATACCCCCGTATGGCGGATCTATTGTATGTCGCAACACTTAACTCACAGACGAATCAGTTCACTGGACCCAGTGTACCATAAGGTACAGCGGGCTGCAAAGGTGGGTATGCCTGAAGGAGACTTGACGGCGCATGGCATTTATGGTATTTTTTGGTATAGGCCACTCTTTTAAACGCCGGCCAGGTGGCGAATACGCGCCATGATCACACTGAAGCCAGCTTCGTTGAAGGCCCCTTCGGGGATGATCACGTCGGCATAGCGCTTGGTCGGTTCGACAAAGGCTTCGTGCATGGGTTTGACGGTCTCCAGGTACTGGCCGATCACGGAACTGAGGGTGCGCCCGCGCTCCTCAATGTCCCGGGTAATCCGCCGCAAAATCCGCACATCCGCGTCGGTGTCGACGAAAATCCTGAGATCATAAAGGGGCCGGAGGTCGGCGTTCTCCAGAATCAAGATGCCTTCGACTAACACGATATCCAGTGGATTCACGGTAACGGTGTAGTCGTCGCGCAGGTGTGTGTTAAAGTTGTATACCGGTCGCTCAATGGGCTTCCCCACTTTGAGCTGCCGAATGTGACGGATAAACAACTCCGTGTCAAAGGAATCCGGATGGTCGTAGTTCAGTTTGCACCGCTGCTCATAGGAGAGATGGCGGTTGTCTTTGTAGTAACTGTCGTGCGTAATAAGGGAGACGTGTTCGGGTAGCTGCTCTACGATTTTCGATGCAAAGGTCGTCTTACCGGAGCCGGTGCCGCCTGCAATGGCGATGACCGCCTTCGGAACTGGCATATGGGTAACCTCCTTGGCTCCGACCAGAAAGGGCCGTACTGCCTCTCTTGATTATCGCTCAGGCGACGGCCGTGCGCAAGGCAGAGGAGGTGGTCTGCCATGGTGATTCAAGCGTTGGAATTGTCCGGGAGCATGGTGCTGCTACTCGGGGGCGACCTGGACGCCGTGACTGTGCAGGAACTCCGTGAAACGGTGCTAGACCTGTTGGATGTTGGCTGGCGCCGGGTGGTCCTGGATCTTTCAGGCCTTGACCGAATCTATACGGCGGGAATTCTGGCGCTGGTAGAGCTTCAGGCATATATGGGCTCGCAGGATGCCCGGCTGCTCTGCTGCGGCGCCCGGCCTTTTGTGCGGGAACTGCTGCGCATAAGCCTCGATCGCCCGCTTGACCTTCTGCCCGACCTGGAGACTGCCCTGGAGCTTGCCGCCTCGGTATAACGATTTTCGAATGCCAGTGACCGCTCTGTTGGCCCGACAGTTCGTCCGAACTGTCCCCAGCGCCCAGAGCGGTTTTTTCTTGCTACTTCACAGAACGTATGGACCGGACGTTACGCTCGCATGCTATAGAAGTAGCGTGCGCCCGATGCGCTGTTTATAAATGGGCCCGGTCACCATAAGAAATTCGCATCGCCTACAAACGAAACTTATTCAACATGATAGTTGCAATTCGCTTCCGCATTGGGTATGATGTCAGTGAAAGGTTTCCAACGAACCTGGTCCGAACTGACAAGGAGGGATTCTTTCATGGCATTCCAACTTCCGCCTCTGCCGTACGCTTACAACGCGCTGGAGCCCTACATCGATGAGGAGACCATGCGCATTCACCACGACAAGCATCATGCCGCTTATGTGACCAACCTGAATGCGGCCATTGAGACCCAGGCCAATCTGCAGAACGTTACCATTGAGGCGCTGCTGGCCCAGGTGGAGAGCCTGCCGGAGTCGATCCGCACGGCCGTACGCAACAACGGCGGCGGTCACGCCAACCACACGCTGTACTGGGAACTGATGACTCCCGGTGGCAGCAAGACCCCGACCGGCGACCTGGCCACGGCCATCAACAACAGCTTCGGCAGCTTCGATGCCTTCAAGGAGCAGTTCAGCAAGGCCGGCGCCACCCGTTTCGGCAGCGGCTGGGCCTGGCTGGTGGTCGACAAGTCCGGCAAGCTGGCCGTCTACAGCACGGCCAACCAGGACAGCCCGATCATGCAGGGTGACACACCACTCATCGCTATGGATGTATGGGAGCACGCCTACTACCTGAAGTACCAGAACCGCCGGGCCGACTATATCGGCGCCTTCTTCAACGTCCTGAACTGGGACATCGTCGCTCGGCTTTACGCCGGCGCCAAGAAGGCCTAGCTTCTGGTCCCCTGCAAAGCAAAGACCGCCCGGAATCCGGGCGGTCTTTGCTTTCTTTACACCTTCGACACATCCACCCACCGCCGCTCGTCGTGGGAGCGGCGTACGGCGTCCAGGACCGCCTGCACCGCGGCGCCGTCCCGGAGGGTGGCATAGTTCGGGCTGGGGTTCTGGTTGGGGGTGCCACGGAGGGCATGGGCCAGGTTGTCGACCATCATGAACATGGGGATCGTGCGGGGGTCGAGCTGGGTGGCGTAGTTCACGCCCGGGACCTCGAAGCGCTCGGGCAGGCTGATGGGGGCGAGGGCCTCACCGGCCTGGGCGGCGAACAGCTCCCGATCATCGACCAGGACGATGCTGCCCCTGGTGCCATAGGCCTCCAGGCGCATGCCGAAACCGTGGTGGGCGTGCTGGAAGAACTGGACCACGCCGGTGCTCTTGCCCGAAAGGCAGGCGAGGAAGGCGAAGGTGTCGTCGGCGTCGACCGGCTGGCCCTCACGTACATCGACATGGGTGGTCAGCATACCGGAGACCGACTGGATGTCGCCGAAGAACCAGCGCAGGCTGTCGATCACGTGGGAGCCCAGGGCGCCGAGCATGCCGCCGCCCTTCTCCTTCTGCCAGAGCCAGCCCATGGGCCGAGCCAGGTTGCGCTCGAAGCCGGCCATGGTGTAGGTCAGGGTAAAATGGAGCAGGTCGCCGAGGAAGCCCTGCTCCATCAGCTCCTTCAGCTTGGTCCGGGCCGGCTGGTGCCGGAACTCGAAGTTGGTGGCGTTGATCAGGTGCCGGCTTTCGGCCGCGGCCACCATCGCCCGGGCCTGATCCAGGTTGAGTGCCATCGGCTTCTCGCAGAGGACCGGAATCCCCCGCTCCAGGGCGGCGATGGTCATGGGGTGATGCATGAACGGCGCTGACACGACGCTGACCAGGTCCAGCTTCTCGTTGTCGAGCATCGTCGCAAACGAGTCGTAAGCATGCGGAATGCCGAGCCTGGCGGCCTGTTCCTGTGCCCGACCTGCACGGGCGACACCCGCGAGTGCAACGACCTCGCAGTCCGGATGCATCATAAACGCAGGCGCCTGCACCAGGGTACCGAAGCCGGTGCCGACAATGCCGATACGTAGCTTTGCCAAAGTGGAACTCTCCCTTCAGTTGGTAAAACTGTTCCATCGTATTTTGCACAAAGCTGGTTAACATTCCTGCACCCGAAGGAATGACGACCCCCTGGGGAGAACTACCAACTACTTTGGCGCCGCGGGGATACCGGTGCCACATACAAAGGAGCGATTTGCAGTGGGCTACACCAAAGGATTGGTCAACCGGGACCGGTTGGCGGCCTTGTTGATGGAACTGTGCGCGACGGACTCCAGCAGCCGCCAGGAGCGGAAGATGGCGGACAAGCTGACGGGACTCCTGACCGAGTTGGGCTTCACCGTGCGAGAGGACGACGCAGGCAGCAAGGTAGGCGGCAATGCCGGCAACCTGATTGCCCGGCTGCCTGGCACCAGCAAAGGCGAGGCGCTGCTCTTCTCCAGCCACATGGACCGGGTGACCCCGTCCTTCGGCGTGAAGCCACGTATGGAGAACGGGGCGATCGTCAGCGACGGCACCACCGTACTGGGCGCCGACGACGCTGCCGGACTCGCAGCCGTGTTGGAAGCCGTGCGGGTGGCCAGGGAGAACGGGATGGCCCTGCCCACCATTGAGTTGGCCTGGACCATTTGCGAGGAGGTCGGCCTCCTGGGCGCCAAGAACCTCGACCTCTCCCAGTTCGAGGCCAAGCTCGGCTTTGCGCTCGACTCCAGCGGCAAGGTGGGCGAGATCGTGGTGAAGGCGCCGACCTCGGCCAAGATTGCGGCTACCTTCCACGGCAAGGCGGCTCATGCTGGCGTTTCGCCGGAGAAGGGCGTCTCTGCCATTCAGATGGCTGGCGTGGCGATCTCCCGGATGCGTCTGCTGCGTGTGGATAGCGAAACCACCGCCAACATTGGCTCGATCGCCGCCGAGGGCCCGACCAACATCGTGCCGGAAACCTGTAAGCTGCTGGCCGAAGCCCGGTCGCTGACCACCGGCAAGCTGGATGAGCAGTTGAAGCACATGGTGGACGCCATGGAGAACGCGGCCGCCGAACTGGGCGGATCGGTCGATGTGGAGGTCACCCGCGGGTATGCCCCGGTCAGCCTGTCGGCCGAGGCGGCGCCGGTCCGCCGTGCATCCAAGGCCGCAGAGCAGATCGGCGTTGCGGTGAAGCTGGCGGCCACCGGCGGCGGTTCGGACGCCAACATTCTGAACGGCGGCGGGATTGCCACGGCCGTGCTGGGCGTCGGCTACGAGGAGATCCACTCCACCCGGGAGCGGATGCCCCTGGACCAGCTGACACTGCTGGCCGAGTGGGCTCTGGCCATCATGACCGCCGAGTAATGCATCAAGCAGGCGCGGTGCCCGCCATACTACCGTTGTAGCGGCTGAAGCCACGGACAGGAGGCGGACCCGTATGGATCGGGATAATCAGAATAGGGCCGGACTCCAGGGAGAGCACCGGCTGACCGAGGTGGAACTGCATTACCTGCGCGAGGCGATGGATGCGGAGGTACTGCATCTGAAAAAGTGCCTCCACTATGCGCAAGAGGTTCAGGACGAGAATGCGCGGTCGCTGTTCACCGAGCACGCCGACATTCATCATCGCCGGGTCGACATGATGCTGGCCCTCCTGGATTCCACGGGCGACATCACCAAGCATGCCAAGCTCCTGCTCCAGTCGGCAGGCACTGAGGGAGGGGAGCGGTATGTCTAACATGGAGAACCTTACGCAGCATACGAAAGGGCACATGTCCGACGCCGACCGGTTGATGGACTGCTGCTGTTCCGCCAAGGAATTGGCCATGCACTATGCCCAGGCGGCCCTCGAGTCGACCAACAATGGCGTCCGCGAGTTCTTCCTGGCCATGCATGGCGAGGAGACGCACAACCAGGAGATTCTCTTCAGCTTCCTGCACACCCGGGGCCTCTACCCCGTGAAGATGGAGTCCGAGGAGAACATCCAGGCAGTCAGGCAGCGGTACCAGCAGGTGCACGAAGCGATGGGGCTAACCGATCATCCGTCGACAAGGCGGTACAAGACGGCCGACCCGCACCTGCCGCCGGCCCACGTGCAGGACCCCACCCGGTTTGATTACAAGGACACGCATTAGCGAGGCCCGCCCTGATGGGCGGGTCTTCTTTTTCCATTGCCTGTTTGCGAATCTCTTGTTACGATGAGGGCGGATTCGGGGATGGAGGTTGCATCATGCCCAAGATTACGTTTCAGCCCATGGGTGTCACCCAGGAGGTCGAGTCGGGCACCACGGTGCTGGCCGCGGCTGGCGAGGCGGGGGTCTTTCTGCGCCACACTTGCGGCGGGAAAGCCATGTGCGCCACCTGCCGGAGCCGGGTGCTCGAGGGAGCGGCCAACCTGTCGCCCATGGCACGGCACGAGCAGAAACGCCTGAAGGAACTGTACGCCCCCAAAGAGGTGCGGCTTTCCTGCCAGGCCCAGATTCTCGGCGATGTAACGGTGGAGGTTCCGGTGCCGAAACTGGGGCTATAGAGGTGAACCATATTGGCGGTCATTCGCTGTGGCACCTGCGCCTGGGCCGACCATGAAGAATACTACCCCAAGGGGTTGCCGCCAGGTGATCGCCTGGCTTATTACGCCCGCCACTTCCCGATTGTCGAGGTGGACAGTTCCTTCTACCACCTCCAACCGCCGAAGTGGTATGCTTCGTGGGCGGCCAAGACGCCCTCGGATTTCGTCTTCAACGTGAAGGCATATGGCGCCATGACCCGGCATCACCGGGAGCCGAGGCCGGGAGAGGAGAACCTTTCCGAGGTCTTCCGCCAGTTTGACGCCTCGGTGGAGCCGCTCCGGGCAGCCGGGAAGCTGAAGGCGCTTCACTTCCAATTTCCCCCGTGGTTCACCTGTACCGCGGAGAACCGCCAGTGGGTTCAGTCCTGCCGGGAGTCCTTCGGGGGCGACCTGGTGGCCGTCGAATTTCGGCATAACTCCTGGTTCACCGGCGACGCTGCGGCCGAGACGCTGGCGTTTCTGCGCCGGATTCAGGCGGTCCATGTGGTCTGCGACGAGCCGCAGGTCGGGTCTGGCACGGTGCCGGCGATACCCGCCGTGACCGACCCTCGCCTCTCCATCGTCCGGTTTCACGGCCGTAACGCCCGTACATGGTACATGAAGGCCGAGAACACCGGGCAGCGATTCGACTACCTGTACAACCGGGAGGAACTGCAGGAGTGGGCCACGAGGGTGCATGATGAACTGGAGCCCGAGGCGGCCGAGGTGCACCTGCTGATGAACAACAACCGGGCCAACTACGCGGTCCGGAATGCACTGGTCCTGATGGAACTGTTGGGCCTGCCGGTGCCACCCCTGGACGATCGGGGCGTACCGCTGCCGCCGCCGGGCAAGGCGCCCAAACCGGAGCAGGTACGATTCTTTTAGGCTGTATTCCCAACTGCTACGTTATCTGTGTCCCAATCCGCGAAATCCGCGGCAATGTCCCATCTCCCCGCGAATGGTGACCTGTACCCGAGTTGATTCTGTTTTTCTGGGGAATCCGCGGCGGAAAGATGGGGAACCGAGCATTCCTTTTAAACACTGTTGATTAGGGCTGGGAATAAACAGCAGGGGGAGGCCGTGAAGGCCTCCCCCTGTTGGCGTTCCGACATGGAACAAGATGTTACGCTAAATGTATGAAATATTTCGTGCGAACGCGGCGCGTTGCAGAAAGACGGTTTATTCTCTAAGTGAAAGGAGTCCGTAGGCACGCGTGGAGGTCTGCCGGGGAGAGGAGGCAGGGGTCATGATGGAGTATCTTCCGCCACTGGCGGTGGTAGTTCCAGAGGCTGTATCGGTAACGCCCCTCCTGCCGGAAGTTGGACCGGTTATCCCCAAGAAGCGCTCCAGCCCTGACAAGGGGGGAGGCTATGTGCCAAAGAGCGTAGCCTGTTCTGAGGTAACCGATCCGGCCATGGCGAAATCCCTCGTTGAGGATTCCGTCCTGATCAAGCGCCTTTCGGCGGGTGACGAAGAGGCGCTGGGGACGCTGATGGATCGCTACGGTGGGGCCCTGCTGCACTTCGCTCACCGGTTGGTGGGTGACATGCAATTGGCCGAGGAGATCTACCAGGATACCATGCTGAAAGCCTGGCAGCAGGCATCTGCCTTTCGGGTCGATGGTCACCTGAAGGCCTGGCTTTTCCGGGTGGCACGCAACAACGCGATCGACTACATGCGGAAAAAGCGGGTGCCGGTGGAGGAGTACACCGCTTGTTTGGAAACGGCGGCCACTACCTTCCGGCCGGACCGCGAGGCCGAGCGCTCCTGGTTGTCGGCGGAAGTCTATGAGGCGATCGATGAACTGCCCCCGGCCTACCGGGAAGTGGTCGATCTTCGCTTCTTCCATCAGCTCTGCTACCAGGAGATTGCCGAGGTGCTGTTGATTCCGCTGGGCACCGTGAAGAGCCGCCTGAACTACGCCTTGCAGCGGTTGACAAAGATTCTGCGAGATAAGGGCATCGACTATAGCCTGATCGATCTGTGAGGACAGGCCCTCCCCAAGCGGGAGGGCTTTTTTTCGCACGGCGGCCTTGGCTTTGTTATAATGTAGGGAGATGTTCCGGAAGGAGCTGCCTATGAACCTCCCCAATCTTCTCACCACCGCACGCATTCTGCTGGTCCCCGTCTTCCTGTATGCGTTCCTCACCCACCGACAGGTGGGGGGCCTCATCGCAGCCGCCGTATTCATTATAGCGGCGATCACCGACAGCTTGGATGGTTACCTGGCCCGGAAGAACAAGCTGGTGACCCGGTTGGGCAAGTTCCTCGATCCGCTGGCCGACAAGCTGTTGGTTACCGCTGCGCTGGTCTCGTTGGTGCAGCTGGGGCTGATCAGTACATGGGTAGCCATGGTGATCATCGGACGCGAACTGGCCGTTACCGGCCTCAGGGCCATTGCTGCCGCCGAAGGAACGGTGATTGCGGCCGGTCCCTGGGGAAAGGCCAAGACCGTAGTCCAGATCTGCTTCATCGTCGCCGCGATTCTGACCCGTGCTCTGCCCCGTTTCTTCTGGCTGAAGTACCTGGCCGATTTCCTGTTCACGCCGCTGCTCTGGGCGGCTGTGCTTCTGACCATCTGGTCCGGCGTTGACTACTTCGTGGCGTACTATCGGGGCCTGAAAGCCCAGAAGGCGACTCCGCCCGCGCCGAGGCGGCCGCTGAAGTTCCGTTTCACGTTGCCCCTGCGCAGCCGTCGTAGGGAGAAACGCTGAGGGGGTGCTCAGGGTGAGGATCGTGCCGGTATCTGACCCGCAGGACCGTTTGCTGTTGTCGGGTGGCCTCATGAATACCACGGTGCCCCTGAAAAACATCGATTGGACCCGGGAACTGGCGCTGATCATCGACTTGGGTGAGAAACGCACCGGCGGATATGGCGTCGAGGTGCGCAGTCTCCGGGTGGCTTCGCCGACCCTGGTCGAAATGGTCCTTCGGGTGATTGAACCGGCCCCGGGCGCCTTCGTGCCGCAGGTGCTGACCCACCCGTTTGCGGTGGTGCCCCTACAGCGGCAGGGGCTTGCGGCCGGGCCGATTACGGTCATTGCCCGAAGTAGCGCCGGTTCCGAACTAGCCCGTGAGGTGGTTTCCCTTTGAGAGCCCTCGTCTGCGCCGCCGGACCTATTGCTGACTATACACGTGTCCGTTCGCTGATCGGCCATACCGACTTTGTCCTTTGTGCCGACGGCGGCCTCCGCCACGCCCGAACCATGGGCATAAAGCCCGACCTGCTCCTGGGCGACTTCGACTCCATTGAGCCGGAATTACTGGCAGAAGCCCGGGCGGGCGACCTTCCGATTCTGCAGGTACCTGTGGAGAAAGACTTCACCGATACCCATCTGGCGTTCATGGAGGTTCTGAAGCGTGGGGCCACGGAAGTGGTGGTCCTGGGGGCTACCGGCGACCGGTTGGATCACACGGTTGCCAACCTCTTGCTCCTACCGGGGCTGCCGGAAGGGGTAGCCGTAACGCTGGTCGATGCCAAGAATATCGTTCGCCTGCTGCATCCCGGCGGCCGTGTCACCGTGCAGGGAGCGCCGGGCGACTTTCTTTCGCTGCTCCCGCTCTCGCCCGTTGTCACCGGGGTCACGGTGGAACCGGTGAAATGGCCCCTGGCCGATGCCACGCTGCGGTGGGGCGAAAGCCTGGGAGTCTCCAACCGACTCCAGACGACGGAAGCCACGGTTTCGATCCGGGAGGGATATCTGCTGGTCGTACAGGCCTGGGACTGATCCCGGGCTTTTTGAAAGGGGTTGCTGCCATGCGTCTCGACCTGGAGCCACTCGCCTGCGAGCATGTCCACGACGAAACGAGCCTTGCCCTATTTCTGGACCGGTTGGAGGAGCAGTTGAAGCGGGTTGATGCCGCCCATTCGCAGTTGGCGTTCACCCAATACCAGACCCGGCAGCGGCCCGAAGGCATGGATGAAGTGGAAGCGGTCCGGGCCTCGCTCATGACCAATCCGGACTACCAGCGAGTGGTCTCGCAGTGGGTCGGCAGGGTGGACGAGCCCATGCTGGGTCGGCGCCTTGTCTTGTGGGAGAAGAGTTTCAGCCAGGCCCGAGTCAGCAGCCGGCCGGAGATTCGGCGGCTGGTTAACGAGATCAGCGACACCATTGTGCAGTTCAAGTACCAGGTGCAAGGGGATACCCTGGACCTGGGCGGCGTGCGAAACGTGCTGCGCACCGAGGTCAACCGGGCCCGCCGGCAGGCGGCCTGGCTCTCGTTTGCCCCCCTCTCCCGGCAACTGGAGGCCAAGACCCGGCTCCTGTTCAAGCTGCGGAACGAGGCGGCGCAGGCGGAAGGCTACCGGACCTATGTAGAGATGCAGTTGCAGTCGCAGGGGCTCACCCTGGAGCAGGTGAAGGCGATCCTCGAAGAGCTGGTGGTGGCCAGCGACCCGGCGTACAAACGCCTCATGGCCGAAGGGGCTGCCCGGCATCACCTGGATCAGGTCCAGCCGTGGGATGTGAAGTTCCTCCTGGACGGCGAAGGGAGCCTGCCGATCCGCTACTTCCCCCGTGCGGGCATTATCCCCCGGCTGGAAGAGTGGGGCAGGGATCACGACGCGGTTCTGTCCGACCTGGGCATCTCCATACACTTCATGGATATTCCCTACAACGGCCTCAGCATGACCATGAACGAGCGCGACATCCGGATTCTCGCCAATCCGGCGGACGGCCATAACTACTATCAGACCGCCTTCCACGAGTTAGGGCATTGCCTGCATTCCGCCTATAACAACCCCGGGAGCTATATTCTGCGCCGAGAGCCGTCGATCTTCAGTGAATCGATGGCGGAGATGATGGGCTACCTGGTGGATGACGCGGACTGGCTGCGGCATCACGGCCTGTCCGAAGAGGATGTGGCGGCCGCCGGCACGGTGGCCATGGGGCCGTGGTTCGCATACATCCGGCAGCGTTCTGCTTACGCCTTATTCGAATACGAAGCCTATGCCAATCCGGACGGCGATCTGGATACCCTATTTGCCGCGACGGAGGCGAGGGTGCTGGGGTGCGCCTTCGATCCGTCGCCCCGGTGGGCCGCTGAGCCCAACGCCTGGTACTCCCGGTATCCGGTATACTGGCAAAACTATGTGCTGGCCGATGTGGTCGCCAGTCAGATCCATCACGACCTGAAGCACCGCTTCGGCTCCTTCTGGCGGAACCAGGAGGCGATCGCTTATGTACGGCAGCAGTACTGGGCTCCGGGCGCATCGATCGACTGGCAGGAGAAGCTGGAGCGCGGTACGGGCGAACGCTTGAATACCCGGGCGCTGGTTGCTGACCTTTCCGGGGGAACCGCTGATTGAGGTGACATGTGGATGGCGATCCTGAGTTGGCCGGGCGCCGCCCTCGCCGATACGCCTGAAGCGGGCGCAACGTGGGCGTTGGGGCCGGTTCGTCTGGGGTATATCGATTACCTGAACTGCCTGCCCGTCTACTACGGGATCGAGCAGGGGATGATTGATCTGCCGGTGGCCGTGAAGAAGGGTTCACCGGCCCAACTCAACCAGTTGTTTGTCCAGGGGGCGCTGGACATTACACCGATCTCCTCCATCGAATACGCCCGCCATGCTTCCGCCACGGTCATTCTGCCCGATCTTTCCATCAGTGCCGACGGTCGCGTCACCTCCGTCCTGCTCTTTCACAAGGTGCCCCTGGGTGCGATGCATGGGCGGCGCTTCGCCCTGACCAGTCACAGCGCCGCCAGTGTAGTGATGACGAAGATCATCATGCAGGAGCGATACGGTGCAGCGCCCGACTATTATCGGGCTGAGCCCAATCCGGCGGAGATGCTGCGGGATGCCGATGCCTGTCTCATTATCGGCGACAACGCACTCCTGGCCGCCCACAACCCGCAGTTGTGGGCGCTTTACCCGCAACTGCAGGTAACCGACCTGGGGGAAGCGTTCAAGGAACTGACCGGTCAGATCATGGTCTTCGCCCTCTGGGTGATCCGGCGGGAGTTCGCCGAGCGCAACCCCGACGGTGTCCGGCTGGTCGCCAACCTCTTCCGAGCCAGCCGGGACTACGCGGTGGCCCACATGCCCGATCTGGTGCAGGCGGCGCTGGTGCGCCGACAGCTACCCCGGGCGGCCGTGGAAGAGCATTTTCGGCGGATCCGGCACCACTTCACCGAACCCTACCGCGAGGGGCTCCGTACTTACTTCAGACTCGCCCACAAAATCGGAGCGATTGAGGCTGTCCCTGACCTGCACGTGTGGGGGGAGTAAGCGGTGACTATCCGGCCGATTCTGGACAAGCGTCTGAACGGTGGTCGGATCACCCTCGAAGAGACGGCAGCCCTGCTGGAAAGCCACGACCTGCTCCTACTTGGGCAGGCGGCGGACCAGATTCGGCAGCAGCTGCACCCGGGGAACCGGGTCAGCTTCATCATCGATCGTAACATCAACTACTCCAACGTCTGTGTGGCCCGGTGCACCTTCTGTGCCTTCAAACGGAACGTGGGCGACCGTGAGGGGTACGTCCTTACGGAAGAGGCGCTCGACGCCAAGTGTCAGGAACTGGTGGCGCAAGGCGGCACGCAGGTGCTGCTCCAGGGCGGCATGAACCCGGCGCTGAAGCTGGACTACTACCAGCGCCTGATCGGGCACATTCAGACCCGCTTCCCGCCACTGGTGGTACACGGCTTCTCCCCTACGGAGATCTGGTACCTGGCGAAGTTGTCCAAGCTGACGGTAAGAGAATGCCTGCAGGAACTGCAGGCGGCCGGCCTGCGGTCGATTCCGGGGGGCGGCGGCGAGATCCTGGTGGATCGGGTACGGGAGCGCATCAGTCCGGGGAAGATCCCCGCCGCCGCCTGGTTCGAAGTGATGGAGACCGCCGGTCAGTTAGGCATGAACACCAGTGCCACCATGGTGTACGGGCACATCGAAACGCTTGCCGAGCGGGCCTTACACCTGGTGCGCATCCGGGAGAGCGGTGATCGATTCGGCGGCTACGGCGCCTTCATTCACTGGGACTTCTCGCCCGACAACACCGCTCTGGGGCTGGAGGTTGCCGCAGACCCGAACCGGCACCTGGGCACCGGTTTCGAGTATCTGAAGCTGATGGCCGTGGCCCGGCTGGTGTTGGACAACGTGCCGAACCTCCAGGTCTCCTGGGTCACCCAGGGGCCGAAGCTGGCGCAGGTAGCGCTGCGTTTCGGCGCCAACGACTTCGGCGGCACCATGATGGAGGAGCATGTGGTCTCGGCCGCCGGCACCACATTCAGGGTCACCCCACCGGAAGCGGTCTCGCTCATTCGGGACGCTGGTTTTGCGCCCGTTCAACGGGATACATTCTATAGCACCATTCGGATCTTCTAATCGGGGAGTGCCGGGCAGCGCGGCCGTGCAGCCCGGCACCTTTTATGCGACGGAGGAAGCTATGAGCAAGCTACTGGCATTTGACCTGGACGGAACGCTGGTGGACCACGAGTCCCGGGTGCCCGAACGCCACCGGGCTGCCATCGACCGGGCACGGGCAGCGGGACATGAGATCATCCTGGTCACAGGCCGTTCCTGGCGGGGCGCAGAACCGGTCTACCGCGAACTGGGCCTCACAGGGCCGGCGATCTGCTACCTCGGCGCCCTGGTAGTGGCGGACGGCACCGGGCGGATTCTGCACCATCAGCCGCTGGCCGCCCAGGCGTGGGACTCCCTGAAGCAGCTGGCGTTGGTCCGTGGGCTCGCCGTGACGGCGTGCGTGGGGCCCGACCAGGCCGTCGTAGAAGGGGAACTGCCGGGCAAGGATCTGATGGCCTTCGACACCGCTTATGCCACCTGTGCGGCGGATGACTTCGCCGCCTGGGCGCAGTGGAACTGGTATGTCCAGATGACGCCGGACCTCTCCCTTTGTGCGGGGGCGCCGACCATGGCGGCCGTGTACGGGGAAAGGGCTGTACACACAGTGTTGGAGGCATTCCCGGACGGGCTGCCTGACACGCAGTTTGACCTGACGGACCGGGTCAAGGAGGAGACGGTGCTGCACGTCTGGCACCGGCGGGTGGACAAGGGACAGGCCCTGGCGGAGTACTGCCGGGCCCGGGGCATCGCCCGGGCGGACGTGATCGCCTTCGGCGACGCCGTCATGGACGCCAGCATGATCCAGTACGCCGGGTTGGGGGTGGCGATGCCGTGGGGCGACCCCCGGCTTCAGGCGGTGGCGGATCTGGTCGCTGCGCCCGACGCGGTCATCGCCGATCTACTGGACGAGTAAAGGACGGGGGGTGTGCGGTATGCTCGGACGGTTCCGGCGATGGGACGCCGGTGCGCGTGCGCTGGTGGAGCGGCTTGTGGCGGCAGGCCACGAGGCCTACCTGGTCGGGGGCTGTGTCCGGGACATGCTGCTGGGCCTCATTCCGCATGACTGGGATATCACGACCAGCGCCGAACCGGACGCCCTCCAGGCGCTCTTTCCCCATGGCAAGCTGATGGGGGCAACCCGGGGGACACAGACCCTGCTCGTGGTACAGGACGGGCGGCCCTACGAGATCACGCCTTACCGGGGGGCCACTCTCGCCGAGGACCTTTCACGGCGGGACTTCACCGTCAACGCGCTGGCGCTGGGTCTGGACCGACACCTGCAGGATCCGCTGGGCGGGCGGCGTGATCTCCGGCACAGGGTGCTCCGGGGGTGCGGCGACCCGGCGCAGCGTCTCATCGAAGATCCGCTGCGTCTGCTGCGGGCGGTGCGCCTAGCGGCGCAGTTTGATCTGGCGATCGACGCCGAGTTGCAGGCTGCGCTGAAGCGGGTGGCGCCTGAGCTAGGGCGGGTAGCGCCAGAGCGGGTCGGCATGGAACTGGGTCGCCTATTGGTCACACAGCGGCCGGCGTGGGGAATGGAGCGGTTGCGGGAGTTAGGGCTGCTGCCCGCTGTATTGCCCGAACTGATGGCTGCGGTTGGGTTCGCGCAGAACCAGTACCACCGCTTCCCCGTGTGGGAGCATCTGCTGCTGGCCTGCGCCCTGACGCCGCCCCAACTGCCCCTGCGCCTGGCGGGCCTGCTGCATGATGTCGGCAAGCCCCAGACCCTGTCGGTCGATGAGGCAGGCAACCGGCATTTTTACGGGCACGAGTTGGTGGGGGCGGAGCTGGCGGACCAGGCTCTGGCACGGCTACGGTTTGACAACGATACCCGCCACCGGGCGGTGCACCTGGTACGTTACCACATGGACCTCTTCATGGAAGGACCCGTGAGCGACGCGGCCATCCGGCGAATGGTACGGCGCATCGGGCCGGAGCACATGAACGATCTGATTCAGCTCCGGCGCGCCGACCGGCTGGCTTCCGGCACCCGGGAGGGCGATCTGGGCCCTGAAACCATTGCCCTGCTGCAGCAGGTGGAGCAGGTTTTGCAGGCCGATGCGGCCCTGAAGGTAACCGACCTGGCGGTGGATGGACACGATGTGATGCGCATCTACCAATGCCCCCCGGGCGAGCACGTCGGCCGGATTCTGCAGCGCTTGCTGGACGAGGTGGTGGAGGAACCGGAACGGAACAGCCGGGACGGCCTCCTGGCCAGGCTGGCGCAGTTCGCCGCACAGGGGTCGGACTGGCCCAAGGTACCATTTTGTGATAGCATGAAAGAACCGTAGACATAAGGGCAGGGGGGCGGCTTCGGATGTCAGAGTTCCAGCCTATTAAAAACGAATTTGTGCCCTGGACTCCTTGGAATACGCCGGTGCGTGAGGCCAAAGTGGCGCTGATCACCACCGCTGGCCTCTATCTGAAGCATGGACTGCAGGAGCAGTTCGACTTGACGATACCAGGTGGCGATCCCACCTTCCGCGAGTTTCCGTCCGTCGTTAGCCTGGAGGATCTGGCACTCTCCCACGTCAGCAGCGATCAAGGGGCCTCATCGAAGGACCTGAACGTGCTCTTCCCGCTGGAGCGGCTGAAGGAGTTGGCTGCGGCCGGCTATATCGGCAGCGTGGCGCCGTTTGCGTATAGCTTCATGGGCCACGTGACCGACCCGGCAGCGCTGCTGTCGAACTACGCCGTCAGTGTGGCCTACCGGTTGAAGCGCATGGGCCCGGACCTGGCGCTGTTCGTGGCAACGGGCCAGGTGGATCAGCAGACCGCAGCGTTGGTGGCCCGGGCGGTAGAACTCGCCGGGGTCCCCACCCTGGTGCTGGGCACCGACCGGAACGTGCTGGAGAGCGTCGGCGTTCCCCGTGGCGTTGTGGTGAAGAATCCGGATTTCGCACCGCTGGGTCAGCCCGGCAACGCCGGCAAACACCAGCATATTCTGCGCTCCGCCTTCGATGCCGCCTGGGAGTTTGAGTCGGCCCGAATGGTGGCCGAGCTTTAGGAGGGACCAAGCATGGGCCAGTACGATGCATGGATCGAGGTCTTCCGGACCGGTGATCAGGTGGAGGCCGAGGTGATTCGGGGCCTGCTCCAGACGAACGGATTCCCGGTTGTGGTCGAGGCCAAGGGGCTGAAGTCGATGGCCGTGCTGCTGGGTCATGCCGCACAGGGGGAGCTCATTGTAAAGGTACCCCCGGATCGGGCGGACGAGGCACGCGCCATGCTGGCCGCCGATGCTCAGTTCCCGGAAGAGGAAGAGAACTGAATATATGCAAGGTGTTTGCATAGAAGCGACATGATAAAAGTCCGGTCGAGATTCGACCGGACTTTTTCTATGTACTTAACGGGAGAGCAGGTCGTTGATCTTGTGCCATAACAGGTTGAGGGAATCCCGGGCGGAAGACTGCTCGAGAATGAGGGCGCTCTTGGCCTGTTCACCCATCTCCAGGCTCTCCTTGATCGCCGCGCGGGAGGCCTCCGGCGCCGCCGCCATCGCCTCTTGCAGGGTTTGAGTGGCTTGGCCCAACTCGTCCTTGGCGAGCCCCCGGTTCCCTTCCGACCAGTGGACCTGGGCCAGCAGCACTTCGCTCTGGGCCTTCACCACAAGGTTCTTCCACTTGACCTCCTGGGCCAGCGCCTGGGCGGTCTCCTTGCTCTGCTTGGCCACCTGATCGACTACGGACTGCTGGACCTGCTTCATGCGGGTGTCCAGGTCATCCTGGGTCTTTTTCAGGTCTAGCTTCAGCGAGTCGATCTCCTTCAGCTTGGCGTCCAGACTGGTGGTCTGCCCGTTCTGGGTCAGCAGCAGCTGGGCCGCTGACGCCGCCTGTTCCAACCGGGTCATGCGGTCGGCCAGTTCCGCTTGCTGCTGCCGGAGTTCCGCCCGAGCCGCCGCAACCTGAGCGCTGGCCGCCTGCTGCTCCGTCTTGATGCGCCAGGAGAAGACGCCGTAAGCCGAGCCGGCTGAGACTGCCGCCATCAAGAGCAGCGTCACGATTCCCAGCAGGAGCGAGCCCAAAACGGAGCGCCTCTTTGGTGGAGCTGACCCGATATTCTCTTCAGGGCTATCCATGGTTCCTGAACCTCCTCTTGGCATTGTTGGAATGTATTATTATGCATGTATCTCGCATAGCAAGCAGGGAACCCCAGCGCTACGGCGAATCTAACGTCGTTCACCGCTGAAGCGATTCAGCGATTGCCAGAGAGAGCAAATAGATGAAGTACAGAAGGGGGCCCCTGGCTTGAAGAAGCGTTCTATGATCCTGGCCGCTGCCATGATGCTGTCTGTCTCGTTGGTTACCGCCTGTGGAGGTGCTGGGGCCGCTAAATCGGGTGCAACTACCGGCGACGGCTCGCTGGACCGGGTCAAGAAGGCTGGCAAGCTGGAAGTGGCCATCGACGCCACCTACCCGCCCGACGAATTTGTTGATAAGGACGGCAAGACGCCGATTGGCTTTGATATCGACTATGCCAAGGCCCTGGCCCAGAAGATGGGTCTGCAGGCCGACTTCCAGATCGTGGACTGGGACGGCATCATCGCCGGCCTGAAGGGCAAGCGGTACGACGTGATCATCTCCTCGATGAACATCACGCCGGAGCGTCAGAAGGAAGTCAACTTCGTACAGTACACCCAGATGGGTCAGATCTTCGTCTCCCGTCCGGGCATCACCATTAACGGTCCGCAGGACTTCGCCGGCAAGACGGTCGCCGTCCAGGAGGACACCACTTCGGATAGCTACGTCGAAGACCTGAAGAGCAACAAGGGCGTTGCCATCAAGGACATCGTCACTTACAAGACCTTCGCCGATGCCTTCCTGGCCCTGAAGAACAAGCGGTCGGAGGCCCTCGTGGTCGATGAGCCCGTCGGCCTGTACTACGCCAAGCTGGATCCGGCCAGCTTCCAGGTGGACGGCAAGGCGCTGGACACCGAACCCGTGGGCATTGCAATCCGCAAGGAGGACACCACGCTGACCGAGGCCATTCAGAAGGCGGTCACCGACCTGCAGAACGACGGGACCTACACGAAGATCTCGACCCAGAGGTTTGGTCACGAACTGGGCAAGTAAGGCATAGCCGTTTTTCCGGCGGCAGTGCGTTCGCACAGCCCCCGACCCTTTGCCCTCCCTTGCGGCCCAGTGCCCGACGGGCGGGACCAGCCGAAAAGAGAGGAGGAGTGGCTGCGTGTCGGACTTTATTCAGTATTCGCTGCACATTTTACCAGTCCTGTTGGAAAGCCTGAAGTTCACGCTTTCATTGACGATCATCTCTGCGGTCATCGGCACGGTGATTGGCTTGTTAGCGGCCCTCGCCCGCATCTCGAAGAGCAGGGTGCTCCAGATGATCACCGGGGGCTACATCAACCTGTTCCGTGGTACACCGCTGATGCTGCAGATTCTCTTCTTCTATGCCGCACTGCCGCAGCTGGGGATCACGCTCTCCGACTTCTCCAGTGTTGCAGTAGCGTTCAGCCTGAATGCAGGCGCGTACATCGCCGAGATCATCCGTGGCGCAATCCAGTCCGTGGACAAGGGACAGATGGAGGCTGCACGATCCCTCGGTATGAGCTATAATCAGGCCATGCGTCGAGTGATCCTGCCCCAGACGTTCCGCCGCATGCTCCCCCCCATGGTCAACGAGCTGGCGGCCCTGACCAAGGACACCTCACTAGCCATGGTGGCCGGCATCATGGAACTGATGAAGGTGAGCCAGCACCTGCAGGCCTCTACCTTTAAGGTGGCCCAGACCTATGTATGGACCGGTGTCATCTACTTGATCATCACAATGACCTTAACCAGTGTGGCCGGCCGCCTGGAGAAGAAGCTGGAGGCGAGGGGATAGCTATGGCAGAACCGATTCTGCAGATCCAGAATCTGCACAAGTACTTTGGCAGCTTGGAAGTCCTGAAGGGTATCGACCTGGACGTTACGCCGGGTGAGGTGCTGGTCATCATTGGGCCGTCCGGTTCGGGCAAGTCCACCCTGCTGCGGTGTGTCAACTTCCTCGAGGAGCCGACCAAGGGCCGGATCCTGTTCCGGGGAGAAGAGGTCGGCCACCGGCAGGTGGGCGAGAAGCTGGTGAAGTTGCCCGAGTCCGTGCTGGACAGCCAGCGCAGCCAGATGGGCATGGTCTTCCAGCGGTTCAACCTGTTTCCGCACATGACCGTGCTGCAAAACGTGGTCGAGGCGCCCATGCGGGTGAAGAAGATGGACCGGGCCAAGGCCGAAGAACTGGGCATGAGGCTTCTGACCCGGGTAGGCCTGGCCGAGAAGCGGGACGCATATCCCAACTGGCTCTCCGGCGGTCAGCAGCAGCGTGTGGCGATCGCCCGGGCCCTGGCCATGGAGCCGCAGGTCATGCTCTTCGATGAGCCCACCTCCGCCCTGGACCCCGAACTGGTCGGCGAAGTGCTCCAGGTGATGAAGGACCTCGCCAAGGAAGGCATGACCATGCTGGTGGTGACGCACGAAATGGGCTTTGCCCGTGAAGTCGGCCACCGGGTCGTCTTCATGGACGGCGGCGTGATCGTCGAAGAGGGCAAGCCGTCCGAAATTATGGCGAATCCGCAGCACCCGCGCACCAAGGAGTTCCTGGCCAAGGTCCTGTAAAGCTGGTGAATAATCGCAGCCTCTGCCAAGCAGGGGCTGCTTTTTTGATTTTTTGCCGCGGATTACGCGGATTGGGACAAAAAGGACCAAAGGGTTGTAACCGTTGTCCAGTTTTCGTCTGCGATTCCGGTGCGGAGCACCACACTGGTTACACGGCTGATTGAGCACCGAAAGCATGCCACTGGCACGGGGCATTTTGTGTTTTTGTCTTAATCTCAAAATCCGCGGCAAAGTCCCATCTACCCGCGCATGGGTGACCGGGACCCGAGTGGGCCCTGCTTTCCGGAAAATCCGCGTAATCCGCGAAATCCGCGGCAAAGTCCCATCTACCCGCGCATGGGTGACCGGGACCCGAGTGGGCCCTGCTTTCCGGAAAATCCGCGTAATCCGC
>JBLNEM010000097.1:0-32018 GCA_050262655.1 Mycobacterium leprae | reverse complement strand
GAAGTGACCCCGTTCCCGACCGGATTCTGCACCTGAAAGGGCTAATCCTTCACCGCTCGTCGGACTGCCCCTGTCATCATCTGCCTGGCCATTGCCCTTCACTGAACTTGCACCAAATTTTTTGCCATTTTGGTTAAGCTTCTGTAAAGTACAGAAGGTATATAAACTTCAGCCACCGTATGTTATCTCCCAAAGGCGATTGCCTGTAAAGGAGGTACCATTTCATGTCCTTCTGCCCGAAATGCGGACGCGAGAACGCCGCCACCGCTGCGTTCTGTAGCAACTGCGGCACCACCCTTGACACCTCGGCGACGCAGCCTGGCACTCAGTCTCCCAATACGCCCGTCTCGGCAAAGCCCCAGACCCAGACCGGTCTGCAGCCGAACGTTGCCGGCCTCCTGTGCTACCTGTTTGCGTGGATCACCGGCTTGATCTTCTTCTTCATCGAGAAGGATCGTTTTGTTCGGTTCCATGCCATGCAATCCATCATCGTTTTTGGCGGACTCCAGGTGCTGCAGATCGTCCTTGGCATTGTCCTCGTGTTTGTACCGCCCCTCCTGATCCTGGTGAACCTGGTCATCGGCGTTGGCTCCTTCGTCCTGTGGATCCTGCTGATGGTGAAGGCGTACAACGGCGAACAGTACAAGCTCCCCACCATCGGCGATCTGGCCGAGAAGTGGTCCGCCCAGTAAGAATCGAGCTCAAGGCGCTTCTCCCCGGGAGAGGCGCCTTATTTTTGCGGCGGAGGAATTGGCCGCAGCCGGAGCGAACTCCGGACGGAATCGATCACGGTTGGAGGTCTGCCGCAATTGGAGCAGCGTCCCATTCGCAACGTCGGTCTCCTGGCTCATGTCGACGCAGGGAAGACGACTACCACCGAGCAGATGCTTTTCCTGACCGGGCGCATTCGTGCGGCCGGCAGCGTTGATAACGGCACCGCCCAAACCGACTGGCTGGACGTAGAGCGTGAGCGCGGCATCTCAGTCCGTATGGCCACCACCGTACTTCCCTGGCGGGAAACCGCCATCAATCTGGTGGATACACCGGGACATGTGGACTTCGTAGCCGAAGTGGAACGCTCCCTTCAGGTCCTCGATGGTGCCGTCCTGGTGATCTCGGCAGCCGAAAAGGTGCAGTCTCATACCGAAACCCTGTGGCATGCGCTGAGACGGCTGCATATTCCGACACTGTTGTTCGTTAACAAGGTCGATCGCCTGGGCGTCTCCATTGAAGGGGTCACTGACGCCATTCGGTCCGAACTGACCGATAAGGCCGTTGTCCTGCAAGCTGTCTCGGGCACCGAGGCCCTGTTCAGGGGAGTCGAACCCATTCCACACGAACAGTTGCTGGAGCGCATGGCCGATCTGGATGGGGAGACCCTTGAACGCTATGTGGCGAACGACCAGGTTCCGCCGGAGTACCTGCAACAGCGCCTGGCAGCTCTCTGTCAAAGCGAAGAGGCTTTTCCGATTCTCTTTGGCGCCGCCAGTAAGGGCATCGGCGTCCGGGAGTTGCTCGACGCCATTGTAGACTATCTACCAGCGCCTACCGACAAGGCGTCAGACCCGGTCTCGGGGGTTGTCTTCAAACTGGATCGCGATGCAACGATGGGCCGGCTAGCCTATGTCCGTCTCTTCGGTGGAGAACTCCAGACCCGCACTGCGGTCCGCAATGAAACCCGGGCCACCGACGCCAAGGTGGCGCAGGTGCGGAAAATGTATGCCCGCCATCACGAAGATGTTGGGCGACTGACAGCAGGCGATATCGGCGTACTCTGCGGCCTGGGCGATGTACGCGTCGGTGATGTCCTGGGTGACCCCCGAGGCGTGCCGCCGTTACACCGCCTGGCCGTGCCGGTCCTCACTGTGCAAGTTCATGCTCAAAAGGATGCGGATTACCCGCGACTGGTCTCGGCCCTGCAGGAACTGACGGAGGAGGATCCGTTACTGGGCTTCCAGTGGCAGCGGGAGAGCCGTGAACTGCACGTGCAGGTGATGGGCGCTATCCAAATTGAGGTGCTGAGTAGCCTGCTTCAAAGCCGCTTCGGGGTTCAGGCCCGCTTCGATTCGCCCACCGTCATCTACCAGGAAACGCCGGCCACTGCCGGTGAGGGCTTTGTGGCTTACACCATGCCGAAACCCTGTTGGGCCATCCTGCGCTTCGCCATCGAACCCCTGCCCCGCGGCAGCGGGCTGGTCTACTCCTCGCAGGTGGGTGCAGACAGCCTCCTGCCTTCCTATCAGAATGAGGTAGCCCGTCGGGTGCCGGAAGCTTTACAGCAAGGGTTGTCGGGATGGCAGGTGACCGATTTGAAGGTGACCCTTACCTACGGCGAACACCACATCTACCACACGCACCCCCTGGATTTCGTGGTCGCGACCCCTATGGGCATCATGGACGGTCTGGTGACCACCGGAACGCAGTTGATGGAGCCGCTCTACGGATTCCGCCTCTCCGTTCCGGAAGATGCGGCCGGTCGGGTGATGGGCGACCTTGTGCAGATGCGGGCCCGATTCGATGCCCCCACCATGAGTGGTGGACGCTTTGTCGTGGAAGGCGAACTCCCGGTGGCTACTTCGCTGGACTACCCGGTACGGCTGAATAGCATGACCGGCGGCAGAGGGGTACTGACCACCCGCTTTGCCGGCTATCAGCCGGCTCCCCTCGACGTAAAAGCCACCCGTGATCGCACCGGCGTCAACCCGCTAGACCGTGCCAAGTATATCCTCAGCGTCCGCGGCGCGTTGTAGCGTAAGAACAATGCCCGGTCCCCTCTGTGCGAGGCGGACCGGGCATCACTGTTTGTTCTGAATCAGGTCACCTGAGTCAAGTGGGCCGTCTCGTTCACACTGAGCAGTCGGACATGCTCCGGGTCCATCCACACCCGGTTGACACAGCAGTTGTTCTGTTCAATCCAATGTCCACGCTGCCAGGGGCGCCCCATCATCGCCATCAGGAAGAATGCATTAAAGCCGCCGTGTGCCACTACGGCCACCCGCTTCTCCGTGTGTGCGAACCGGGAACGAAGCCGCCCCAGCATCCGTAGGGCACGGTCATGCGCTTCTGCTGGACTTTCCAGCCCAAAGTCGAACCCATCCTCCGGCATCTCCGCCTCGCAGACGGCATCGGCCACCACAGAACGCACGCCATTCTTGCCCATGAACCGGTACAATCCGTTATCACGATGCTCACACAGCTCCTGCCAGACTTCCAGCGGCGCACCTGTCTCTCGGGCAATCGCAGCCGCCGTCTGCAGCGCCCTGCGCAACGGGCTGACAATGACCAGATCGATGCCTTCCGGCATCAGCCGCTTCCCCGCTTCCGTGGCCTGGACCTGCCCCAGGGCCGTCAGGTTGCCGTCCGGTACGTCGTAGGTCACGACGTTTCCCTCGGATTGACCATGGCGAACAAGATATAGCTGCATCGAATGAGTTCATCCTTTATAGCGGTGGAGTCCCTACGGGTTCTCCACCCCGCAGGATGAGTCCTTCCGACGCATCCTGGCTCTGAAGCATGAACAACCCGGCTCCAGAAGAGCCGGGTTGTTCATCACCGTTATTCGCAACCCTTGCGGGGTTTGTGGTGCGAGAGAGGGGACTTGAACCCCTACGCCATAGGCACAAGATCCTAAGTCTTGCGCGTCTGCCAGTTCCGCCACTCTCGCGTATCATGCAATGGGTCCGTTCGCACCGAACATCATCCCCATGCCGCTTGATATATCTTACTCAATTCAGGGCTGCAGAGCAACACCCACGCACGTGTTTCTATAATCTGCGGGCGCTGCCATACGCGTGCCATATAACGAACCACACCCCGCCTCCGCTAAGGAGACGGGGTGCTTTTTACTGCTTCAGCTTGGGGTCCAATGCGTCACGCAGACCATCGCCGACCAGGTTGAAACTCAGGACCGCCAGCACGATCATGAGGCCGGGAATGACGCTGGTCCACCAGACGCCAAAGGCCAGTTCACTCTGGGCGCTGATCAGCATATTACCCCATGAAGGCGTCGGTGCTTGCACGCCCAGACCCAGGAAGCTAAGCGTAGCCTCCAGCAAGATCGCGCCGGCCACCTGGAAGGTAGCGTTCACGATCAGCGGGGCCATTGCGTTCGGCAGAATGTGCCGGTAGATGATCCGATTATCCCGCGCACCTTGCGCCCGGGCTGCCTCCACGAAGTCACGTTCCCGCAAGGAGAGAAACTCCGCCCTCACCAGTCGGGCCACGCCCATCCACGAAGTCAGACCAATTACGAACAGCAGCAAGAAGAAACTATTGCCGAAGACCGCTAGAACAATCAGCGTGATCGGTAGGCGGGGAATGACCATCATGAACTCAGTAAGGCGCATCAGCGCATTATCGATGGCGCCGCCATAGAATCCGGATACTGCTCCGACCGTAATGCCCACCGCAAGCGAGAGGAACGCTGTCAGGAAGCCAATCGACATGGAGATGCGTCCACCATACAACAACCGGGAAAGCAAATCACGGCCGGTACCATCTGTGCCCAGCACGTACTTCACATGGAGAGTAGGGCTCACATACCCCGGTGGTTTCAGCCGGTCAGCCAGCACAATGTTGTTCGGATCCAGCGGCGCCAACTTCCAAGCGAAGATGGCGGAGAGAAATAGGAGCACCAGTATTAGGGCGCCACCTACCGCAGCCTTGTTCCTTCGGAACCGGCGCCAAAACTGACGCCAGAAGCTGAATTCCTGCTGGGGGGCTGTCACGTCCGTCGATTTCGGATCTGCAAACGCAGTAGCCATCAGCCACCCTCCTTACGAGAAGCGAATACGGGGATCGACGATCCCGTAAAGAATGTCGGATAGCAGGATGCCGATCATGGTCAGCAGTGGATACAGGAGAATGGCCGCCATGAGCACCGGATAGTCCTTGGCGAACAGGGCAGAGAGTGTAACACGGCCCATACCCGGAATGGAGAAGATTTGTTCTACCAGTGCCTGGCCGCCCAGGATACCCGACAAGGCAAAGCCCAGGAACGTGATCACGGGCATGAGTGAGTTGCGTAGTGCATGTTTGTACAAGACGACCCGCTCGGAAATACCTTTGGCCCGGGCGGTCCGAATATAGTCTAGGCGAAGCACCTCAAGCATGCTGGAGCGAACGTAGCGAGTCCAGCCCGCCATCGAATCCCAGCAAATGACCAGCATCGGCATGATCAAATGCTTGGCCGTGTCAGCAAGGGTTGGATCCTGGCGAGGCGTATGAAGACCCGTAACGGGAAGCAGGTGTAGGTTTGACGTGAACAGCAGGATGAGCATCAAAGCAAACCAGAAAGGCGGCATCGATTGCCCCAGATAGACAAAGATCGTAGAGACGTAGTCAAAGAGGCTATACCGTTTGACCGCTGCTGTAACGCCGATCATGATAGACAGGACGAAGCTGATCACAAATCCCAGACCAAAGACACCCAGTGTAACCGGAATAGCTTCGGCGAACTTCTGCGCCACCGGTTGTTTGTCGTTGATGGAGCGCCCCAGGTCGCCCTTCACTGCGTGACTAAGCCACACCTCGTACTGCACGTACCAGGGTTGGTCCAGACCCAGGACGTGACGCATCCGCTCCACGTCCGCCTTGGGGGCGTCCAGCGGCAGGTAGTTGTACACCTGGTCTCCGGGTTGGTGGCTATAGAGGAAGAAGGCCACCAGCGAGATCAGGAACAGCATCGGAATCATCGTGAGCAGGCGCCGAACAAGGTAGCGAAACATCCTCTGTTCCCCCTCCGCGGCTCGAACTGTGCCGGCTAATACCCCAAGGTTGTATGGAAAGCGTGGCCACAGCGGCAAACTGCGGCCACGCTTCTCTACATGCTCTCTATCACGTTACCTTTCGGCACGAACCTAGTTGCCGTCAACTGTCCAGTCGGCAATATTCCAGGTGAAGCCACCCGCCGGAGTGGGCTTCAGACCGTGGACCCGCTTGGAGAAACCGGCCAGCGTATTGTTGAATGCCAGCCAGGTGTAAGGCTGATCCTGAGCCAAAAGCTCCTGCATCTGCGAGTAATCGGCCTTCCGCTTGGCCTGATCCATGGTGGCCCGGCCATCCTCGATCAGCTTGTCCACCGCCGGGTTAGAGTAGTGGTTCATATAATTGAAGCCACCCTTGCTATCCCAGATGGAGTAAGGGTCCGGCTCAACGCCGAGGGACCAGCCGATGGTAAAGGACTGCAGCGAATCGTCCTTCATCTTGTCCAGGATGGTCTCGAACTTGATACCTTCCAGCTTGGCGTCAACGCCGACCTTCTTCCAGGACTGCTGAATGAAGGTAGCCTGCTGCTCCAGGCTCTTGTCGCCGCTGGAGTAAGTGAAGGTAATGGTCAGCTTCTTGCCATCCTTGGTACGGATGCCGTCAGGACCCATCTTCCAGCCAGCCTGATCCAGCAGCTGTCCAGCCTTGGTCGGGTCATACGGCCACTTGGTCACGCTGTCGTTGAAATCCCAACGACCAGGAGCGCCGTGGGTGTTGGCGACCATTGCATGGCCCTTCTTCAGGTCCTTCACAATAGAGTCACGGTCGATCGCTGAAGTGAGGGCCTGACGAACGAGCTTGTCGGAAACGATCGGGTCGTGGAAGTTGTATCCGATGAACTGGTAGCTCCAGGCTGTCCACTCGAAGGTCTGAACGCTGGGCAGCTTGGTGAACTTGTCCCAGTTGTCGTAGTCCAGGGCGGCGTAATCGACTTCGCCATTTTCCAGAGCGGCCATGCCGGCATTTGCGTCAGGCACAACCTTGTAGATGAAGGTCTTGAACTTATACGGATGGCCCAGGAGACCCCACTTGTAGTCAGGGTTCGTCTCGAGCTTGATCTGGTCGCCCTTCTTCCACTCCACGAACTTCATCGGGCCGGTGCCCACCGGCTTCTGATTCCATTCGGAGTCGGCCATCTTCTTACCCTCGGTGCCCTTGTACAGGTGCTCCGGGATGATGCCCATGGCCAGGTTGGCCAGAACGGGGGCGAAGACCTGGTCCAGGCTAAAGGTGATGGTGTAATCGTCCTTGATGACGATGGCGCCGCTGTTCTTGACCCAGTCCTGCCAGATCTTGTCGGCCTGCGCATCCCGATCGGCAGCGTCCTTGGGCAGGGCGGCAATCTTGGCGTCCATATCCTTAACGCCCTTCAAGGCGCTATAGTCACCACGGCGGGGGCCAGTATAGAGCGGATGCAGGATTGCGTTGAACGTAAAGGCGACATCCTTGGCGGTAAACTTCTCACCGTCGTGCCACTTCACGTCGTCACGCAGGTGGAAGGTGATGCTAAGGTTGTCGGGGGCGATATCCCAGGACTTGGCCAGGTTGGGCTTCGGGTTGGCGTTCTCATCGAACGTGATCATGCCGTCGAATACCCGGGAGTTGATAGCACTGGAATAGGTATCACTGGATAGAATCGGGTTCAAAATCTTGGCGTCCTGGACGTTGGCGTAGACAAAGGTACCGGACGGGCCCTTGTTCTGCGTGGCTGCCGAGGCACTGCTATCCCCGGCGGGCTTGCTGCTGCACGCCGTCACGAGCATAGAGGCGGCAATGGTCAATGCGCCGATGAGTCTGACGAACTTCTTCCCCCGCATGCGTGGACCCCCTCCGAATTTGTCTGTTAAGCCACAAGTGCGCCTTATGACTATGAAGCATGTAGATTACACGGAGTCCGTAGTTTTTCCTCCTGTTATGTGTTAAAAGGTCGAAGTTTTTCTCTAAATAGTTTACAACCTATTTGCGTCTGTTCTATAAACAGCAATTCGGTCTTCTGCCCGGCAGTGTCCTTGCCAACACAAAAAGGCCGGTCCAGCTAGCGAACTAGCTGGACCGGCTTAGGTGGTGGGCCATGTTGGATTCGAACCAACGACTCCCCGCTTAAAAGGCGGGTGCTCTGCCACTGAGCTAATGGCCCGAGAGATGGCTGGGGCGGCAGGACTCGAACCTACGAATGCGGGAGTCAAAGTCCCGTGCCTTACCGACTTGGCTACGCCCCAATAATTGCGTATAGAGCACTGGCGCGCCTGGCAGGATTCGAACCTGCGGCCAACCGCTTAGAAGGCGGTTGCTCTATCCCCTGAGCTACAGGCGCCTGTCCCGTATAGCACAGGATATCTTAACACAGAAGCTTGGACCGTGACAAGCAGTGCACTATTGGAAAGGGAGCCAGCGCCATTCACGAAAAGAGGGCGGCTCTTTGGCACGCCCCGTTTCAGCATGTGGAGCGGGTGAAGGGAATCGAACCCTCATGGCCAGCTTGGAAGGCTGGAGCTCTACCACTGAGCTACACCCGCATGTAATGAACGACGCCGGCCGCTAACTTCAGGTGGTCGGGGTGACAGGATTTGAACCTGCGACATCCTGCTCCCAAAGCAGGCGCGCTACCAGGCTGCGCTACACCCCGGTTCAGCAAGAAAGAGTATATCCCAGAACCCGAACTCCTGTCAAAAGTAATTTCTGTGCGCTTTCCCGTTGTTAGCCAGGTAGAGACAGAATTTGCGCCCGTACCTCTCTCCCTTCAATTTCGAGGAGCCCGCACGATGGCAACTGCCCATATGGGCGTGGAGCTGTCGCGCTGCCAGGGTTCAGCAGCAGCACACCGTTCCATTCCGCTTGATAGGCCACATGTGTATGACCGAAGATGGCCACATCGGCCGAAAGCTCTTTCGCCTTGTAATACAGCCGCTCCAGCCCCTGCTTAACGCCGAACAGGTGACCATGCGTCAGATAAACGGTCACGTCACCGATTGGGAACGCTTGATGGACCGGTTCGCGTAGCGGGTAGTCGCAGTTCCCTACGACTGCCCGCACCCGTTCCGGTTCGACGAGGAGGCGGCTGCCGATTTCCTGGGCATCCTGCATATGATCGCCCGCATGCAGCAGCCAGTCCACCGGCCCCAGCAAAGCCGAGAGCCGGTGGAGGTTGTCCAACCCGCCGTGCGTATCACTCAAGACGGCCACGCGGATCATGCCTGTTCCTCCAGCAACTTCGGCAAGTGCGCCATGACTTTCGCCAGCGCTTTTGCCCGATGGCTGATCCGGTTCTTCTCCTCAAGGCTTAGCTCGGCTACGGTCCGTTTACCATCCACAACGAAGATCGGGTCATAGCCAAACCCGCCTGTGCCACGCGGTTCGTGTCCGATCTTCCCGTCCATGGTAGCGCCGAAGATTCGCTCCGTGCCCGAGGGCGTCACAACCGCTATCACGGAGACATAGCGACCGGTCCGTTTTCTCTCGGGTACGCCCTCCATCCGCTTCAGCAGCGCGTACATCCGGTCGGCATCGCTGCCGGGGACCCAGCGGGCAGACCGAACCCCCGGCTCGCCATGCAGCGCATCGACCACAATGCCCGAGTCCTCGCCCAGGACCGGCAGGCCCGTGGCCTTGCAGGCCGCCCGAGCCTTGATCATCGCATTCTCCTCAAATGTGGTGCCGGTCTCCTCCACATCCGGATAAGCCGGATCGAGACCAATCACCTCAATGCCCGTTTCGGCAAGTAATGCCTGCAGTTCACGTATCTTTCCGGGGTTCTTACTTGCGAGCACCAGTTTCTGCCAAGCCAAGTTTACCTACCTCCATGCCCAGGGCGCCCAGGCTGTCTTTTTGTATTGCGATGAGGCGCTGTATGCCACTCTCAGCCAGCGCCAGCAAGTCATCCAACTGCGTCCGGCTAAACGGACCGCCCTCTCCCGTGCCCTGAACCTCCACCACCCCGCCACGGCCGGTCATGACCAGGTTCATGTCTACCTCGGCCCGAGAGTCCTCGCTGTATGCCAGGTCCAACAAGGCTTCCCCGCCCACAATGCCCACGCTGGTGGCCGCAAGGTAATCTGTAATGGGGAGTCGGCTGATCAGCCCCTGCTGCCTTAACCGTTCTACAGCGTCCACCATGGCCACAAACGCGCCGGTAATCGACGCAGTGCGGGTACCGCCATCTGCCTGAATCACGTCACAGTCAATCCAGAGGGTCCGCTCGCCCAACGCCCTCAGGTCGATCACGGACCGGAGTGCCCGGCCGATGAGCCGCTGGATCTCCATGGTCCGGCCGCCCTGACGTCCGCGAGTCACTTCCCGCTGATTTCGCTGCCCGGTTGCCCTTGGCAGCATGCCATATTCGGCCGTGATCCAGCCTTCAGCTCTGCCTTTCAAGAAGGGGGGGACCTTCTCCTCCAGCGTGGCGGTGCAGACGACACGTGTTTTCCCAACTTCAATGAGCACCGAGCCCTCGGCATGCTCAATGTAATTGCGGGTCACCGTAACGGGACGCAGTTCCTGAGCCGACCGACCATCTTGCCGCATCGAAAAGGATCACTCCTGCTCGAAGTTTAGTTGAATTTGCTGTGCCTCGAATACCCCTCCGGGCCAGAGCCTGGAGGCTACTTCGGTAAACTTGGCTGGATCGCCGGTTGTGCAGAACAACCGGCGCCCCTGACTCCCGGAGTTATTAAGCCCAGCGGCAGACAGGTATGCGGCCACATCTCTGGCCGTTTCGACACCCGGGTCAACCAGCGTAACACCAGGGCCGGCCACGTCGGCAATCAACGCCGCCATGTGCGGAAAGTGTGTGCACCCCAACACCAGGGTATCCACTTTGTTAACCAGGAATGGCGACAGACAACGGACCACCTCGGCCCGTACAACCGGCCCCGAGATGACGCCCTCCTCTGCGCGAATAACCAGGATCGGGCACGGCTCCTGAACTACCTGTGCTTCAGGTCGATACTGTTTGATCAACCGTGGGTAGATGCCCGACGCACAGGTGCCCTGAGTGGCAGCCACCCCAATCCGTCCTGTTTGGGATGCGGCCGCAGCCGCACGGGCCCCCGGTTGAACAACGCCAATGGCCGGGAGCCGTAAGTTCCCGTCCAACAGGTCGAGCGCCGCTACCGTAGCCGTATTGCAGGCAACAACCACCAATTTGCAGTCCATCTCCGCAAAGAAATCCACAAACCGCAGAAAAAAGCGGCGCACCTCAGAAAGAGAGCGCGGCCCATACGGAAAGTGCAGGGTGTCACAGGCATAAATCAGGTCTTCACCTGGAAGCAGGCGGGCGATCTCGCGCGTTACGGTCAGCCCGCCCTCACCGGAGTCAAAAATGCCGATCGGGCGCCGCGGCATGCTGCGTTCCCTCCTGTGGCAGCACTATGGCCTTTTATATCATACGAAAACCATGCTCGTTCCATGCCTCCGAAAGACGCGGAAAGCGCCCTCCTTGCGGAGTGGCGCTGCCGGACTTCGGCGGTCACTACAAAGTGGGGAAGAAATATGTTCCGTGCCTTTCCAGAAGGCCCTAGACTTCACGGGTCATCAGGTAGTTGATCTGTTGGAGGGACTGAATGAGCCGGTCCTTATCCGCCCCATCTACCTCAGACAAAATTGTGCCGAGATAGTTGCGTCGAGCCGCCATCAGGTCTTCGATGACCGAAGCGCCCTTGGGCAGCACCCGCAGACGGATGACACGACGGTCTGCCGTATCCCGGACCCGCTCAATGAGTCCGTTGCGTTCCATGCGGTCGATCAGGTCTGTCGCTGTACTACATGCGAGGTACATTTTCTGGCAGAGTTCACCCATTGTCAGCTCTCCGTACTCGCGCAGCACCAGCAGTGCATCGAACTGCGGGGGCGTGATGTCAAAGTTGCTGAGAATGTCCCGCCCGCGTTTCTTGAGGATGGTGCTTACGCTACGAAGTAGTTCCTCAATCTCCGCCACTTGCCGGTCAACCGTTGGCTTTGTCAACACACCCATCACCTCCAGCTTTCTCTCCCTTACCTTTGAACCAATCTATCCAGACACGCCCTCCCGACCCCTTTAGTTTGGTACTCGAAAGTTTGTGTTGCTGGCTATTTGGCGACCTACTGCTTGTTCTCCTGCCCGAAGTAGCCAAACAGGCCCAATTTGATGGCTTCGGCAGCCTTGCCGGCGTAGGTCTTGTCCACAATCGCCTTTTCCTCGTCCGGGTTGGACAGGAATCCCAGTTCAACCAGAATGGACGGAGCTTGGGTAGCCTTGATCACGTAAAACGAATCGGTGCGTACTCCCCGGTCCGGGAATCCCAGGTTCTTCACGAGAATCGGGTGTATTGCCTGGGCCACCAGTTTGCTCTTGGGGTTCGTTGTCCAGTAATAGGTCTCGGTGCCCCGCGAGCCGCCAAAGGTAGACGAGTTATGGTGAATGGAGATGAACAGGTCGACTGGAGGCTTCAGTGCATTTACCAGCGCGGGGCGATCCCGGTAGTCCACGCCTTCGTCACCGGTCCGGGTCATAAAGACAATGGCGCCTGCAGCCTGAAGTCGCTTCTGCAGTTCCAGGGCCACCGCCAGGTTGACTCGCTTTTCCTGGGTGCCGTAGGTCCGCCCAATAGAGCCCGGGTCATCGTTTCCGCCGGGGATCTTGCCATGTCCGGCATCGATCCAGATTCGCTTCCCGTAGACCGGCGACGTGACCAGATCGATGACAACGCTGCTGTCTCCGTCTTTGGAGACCACACTGTGTCCCAGGTAGTAGGGAAGACTCACGGTCACGATGCTGCTGTTGGGTGTTGCACCGGGCGTAATGGCCACCGAGTTGACGCTACCGTCACCGATGGTAACGGGATTCGTCTGCAAGCCGCTGACCGCCTGCGGGAGTTCAATCTTGAGGACGTTCTGACCATCGGGTACGCTCACCCGTGCATCCACCGGTAAGCTGCCGACAAGGGTAAGGCGAGTCTTGCCCGCAAGCTTTTCCGTCTTCACCGCTTGGATCAGCGGTACAAACTGCACGATCAGCCCCTGATCCGTGTTCACCACGCGATAAGGAACGTCGGCTGCCATGTCCAGGACAACCCGAATGTCTGATCCCCTGGCGGCCGTGCGTACCCGAGTCACATAGCCCTTGCCCACCTCAAGACTGTCCGGCACGCTGTCGGCCATCGGTGTGCTCTTGATGTCCACCACAATCCGTGTGGGGGTGTCCAGGGTGAAGTCGCTGTAGTCGAGTTTGCCACCGGCATTGATCTGGACCTGACTGATTCGACCGTCCTGGCTGAAGGATATACCAGTGACCGGGTACTTCAAATGCACCGTGAGGGTCTTGCCATCGGCGGAAACCGTGTAGTCAAAATGTGGTTCGCTCTTCGCCTGCACACTGAGATGCGCCGTCCGTCCTTGCGCCGAGAGGTGCAATCCCACCGTCAGACTGTCGTTCACGTTCTGGTCCGTCTGGGTGGTCGCAACTACAGCGGGGTATAGATCCAGGGATAGCTCATTACCGGCCACCTTGGGCGTTACGGACAGAGGCGCCTCTGAAAGCGCCATGACGATGGTAGCCTGCCCGTTCCCCCTTATGTAGGTCATGCCGGTGATGGTCGAAGGTGTGCGCAAGATATTGGCGGTTCTGGTCTCGGCGTTCCACTCCACTGTCCCGCCTAAAGCCTCTGCAATAAATCGCAGCGGCACCATGGTAACGTTGTTCACCAGCTGGGCAGGGACTTCCAATCGAACGATTTTACCGTTCACCAGTGCCTCGGACTTCCCAAGCGTGAGCACGACACTGACAGACTGCCGGGTAATGGTTACCTGGCGCTTTACGCCATCCCACTCGACCACCCCGCCCACCGCTTCGCCCACCGAGCGGGCACTCACCAGTGTGCGATCCTGAACGATCGTAGGCGGTACAGGCATGTTGAGCGGTTTTCCCTCAACCGTCACATTCATGCTGGGTGTCGCAGCGGCACTGGCCTGGTGTGGCACCAGCAGTAGTACCATCCCGAGAAATATGAGGACAAGTATCTTGTCCAGCTTAATGTTTCGTACCTCTACCATACTAAACGTAATCCTCCTCGATTATGTTCGAAGTAGGAGATAACATTGCCACAAGAAAATTCGATGCTGGCATCAAGGTTTTCGAGTACCCGTCTTTACTTTCCTGCCCTACCAGAAAAATGGGGACCGGCGCCCGCGGACACGCGAAGACCCCGTGGCACACTGTGCCACGGGGTCTTCTACGTCTTTTGGTGGAGGCGGCGGGCTCTGACTCCCGCGTCCGAAAGAACACCGAACAGGACTTCTCCGAGCGCATCCGCCAGTTTGATCTCGTGAGACTAGCCGCCTGGCGGCGGGCTACCGGCCTCACCAGCCCCGAACTTTATCCTCGCCACCCGAGTCCGAGACAACCTCGGGTGGAACAGCCCGTTAAATGACGCTACGACCCCGGCGCACGGAGCAGACTTTCCGGAGGAGCGATCTGCGGCTTACGCCGCAGGCTGCTTACGCAGCGAGTGCGAAATCGTTGTTGGCACTTAATGGTTTGCGGCCAGTTTATCGAGGCAACCGCACCTCGGCTCGCTATCCTGAACAGCGTTTCCCCCGTCGAACCTGATTCGCCCCCGTGTTATATGTTCAACCGGTAATACCGGTTGATACCTGATTGAGAGAGACATTCATTAGTCCAGGTCATCCCGGCCCTTCCCCCGCATCGCCCTGGCGATGTCTCTGGCGGCATCCCGGTCTGCGATATCGCTGCGCTTGTCGTAGGCTTTCTTGCCTTTGGCCAGCGCCAACTCTACCTTGACCCGTCCCTCCTTAAAGTATAAGCGAAGGGGGACCAGTGTGTAACCCTTTTCGCGAATCTTGCCGTGCAGATTCCGGATTTCGGCCCTGTGCATCAGAAGCTTCCGCTTCCGTAGCGGGTCATGGTTGAACCGGTTGGCCTGCTCATATGGGCTGATGTGCATGTTCAGCAAGAAAATCTCGCCGTCTTGAATCTCCGCATAGCCGTCACGCAGGTTGACCCGTCCGTCACGGCATGACTTGACCTCAGTACCCTGAAGTGCAATTCCTGCCTCATAGGTCTCCTCCACGAAGTAATCGTGGCGGGCCTTGCGATTCTCCGTAATGCTCTTCTCATCCGCCGATTTGTGCACCACTACAGTTCACCTCGCTCCGGATGACTTATTATGAAGTCTACCCACCAAAAAGTCAAGCCAACAGGGGTTGGACGGGGTGGAAATATCAGCCTTGTGTGGCAACAACTCAGCTCCAGCCACGCAGGGGAGGGCCGGCTGCAACGAAGCCGGCCCTCCAACCCTTATGGTTGTGTTGTATCCGGCTCCGTCTGTACTCGGGGACGACTACTGCGCCGGGGACGAGTCGTTCGTCCCGCGGGTCTGCCAGCTCGATTGGAGACTTTCCCAGCGCCGCGGGTCCCACGGGCCTCCGGAATCGTAGCACCATCCATGATGCTGGGCAGACTGCCCGACTCATCGGATGTGGCCGGCGATGGCGCAAAGGGTGCCTCGACGATGGCCTTGCGCCCACGCCCACCGCCAGGAGTGGGTTTCAAGGCGAACGGAGCGACAACGCCAGGATCTTGCTCGTCCGTGGTGCGGACCGTTCGTCCCTCAGGCAACGGTACACCCCACATGTCGACGGCCCGGGACCGGGTGGTCCGCCTGGCAGATTCTGTCGCCGTGCGGGTAGCTCGACCGGCCGGTCGTGTCGCTTCCACCGGCGCCGCTGCAACGGTCGGTTGTTCCACGGACACAGCGGCCCGCCCCGCCGGTGCTCCACCCCGCTTGTGCCTGGGCTGCCTAGCGGTCGTGCTCTTCTTGTCTTCAGCCGCTACAGGCTTTGGCGGTTCTACGGTCGTTGCGGCCCGCGCCCTGCCGTTGTTCCGCCGCCGATTCCCTCTTCCACCCGCAGCAGCTTTCTCACCAGGCATCACAGCAATGGCCGCCTCGGTCGGTTCCTCGGCGAAAGAGCGTTTCCTCACCGCCCTGGCCCTGGTATTGGTCGCTGGCTGCACTACCGTCACAGTCGGGCTTAACTCTGCCTCCAGGGCGAAGTCTAGCTGCCGGCTGTCCGCATCGGCCCTTGTCAACCGCACGACGACGGGGTCGCCGAGGCGGAACCGGCGCCTGGTGCGCTCGCCTATCAGGGCGTAGTACTGCTCGTGGAAGTGGTAATAGTCATCCGCGAGCGTCGAAACATGGACCAGACCCTCGACAGTGTTCTCCAGTTGGACAAAGAAGCCAAACTGACTCACACCGGAGATGATGCCTTCGAAGGTTTCACCCACCTTCTCGGACATGTACTCCGCCTTTTTCAGGTCAATGGTCTCCCGTTCCGCCTCCATGGCCACCCGCTCCTGCTCAGAGCAGTGGCGGGCCGCCTCCGGCATCCACTTCTCCCACTTGTGCCGCTGCCGGGCATTCACTCCTCCGCTGAGCAGAGCGCGCAATACCCGGTGAACCACCAAGTCCGGATAACGCCGAATCGGTGACGTGAAGTGGCAATAGTAGTCCGCGGCCAGACCGAAATGCCCCAGGTTCTCCTCGTGGTAAACGGCCTGCCGCATGGTCCGCAGCAATACGGAGTTGACCAGGTTCTCCTCAGGCCGCCCGTCCGCCCAATGAATGGCGCCCTGGAGCAACTTCGGGGCTACCGCCCCCTGGGGGATCTTCATGCCATAACCGAAGAGCGACAGGAACTGGGTCAGTGCGGCCAACCGGTCAGGCGCCGGTTCACCATGAACCCGAAACATGAAGGGGGCGCCCTTCTTGGTTACATGCTCGGCCACAGTCTCGTTGGCCACCAGCATGAACTCCTCGATGATCCGTTCGGCAATGCCCCGGTTCACCCGCTTGATCTCGGTGGGCCACCCCTGCTCATTCAGGCGGACTTTAGCCTCCGGTAGGTCAAAATCGAGTGCCCCTCGGGTCTCGCGTTTGTTACGGAGCACCTGCATCAGGCTCTCCATTTCACGGAACAGGGGCTGCAGTGGCTCGTATTCACGAACAGCCGCCGGATCCCCCGCCAGAATCTGATTGACCCGGGTATACGTCATCCGCTGTGCAGTCCGAATCACCGATGGGAAAATCTCGTAGCGCTGCACCTTGCCGGTGCCGTCGATCTCCATCACGCAGGAGAGCGTCAGCCGCTCCACATGGGGATTGAGGCTGCAGATGCCGTTGGACAGTTGGGGCGGCAGCATGGGCACTACCCGGTCGGCGAGATAGACCGAAGTGGCCCGTGCATATGCTTCACGATCCAGATGGGAGCCCTCGGGCACGTAATAGGAGACATCGGCAATGTGAACGCCGAGCCGCCAAAGTCCGTCCCCGATTCGTTCGACGTTAACCGCGTCATCCAGGTCTTTCGCATCTTCGCCGTCAATCGTTACGATGGTCCAGCCGGTAAGATCCCGCCGGCCGTCCTCGGCCATTGCCTCCGTGGTCACCGTATCAGAAATTGGCTCGACCTCTTTCATCACCCGCGGCGGAAACACCTCAGGCAGCCCAAACTTGCGGATGACACTCAGGATATCGACTCCAACTTGACCTTTCATCCCCAGCCGCTCGACTACTTTGCCCTCTGCGTTACGGCGGGCATCGGGCCAGCGCACAACCTGCACCACAACTTTTTCGCCACTCTTGGCGCCGTTGGTGGCCCCTTTTGGGATGAAGATGTCGTCCGGAAGCCGCTTCTCGTCTGGTGTGACGTACCCCACGTGCTTGGACGCGTCGAACGTGCCCACGACACGCTGCCGAGCCCGCTGCAAAATGCGGATCACTTCTCCCTCAATCCGTTCTCCCATCCGAGCAGGCGGACTCAGACGGACAACGACGCGGTCACCGTGCCAGGCACCGTTCAGAGCCTCACGGCCCACGAAGATGTCTTCAGCATCGGGAGCATCGGGCACGACAAAACCGAAACCCTTCGGATGACCCTGGAGGGTGCCAACGGCCAGATTCATCCGCTCTGGCGCCCCGTAGCGTTCCGTGCGGGTCTGGACCACCTCACCGGTGGCCTCCATCTGCTCCAGCGTCCTTTTCAACTGTACATGCTGTTTTTCGGCAATGCCCATCGCCATGGCCAATTCGGCAAGGGTCATGGGCTTGTATGCCTTTTCGCGGATGAACTCTGCAATGCGTTCCTTCACTCTGCTACCACCTTATGGTTATGGATGGTTTCAAGTCCTTACCGTATCATACTTGCCTGCCTGCCAGCAAGTTAGCCCACTTCTTATGTATGAGGGTGCACCGAAACGGGGCATATCATGTGAGAAGCGGGTCAATTGCCGGTGTCGGCAGCTGACCCGCTTCCTTATTCCTTCCGCCTGCGGTCGCGCAGGACGTTGACCAGGGCAAACGGTATGCCGATAAGCGCTGCATCACGGAGTAGGTCCCAACGCATTGGCAGCCCCTGTGACCGCAGCCAAACCCAGTAGCCTACCGTTACCAGCCCGATGGCCACCACCCAGGCGAACAGAGCCGACAGCCAGGGACTCTTCCGCAGTCGTTCACGCATTCCCTTCACCCTACTTCGGCTGGTGTGCTGCCCTGGCCTTCGCCAGCAGTTCAGCCGCTTCTTTGGTGCCCTTCCACCCCATGATCACGGTTGCCTTGCCTTCCAGGTCCTTGTACGTCTTGAAGAAGTGCTCGATCTCCCGCAGCCGGTGAGCCGGCACATCCTCCAGTTCACGAACCTGGTTGAAGCGCGGATCCTTCACGGGAACAGCCAGCAGTTTGTTATCGACACCCTTGTCGTCCACCATGGCCAGGACACCCACAATGCGGGCATCAATGACACAGCCCGGGAAAGTTGGGTTGGTGACCAGCACCAGGACATCAATGGGGTCGCCATCCTCTTCCAACGTCTCCGGAACGTACCCGTAGTCAGTCGGGTAGTGCACGGGTGAGTAAAGTACCCGATCGAGCCGCACAATGTGCTTCTCTTTGTCGTACTCGTACTTGTTCTGGCTACCCGCCGGAATTTCAATCAGTGCCTCGACAATGAGCTCGTCCACGAATGTGACCCCTTTCGCGTTGAAGAACTGCCTGCGATATTCCCGAGATTGGCCGTTACGGAAGGTACGCCGAATCATCGGTAAGCGGCAGGGACCGCATATTCCGAGGGCTCATTTGCCCAACGCTATCCAGTTGTCAGGATCAAGCCCTTCGCCGGATGCTGCGGATCGCCGTTCTGCGAGGCAGCGACTGTGTGCGACGACAACGAACGGGGGTTCCGTCGGGAAACCATCTAGATCCCTCATCTGCATCGCCATTCATTGAGTGTATCCCAATTCGGTGATGCGGGCAAGTTATTCAGATGGTCTTTTCGGCTCAAAGCCGGAGCAACGACCCACGGGCCGCGGTCCAGCCTAGCGCTGGTGGTGGAAGGTTACCCACCGGAGACCGCCTGTGAGGATGGCAGCGGCGGCTCCGATCATGGTGAGTCCAAGCGGCACGCCGATGGCCCAGATCATACCGCGGGTCAAAGCTGTGGCAAAGGAGGGCGTCACCATTCCGACCGGCAGCCCACCGACCATGGGTACGAACCCGGCGAGGGCTGGTAAGGCGCGCTGCATCAGGAAGAACGTGATAACCCCGGCGAAAACCGCATGCAGCAAGCGGGCGATGACGTACGGCTTCATGCGGATATCGGTGCCGGTCAACACGCTGGCTACCTGGCCGTGGACCGACAGTCCACTCCAGGCGATGACCGCACCGGCAATCGCTACCTGCTGAATCAACGGCGCCTGTGCCTTTGCCGCCGCTAAGGTCCCGAGGTCTATTTCAAACAGCCCAACCACCACAGACTTGATCAGATCAGCATTCAGACCGATCAACCGGAACAACCAGCCGATGGGTGCAGCAATCAGCGTGTAGAGACCCACCACATCTACTATTTTGACCACAGTGGCGAAAAGCATTATGAAACCACAGATCATCCAAAGGGTCTTGATGGAATCGTTGACGGCGTCGCCCATAATCTGTCCGAACTGGCGTCCATCTTCCCGCCGTGCCTGCATCAGTGCCTCGACTGCACGGCCAAGGATATTGCCGGTCCGCAGCCTTTCTGGCTGGCTGCTCCGGTCACGCATGCCGTAGAACCGAAAGCAGATACCCACGAGAAAGGCACCGATGTAGTGTGCCAACGCCATCGTTTTCCCCAGCGTCGGCAAGCCAAACATGCCAACAGCCACGGCCCCGAAGATGAAAAGGGGATCCGCGGTATTCGAGAACGCTAGCATACGTTCCCCTTCAATGCGGCTGCACATCTGCTGTCGCCTGAACCGTGCCGTGATGACCGCATCCATCGGATAGCCAGCGGCCAGCCCCATGGAGAGAACGAAGGCGCCCTCACCCGGCACATTGAACAAGGGCCGCATCAGGGGCTCAAACAGGACACCAATGAAATGAACCACACCCAAGGCCAGCATGATGTCCGACAGAATAAAGAAGGGAAGCAGCGACGGGAAAACCACTGTCAGGAATAACTTCATGCCGTCCTTGGCAGCCTCAAGTGCGGAATCCGGAAACAGAACCAGTGAAAGGGTTATCAGCACTGCGGCAGCAGCCCAGACTATGGCGGTTATTCGGGCTCGCATGAGGCACCTCCGGTGCAAAAAGAATGGCACGTCCCCAAAAAGGGGCCATGCCACATGGTTATGAACGCGGCGCTATGCTCATGACGTCTTTGGCGAACCATAGCCATTGCAGGGAAGTGATCGATCATGCCATCCACCCACGATATTCTACCGGTCGTCGCCGCGGCGGGCGAGCTGCTGCTGAGCTATGGCGCCGAAGTGACCCGCGTTGAGGATACGGTTACTCGGATCGCCCGGGCCTATGGCATTCCGGAGGTTGGCACTTTCGCCACGCCCACCGGGTTGATCGTAAGCCTGGGAACGGAACACCATCTGACGATTGTCCGGCGCGTCCGGCAGCGTACCATCTCTCTGGACCGCGTCAGTGCTTTGAACGCCCTGTCCCGGGAAATGGCCGTGAGCCCACTGCCGCCGGATGAGGTCCTCAGCCGCATCCGGGCGATTGAGACTCTGCCCCCACCGTTCCCCGCCTGGATGGACCCGCTATTCAGCGGCCTTTCGGCAGCTGCGGCCACGATGCTCGTGGGCGGCGCCCTCCGCGACTTTGTACCTGCCCTTCTGGCCAACGCGCTGGTCCAGGGGGTGCAGCGGCTGTCCCGCTGGCTGCACTTTCCAGATTCGATCGGCGATTTTATCGCTGGCGCCACCGCTGTGTTTTGTGCCCTGGCCTTGAACACCCTGCTAGGCAGCGAGTTAATCCCCGTGATCGCCGGTGGCATCATGATTCTCCTACCGGGGACTGCGTTCACGACCTCGGTCCGGGATGCAATGGCTGGAGACCTGCTAAGCGCCGGTTCTCGTGCTCTGGAAGCCACATTGAAGGCGGCGGCACTTGCGGCTGGCGTGGCTTCCGCCCTCTATCTGACAGGGAGGCTTTAATCTGAATGCTGGGTGCCCTGTTCGCCTTCATCACTTCCGCTTCATCGGCGATTGCCTTTCGCGGTCCGCTACGGGCCGTCCCGGCTTCAGGCCTCACGGGGCTATCGGGATACGCCGCCTATACCGTGTCGACGCAGCACGGTGCGCCGGAGATGCTGGCCGCGTTCCTCGGTGCGCTTGTGGTTGGCCTCGCTGGCGAACTGCTGGCCCGGCGTCTGCGGCAGCCGACCCTGCTCTTTGTGGTCCCCGGGTTGTTTCCGCTGGTGCCGGGGATCATTGCCTACAACGGCATGCTCAGTCTGGCCCGCAACGATCTGCCGAATGCGGCTCACCAGATCGCACGGACGATGTTCTACGCCGGTTCCCTGGCTGCTGGTCTCGCATTGCCGCCCGCTGTGTTGCGGCGCCACCGAAACGGGCAGAGTACGATCTTTTCCCACCGCCCTCAGTCGTGAAAACGAGGCACGCCTGGTCAGGGCGTGCCTCGGCTTATGCTCAATGCAGAGGCGGCAGGTTACTTCTCCTTGACCTCATGTCGCCCGAACTCCCACCGGAGTGCGGCAATAGCCTTGCCGGAGAAGGTGTCCTGCTGCCGCGAACGAAGACGCATCACGTATGACATGGCGATTGCGGGGAACGGAACGCCGGCCTTCCAGGCCTCCTCGATCGCCCAGGACCCGGTGGAACCGCCACCGATGTTGCCCTCCAGCCCCTCCAGCTTGGGGTCACGCCCAAATGCCCGGGCCATCAGTTCCATGAGCCAGCCCCGAATCACGCTGCCGTGATTCCACAGTTCTGCGATTTTGTGGTAGTCGAGGTCGTAAGGGCCAGACTCCAGCAGTTCGAAGCCCTCGCCAATCGCCTCAAGCATACCGTACTCGATCGCATTATGAACCATCTTCACGAAGTGTCCGGCCCCGTTGGGCCCAACATGCTCGTAGCCGCCAGGCATGGCGATCGCCTTGAAGAGCGGTTCCGCCTTGGCAAAAGCGTCGGCGTCGCCACCGACCATGAGGCAGAGCCCGTTCAGGGCGCCCTCCCATCCACCGCTGGAGCCACAATCCAGATACTGAACGCCAATCCCCTTCAACTCTTCCGCCCGCCGGAGCGAATCGCGGAAGAAGGAGTTTCCGCCATCAATGAGCACGTCCCCAGGCTGCAGATGCGGCTTTAACGCCCCGATAACCTGGTCGACCGGGTCCCCCGCGGGTACCATCATCCAAATCACCCGCTGGGCCGGTAGCGCCTTCGCCAAAGAAGGCAAGTCATTGGCGCCTGTGACTCCCAGTTCATCGACCAGTTCCTTGATGGAACTGGGGTTCATGTCGTATACAACGGCACGGCCGCCGGCCCGCACCAAGTTACGGACCAAGCTACCGCCCATTCGCCCCAGACCAATCACACCGTAATGATTCTGATCCATGACTCACACTTCCTTATCTATTAGCATGCCCTGCTCATCAAACTGAATGGCGTGCAGCTCACCCACGACTTCACAGCGGCCGGTGGCCAGCAGTTCGGGCAACAGGCTCTCGGTCGCATAAAATCGATCCAAGTGCTTCGTGTCGCGCAGGCGGACGATGCGGGCTTGCTCTGTTGTCACCTTAAGTGAACAAGCCAGGGCCACTGCAACGGCCTCACGGTCCGTATCCACTGTGAGCGCTACACGCGCTCCTTCGGGCGTCTTGGCCGTGATGCAGTTCATATAGGTCTTCTCGATGTCCATTTTGCGCACGGCTTGACTCAATGCCACGTCCGCCATGCCGATTCCCACCGCATTGCCTTCCGTATCAGGTGTCAGATCCCGAACGATAATGCGCTGGATATCGGGCCCGGTACCGGTCGGCCCCGTATAGTAACGGCCCACGACGTTGGAGTCCATGCCAAGCCCGCTGATATCTTTCCCGATGTAATCCAGGATCAGCACGTCCAGCGCCTTGATGGGCAGACGAGCCATCCGCTCACGGGCCGTCTGAAGAAGCTCCTGTTCCCGCTCCCAGATTCGTTCCGATTCCACCGCTTCGATCATGCTGAGGCGGGCGTGGCCATTCTCAACGAGAGCCACACCGAACGGAATGTTCAGCTTGGCGATCGTGTATCGCCCCACAGCAGGAATCAGCCGGTGAAACTCGGCAAAGCCCTGAGCGTGAAAGGTATCGGCACCTTTCTGTTTCCCCAGCCCGATAGCGATCATCTTTAGCAGGCCGCTCTCCACCGGACCGTGGAAGTCGGTATGGGGCTTTACCCGGTTCATCGGAATGATGACATCCGCTTCGTAGGCGTAGCGGTCAACAAAAACCGGGACACCGCCTTCTACCTCGCCGATACAAGCGGTCTCCATGGAAGCCCGAATATCGCATCCCATGCTCTCCGGAGTGACTCCATAAGAGGCGAGCACTTCCAACTGTCCTTCAGCGGTGGCACCACCATGGCTGCCCATGGCTGGGATGATAAACACCTCAGCCCCCAACTGCCGGATCTGGGTCACCATGGCCCGCGCCACTTCGGCGATACGATCAATTCCCCGACTACCCACCGTGAGGCAAACCGTCTGCCCCGGACGGATGCGGCCCGAAACTTTCGACAGCGCTGTTTCAACAGCCGCGTCCACATCCGTGATCTCGGTCGGGTCGATCTGATAGCGCACTTCAGCCCAGCGGGGTAACGTTCCCCGTTCAAACATCAGGTAATTCATCACGAACCCCCCCATCACCCGATCATGTGGGTTGTTCCCGAACCCAATACCCGGTCTTTAGTCCAGTCTGATGGTGCTTGCAGATACTGATCTTTTCAATGGAAAACGTCCAGTTATTCACCCCGAAACTGGGCCAGGGCATGGAACTGGGCCTGCACGTTATGGCTGACTTGCTGGTAGATCCCAAACAACTCCTCGTACCGCGCATGGTTCTGCCGGTCAGGCTGGAGACGCTCCCGTACCGACACCAGGCCATCCACCGACGAGAGACCCGGCGCAACACCAAGAGCTACGGCACCCATCACGTACGCACCCAAGCTGGAGCCTTCCGCCTGGGCAGGTACTGCCACTTCACGGCCAAAGACGTCGGCGCAGATCTGCAGCCAGTAGGGCGATTGGGCATAACCGCCGGTCGCGCGAATCTCCCGCGCCGAGCCGCCAATCAACTCCTCAATCGGGCCCAAGACACTGTACAGCCGGAAGGCCACCGCCTCGAGTACCGACCGCGTCATGTGAGCCCTGCCATGCTCCAGTCCGAGGCCGAACCAGACGCCACGGGCCCGTACGTTGAAGCCCGGACTCCGTTCGCCGGCCAGATACGGAAGGAACAGCAATCCGCCGGCCCCCAACGGTACCCGGGACGCCTCTTCGATCAACGGTTCATATTCCTTGACCCCGGGGTAGAAGTTGTCTCGCATCCAGCGGAGTGCGATTCCCCCGTTGTTCAGCGATCCGCCCAGAATCCACCGATTCTTGTCCAGATAGTAGCAGAACACCCGGGCCTTTGGGTCGACTGTCGGTTCCGGCACACATGCCCGGACAGCCCCGCTTGTGCCTACCATGGCCGCCACAACGCCCGATTCAATGCACCCGCTCCCCAGCGAAGAGAGTACGCCATCTCCGGCTCCCAGGACCACCGGCGTCCCGAGCAAAAGCCCAAGGTTCGACGTCGTCAACGGTAGGGTATGGGTGGTGGGAACCACGGCCGAAAGTTGATCGGGCCGAACACCCGCGAGTGCCAACGCCTCCTCGTCCCAGGTTAGCGTGTGCATGTTTAGGAGGCCGGAGCCGGTGGCCAGGTTGTAATCCAGCGCCCACTGACCGGTCCAACGATGGACCAGGAGCTCCTTGATCGACACCCAGCGATGGGCCGAGCGCAGCAAATCCGGCTGGTTCGCCTTATACCACATGTACTTGTACAGCGGATACATCGTGTGCGGCGGGCAACCGGTGCGTGAGTAGATATCGAACCAATTGGCTTGGGCTCGCAGTGCTTCAACCTGAGCCGCCGGCCGGTTATCGGCCCATGTGGTCATGGGCGTCAGGTATCGCCCTTCGGCGTCCAGCGCCACCAGCGAATGCATGTATGTGCAAAGCGAAACGCCCAGCACATCGCTGGGGTTCGCCCTGTCTGCCACCTCACGGATGGTGCTATCAGCTGCCAGCAGTAGCTGCTCCGGATCCTGTTCTGCCCACCCCGGTTTGGGCGTGTGAAGCGGATAGGTCCGGCTGGCCGATGCCAGCACACGCCCTTGGAGATCGAACAAAAGGGCACGGCACGACGTAGTACCCAGATCCAGCGTGACAATGGTCTTCATATCTTCTTGCGTGCTGCGGCGAGCGAGGTGTCCCGAATGTTGGCCGCGGCATTCTCCGTGGTAAAGATGATAGAGACGTACAAAGTGTCGAGAATGGCCAGCTGTACAATGCGCGACGTCATCGCATCCGTCTGGTATTGCGTTTCCCGACATAGGCTGTGCAAACAAATATCCGCAGCCTTCGTGGCGGGAGACCTGGGGAACCCCGTTATCAGCATGGTCCTGGCTCCCCGCTGCCGAGCCACCTGCAGCGCCTCTACGATGTCGCGACTATCACCCGAGTGGGAGATGGCCAGCAGTAGGTCCCCTTGCCCGATTACCGCCGCTGACATGATCTGCATGTGCGAGTCGGTATGCACCGTCGCGACAATGCCGAGTTTCAGCAGCTTGTGGGCGAAGTCCATGGCCACCGGCACAGAGCCACCGAAGGCAACCACAACCACGCGCCTGGCCGTGAGCAGTGCATCCCGGGCCCTGGTCAGCATCACACTGTCAACCGACGGCATGGAGTCATCCAGTGCCTGGCGGGTGATGGCGAAGACCTTCCGTTTGATAATCTCCATATCGTCGCCGGACTTGAGCACTCCCAACCCTTCAGGAGCAACCTCCGTGAGCGACTGCGCGATGTCAATCTTGAACTCGTGAAATCCGTTGTACCCCAACTTGCGGTAAAAGCGAATGACGACAGTCTCCGAAACACCGCAATGGCCGGCAAGCGCAGAAATCGAAAGGGAAACAAACTCCTTCGGGCTGCTAACAAGGAAGTGGCAGACCGCTTGTTCCTTGTCGGACAAGGCATTGCGGACCCCCTGAATCCTGGCCTCCAGGGCTGCACTTAGCCGCACGGGCGATCGATCGTCGAGCATTCACCCTTACCCCTTTACCGCGCCGGCTGTGAGGCCCCGCACGATGTACTTCTGAGTGAGCAACGCCAGAACAAGCACCGGCAGGGTGATGATGACTGCAGCCGCCATGAGGCCGCCCCAGTTCACTTCCGTGTAGGAAAGGAAGTTGAAGATCGCCACCGGAAGCGTTTTGGAGTGGGCGCCTGCGAGGATGTTCGAGAACATGAAGTTGTTCCAGGAGAAGACAAAGGCCAGGATCGACGACGTGATGATGCCCGGCCCGGAAATGGGCAGCACGATACGGGTGAAGGCAAATTGCTCCGTGCAGCCGTCCACCCGGGCAGCTTCGATCAACTCTCCCGGAATTGCCTCGAAGAAAGGCACCATGACCCAGACGATGAACGGCATGGTGACAAGCATATGCGAGAGAATCAGCGCCGTCAGTGAGTCGACCAGATGCAGCTTGGTGAAGATGATGAACCAGGGGATCAGGAAGGTGATACCCGGCACGATGCGAGCCACCAGAATGGTGAAGCCCAGCGAAGCCTGCTTGTTGCGGGCGATGCTGTACGCAGCCGGCAGACCAAGAACCAGGCCGGCCAGGGTTGCGCCTGCTGCCACGATAAAGCTGTTCACGATGTACCACTCGAACTGCTGGTTCTCAAATACATCAAGGTAGTTTTGAAAAGTACCCTGGAAGACCCACTGGGGTGGCATCGCCATGATCTGTGCCTGGGTCTTGAACGACGAGAGGAACATCCAGACGAACGGGAACATGAAGGCCACAAAGAAGATGATCAGCGCCACAAACCAGATCGTGCTTATCATCGGGTTCTTCTTGCGTGTGGTCGTCATGCCGTTACCCCCCTCCGAGCCCAGTTCAGGAAGATGACGACGCCCATCACGATGGCGAAGAAGACCATCAGCAGGCTGCTGGCCGCGCCCATCTTGAAATAGCCAAAGCCCAGGTTATAAGCGTAGATGTTGAGCGTCTCTGTCGAATAGTTGGGTCCACCCTGCGTCATCGCGTAGATGATGTCGAAGGTCTTCAGCGCGTCAATGGAGCGCAGAATGATGGCCACGCCGATCGTCGGCCGCAGCATCGGGAGCGTGACCTGCCAGAAAACTTGCCATCCGCTTGCTCCGTCTACCTCTGCCGCTTCAAACGGGTCAGAAGGCAGCGAGACCAAGCCAGCCAGCACTATCAGTGCCATCATGGGTGTCCACTGCCAGATATCGACCAGCGCCAGGGAGGGCAGGGCCGTGCGTTCTGAAGCCAGCCATAACTGCGGGGGGATGTGGAAGATGCCCAGAAAGTAGTTCATAAAGCCAATAGTGGGTTCGAACATCAACAACCAGACCATGCCGATCGCGACCGGTGTGGCCACCATGGGCAGGAGGAAGAGTGTTTTCATAAAGTTTTTCCCGGGGAAATCACGGTTCAGAAGCATGGCCAGGGCAACACCAAGGACGGCTTCGCCTGCCACGGTGAGAACGGTGAAATAGAACGTGCGCCACGTTGAAGCCCAGAACCGGGCGTCTGAGCCTAGCATATGTGTATAGTTCGCTAGACCTACGAATTTAGGTGGAGTAACGGCCGACATGGACCACTCCGAAAAAGAGAGCCACAGGGTGTAGACAATCGGAAAGGCCATCATCAACAAAATAAACAGCACAGCAGGGAGCGGAAAGACCCATTTCAGGTGTCGTTCAATCCAACGGCTCACTAATCTCTGCCCCCCTGAGGTGACGGTGCCCGGGCCGGTCCACGGCCCGGGCATCCTTTCACGCATTTACGCACGAATAACCGTCTGATCCCAGAACCAGGGACTACTTGCCGTCGTTCGCCAGCAAGTCGTTCAGCTTGGCATTGCGGTCCTTGGCGGTCGCCTCAACGTCCTTGCCATTGATAGCGGCGGTGATAACCTCGCCGATCAGGTCGCGGGCCTGGGTGACGTTGATGACGAGCGGGCGGTCAGCAGGCTTGCCAACAGCGCCTTCCTTCTTCGCCACGTCAACCCACTCAGCCGGCCAACCCTTGGTGCCGTCGGGGTTGTTCCAGACAGAGGTACGAGCGCTGGGGTTGCCGGCGGACTGGGTCTTCAGGACCATTTCCTTGGAGGTGGCCCACTGGATGAAGGCCCAGGCAGCATCCTTGTTCTTGGAGGAAGAGGCCATGGACAGACCCCAGGAGGTAACAGAGTAGGGCAGGGAGCCCTTGTCGCCGGCCGGGAACTGAGCAAAGCCGACCTTGTCACCGATCTGAGAGTTCTTGGGATCGGTCACGTTCAGATAGAGCGAGTTGGCGTCAACCCAGATGGCGGCCTGGCCCTGGGCGAAGATGCCGGCAGCCTGCTGCCACTGCATGTTCAGAACGCCAGGAGGACCATACTTGCCAAGCAGGTTACCATAGGTGGTGAAAGCCTTGATGGCCTCGGGCGAATCCAGGACAAACTTGTTGTCCTTGATAAACTCGCCGCCCATGCTGTAGAGGAAGCTGGAGAACTGGGTAACGGCCGGGTTGCCCTGGCCACGCATGACGATACCATACATCTTGTGGTCGGGATCGTTCAGCGCCTTGGCGGCAGCCTCGAGCTCGGCAATCGTGGTCGGGACCTTGATGTTCTTCTGCTGGAAGAGGTCCTTCCGGTAGTACATGATCTCCTGCTCGGTGATCGTCGGGATGCCCACGATGTGATTGTTAACGGTCTCAGTCTGCATGGCGCCGGGGAAGAAGTCTTTGATGTCCCAGTTGGCCGGGGTCTTTTTGGTGTCGTTAATATACGGGGTCAGGTCGGCATACCAGCCGTTCTTCTCGAACAGCTTGGCCTCCTGCAGCGGACGCTGAGCGAAGACGTCGACAGTGCCCTGACCAGAGGTCAGTTCAACGGTTAACTTCTGGGTCAGCTGGTTCTCAGCAATGACCTCCATGTTGACCTTCATGCCGGTGGCTTCTTCGAACGCCGGGATGTCCTTCTTGATGGTATCGGTCCAGGGATGCACGGAAGCCAGGAAGCGGATCGTGACCCCTTCAAAAGGCTTCTTAGCGGCCGTGGTAGTAGCCGGAGCCTTGGTGTCCTGCGTACGACCGGCGCAGCCGGACAGCAGAATACCGGCGGATAGGACCGCAGTCAGGCACAGGGCCAAGGAGCGGTGAGACCGTTTCATCCTATATCCCCCTCTGTGACTTTGGACTCCTGTTCGTTCTGTGACGTGGGCTACCCGGGAAGGGAGGCCAACGACGTGCAGGCGGGATCCCTTCCCGAACAAAGAAGGGCTGCCAGAACAGGAAGACCTGGTGCCTTTATGGTAGCAAATTTTTTTCGTTTCCTCTAGTGATAGACGAAACTTTTTTACCATGTGAAAATCTAAACTAGCAACGGGCATTTGTTCTTGTTTTCACTTGTATGTATGTGTGACTACCCTGGGCTCCAACCCAATAGAGTAGGGGCCGCCCTTTCGAGCGACGCCCCCTCGTCAAACCGGACGTGCGCTATTAACGCATCCGGCTTTCGCCGGTCGTAGCCCTACAACAGGGAGTGAGTCGTCGTCCCCCGTTACCGGGGTGCAGATTTCACGCCTGCTGGGCTAAAGGGTGAGCAGAGATACCAGTCCAAGTGATTCAAGGCGCTTGTTCGGTAGCAAGCTGGACGCCACGCGGCTCCGGCTTGCTTTCCTTTTCAAGACCTTGGACCGCAATCGCATGCGGATCCACTGGTCCAACGCCTCAAATCGTCCTTTCATGTGGCCATGGCGGTAGTAGTTACCCCATCCCCGGATGACCGGGTTTAGTTCCGCAATTACTTCCGTCAGCGTCTTATGCGTCTGCCGTGGTGTTAGCTCTCGCACTCGGTCCTTGAACTTCTCCAGCGAGCGTTTTCGGGCCACTCGGTAGCGCCCCTTGAACGTGAACCCTAAGAAGTCAAAGCCCTCGTAGAAGCGGGTTGTGCGGGTCTTTACGGGATGTACCGTTAGCCGCAACTCCCTTTCCGCTTTCTGCTTTAGGAGCCCCAGTGCTGTCTTTGCTTTGTTGTGGCTCTCGCAGAGGATCACCATGTCATCCGCATACCGTACGACCTTGTACCCCCAGTTCGTGAGGGCCAGGTCCAGGCTGTGAAGGTAGATGTTTGCCAGCAGCGGGGAGATCACTCCCCCCTGCGGTGTCCCCGTGGTCTGGTAGGTCAGATTGCCCTCATCCATGACTCCAGCTGTGAGCCACGAACGAATCAGGTCGAGGATGCGCCCGTCGGTGACCCTCTCTTTAATCTTGGCCATCAGTACCTCGTGGTCCAGCGTATCAAAGTAGGACTTGAAGTCCACGTCGACCACCCAGCGGTAGCCTTGCTGCCGGTATTGCTCCACCATCAATATTGCCGTTCTCGTTGACCGGCCAGGCCGGAAGCCATGGCTGCACGGCAGAAACACCGCTTCGAAGATCGGTGTCAGTATCCGTCGCACCGCCTGCTGCACCACTCGGTCCGCTACTGTCGGTATCCCCAGTGGCCGCTTAGTTCCGTCCGCCTTGTCGATATACACCCGCCGTACTGGCGGCGGCGTGTACGTCCCATCTTGCAGTTGCTGGTGAAGTTGTCGCAGGTAGCCTTCGAGGTTCTTCTCAAACCGGTCGGTGCTTACCCGGTCAACACCTGCTGCCCCTTTGTTGCGCTTTACTTCCTTCCACGCCTCGTTCAGGTTCGTTAACGCATAGACCTTGTCAATCAGGCTGTAGTATCGTCGCTCAGAAACCGGTATCACCTTCCCCGGCCTCTGCTCACCAGCCATTCCGCCGCCCACTACCAACACATGGCCCTGCTCTTCACGCTGCTCCGGCTGCGTGTTAGCTCTCGCAATCGCACCTTCCAGGCTGCGCTACTCAAGTCCAGGATACCGCCCCTACTGACCTCGCCTCGGAGTTACCGGCTGGGTGAGGTTTTTTTCCCTCTCGGTGACGGCCATTACGTTTAAGCCCCATTCAACCATGTGCCACTCGCATTCGGGGTCTGACTCAACTCGGCTAGGTGCCCTTTGCTCCCCCTGGTTTTCCCCTCCCACCCGTCACCGGGGTTCATTGGCCCAGGGATCAACACTACTACGACACCGTCTGACTTCTCATGGCGCTTCACTTCGGACTTCCTCAATCCTGAGTTATACCTTCGTTACCTGCACCCGTTTGGGCCAGGACCCCATGAGATCTCCCTCGATCATCTACGTAGCTGTTCTGCTCCATCCCAACCCTAATCACACTCGTGTCCCTCGATGGTCAAAGCTCGTCTTTTGCACCTGAGCACCAACACTGGTGGGCTTCCCCATCGCTATGGCGGGTCGCCGGACCACGAATGCCACCTCTGGTTCGCTTGCGCTTCGGGCTGGAGCTTTGCCGCAGGCCCTTCGGATTCCCAGTCACCCGGGACACCCTGCCATCCGCGCCTCCCGGCATGCGGACTCTTCTTAGGCTACAGTCCCCGTCTACGAGCTTGGGGACAGGGAAGACTTTAACTCCCTAGTTACGTAAACTGCGAGGCGTACATAGCAAAAAGGGACCCCGTGTCCTATGGCACGGGATCCCTTCCGATTTGGTCAGGCTCAGGCGGACTCTTCCTTCTTGGCACGCCGTGCCTTCGGGTCCGCAGTCACCAGCAGGG
>JBLNEM010000096.1:0-14859 GCA_050262655.1 Mycobacterium leprae | reverse complement strand
CGTCCACGTCCTGGAGGGAGCGGGGCAGCTGCTCAGCAGCGGCGTCGGTGATCTTGAACTTGTGGGGGTTGTCGATGATATCCTTCACGGTGCCCTTCACGCCCACACCGTCCTTCAGCTTGATCAGACCCTGCTGCGCCAGCAGGTTCAGCGCCCGACCGCCGTTGCTGGGATCGTTGGGGATGATGATGGTGGCGCCGTCCTTCAGGTCCTTCACGGCGCTGACCTTGGTCGAGTAGAAGCCCATGGGCTCCAGGTGCACGGCACCGGCGCTGACCAGGGTCATCTTGTGGTCGGCGTTGAACTGGTCGAGGTAGGGCACATGCTGGAAGTAGTTGGCGTCCAGCTGCTTGTCGTTCAGGGCGGTGTTGGGCTGGACATAGTCGGTGAAGGTGACGATCTGCAGATCGATGCCTTCCTTGGCCAGCAGGGGCTTGGCGAACTCCAGAATCTCGGCGTGCGGCACCGGGGTGGCGCCGATCTTCAGCACGACATTCTTCTTGGTATCAGTAGCAGCAGCCTTGTTGTCGGCGGGAGCAGCGGTCTTGGCCGTCCCACAGCCGGCCAGAACACCCAGCGAGAGCACGGAAAGCAACAGTGCAGCAGCGAAACGTTTCATCGAATGGTTCCTCCCCGTCGTCCAAAACTATTTGTGAGTGAAGGCGGCGGCCAGCAGGTCGCCGATCCACTGAATCACCTGAACCAGCAGCACAAGCACCACGAGGCAGCCCAGCATCACATCGGTCTGGAACCGCATGTAGCCGTATTTGATCGCCAGGTCGCCCAGTCCGCCGCCACCAATGGCGCCGGCCATGGCCGAGAGGCCGATCAAGTTGATCAGCATCAGGGAGACGCCGCGGATCAACGACGGCATCGCCTCCGGGAGCATCACCTTGAACACAATCTGGAAGCGGGACGAGCCCATGGCGGCAGCCGCCTCGATCAGGCCGGCATCCACTTCCCGCAGGCTCTGTTCCACCACCCGGCCCATGAACGGGATGGCGGCGATCACCAGCGGCACGATCGCCGCCGAGGTGCCAATGGTGGTGCCCACGATCGCCCGGGTCAGCGGCACGACGGCCACCAACAGGATGATGAACGGGGCCGACCGGCCGACGTTCACGATCCAGCCCAGAACCCGGTTGATCATGGGCTTCGGCCAGATGCCGCCCGCATCGGAGGTGGTCAGCAGCACGCCCAGCGGGATGCCGATCACCAGGATGAAGAGGGCTGCGACAAAGGTCATGTACAGGGTCTCCCCTGTGCCCTGAATCAGCTCTTGAATCAGATCAGTCACGGCGGATCACCTCCGGCGTCAGGCCCTGCTCCTGCAGGAAGCCCAGGGCAGCCGTTACCGCCGCCTGTTCCCCGGTTAACTCCATCAGCATCCGGCCGATCCGGGTGTTGCCCACCCGCTCCACCGCACCCTCGATCAGGTTGGCGTCGATGCCGAACCGCCGGGCCATGGTGGTGATCACCGGCCGGTTGGCCTGGTCGCCCACGAAGGAGAGCGCCACCAGCACGCTGCCCCGGTTCCCCTGCCAGGCCGCAGCCTGGAACGGTTCGTAGAAGAGCTCGTGCAGCCGGGAGCCGGGCCGGGCGATCAGGTCGACCACCTTGCCGGTCTCCACCAGCCGCCCTCCTTCCAGCACGGCGGCCGAGTCGCAGATCTCCTTCACCACATCCATCTGGTGGGTGATCAACAGAATGGTCAGGCCCAACTGCTGGTTGATCTCCTTCAGCAGGGCCAGCACCGACCGGGTGGTCTCCGGGTCCAGCGCCGACGTGGCCTCATCCGACAGCAGCAGTTTGGGGTCGGGGGCCAGCGCCCGGGCGATGCCCACCCGCTGCTTCTGGCCGCCGGACAACTGGGACGGGTAGGCCTTGGCCTTCTCGCTCAGGCCGACCAGCGCCAGCAGTTCGCTCACACGGCTCTGGATCTTCGCCTTGGGCCAGCCGGCGATCTCCAGCGGATAGGCGATGTTGCCGGCCACCGTGCGCGACTGGAACAGGTTGAAGTGCTGAAAGATCATGCCGATCTTCTGCCGCTCCTGCCGCAGTTCGGCCTCGGAAAGGGTGACGATATTGCGGCCATCCACCAGCACCTCGCCGGCGGTGGGCCGTTCCAACAGGTTGACGCAGCGGATCAGGGTGGACTTGCCGGCGCCGCTCTGGCCCAGCACGCCGAAGATCTCGCCCCGGGCTACTTCCAGGGAGAGATCCTGCAGCGCCCTGACCGCCTGGCCATCCTGCCCGTATACCTTGGTCAGGTTCCGTAACGTGATCGTGGTGTTTCCCCCCTGTTTTTGGGCAATAAAAAAGCACCCCCACAGTGTGAGGGCACAACAAAAGCGCCCCCACGTTCTCGGAGGCGCCAGAATGCAGATGAAACATCGGCCGCCCCTCATCTTCGGGTAGGTGAAGACCCCCCCAGGAATTGGCACCGTTCACACTGGGATGTGCGTCGGTTGCCGTGGCGTCATCGGGCCAGTCCCTCAGCCTACTCTCGATAAGAGAAAACGATATTCAGTTCACGGATGGACCTATATTAGCAGGGGATCCCTTGCGGTGTCAACTATGTGTCTTCATTGGTTTTCAGGAAGATTAGCCCATTGCTGCGTACGGCCAAAAAGGGGGACACGCACTGTTGCGTGTCCCCCTTCGGCGATCTATTGCAGCACCACGAACTCGAACCCGGCCTCCCGGAGCCGGTTGATCACGTCGGGCAGGGCCTCAGCCGTCTGTTTCAGCGTGTCGTGGAAGAGAATGACGCTGCCCCGGTAGAGCCCGCGGGTGGCATCCTCCACTACCTGATTCGGATCCTTGTAGCCCTTGGCGTCGGTGCCGTCCCAGTCCAGCGAACCGTGGGTCCAGTTGACGATCTCCAGGTTGTACTCCCGGGCCACCGCCTGGACCTCCTTGTTATAGGCGCCAAACGGCGGACGCAGGTACTTGGGCGGGGCGCCGGTCACCTGGCGGATCAGGTCGATCAGCGGGTCCAGCTCCTGCCGGATCTGCTCCGGCGTCAACTTGGTCAGGTTGGCGTGGGTCATGCTGTGCGGTGCGATCGTATGGCCCTCCCGATACTCTCGCTCCACCAGATCGGGATGCTGCATGGCCCGCCGTGTGATGAAGAACATGGCCGGCACATGGTACTTCGCCAGGGTATCGAGAATGGATTCTGTGCCCACGCCCGGCCCGTCGTCGAAGGTGAGCATGACCACCCGCTTCGCCCTGGCCTCGGGGTCGTCGGTCTCAAGCGGCAGGCCGATCCCCCGCTGGCGCCAGACCGCCTGGTGCATGATCGGCTTCTGCCGGAGGTTCTCACCATCCCACGCCGCCAGATGACGGATGGGCATGGCGTCCGGTTCGGGCACAGGCGGAGGCGCCGGTTCAGGCTGGGCGGCAGGTTCGGGCGCAACGACCAGCGTGCCGATCCGAGCCGGTGAACACCAGGAGAGCAGGGAGAGAAACAGCAGAGCAGAGGCCGGGACCCATACTCGCTTCATGCTCTTCACCCTACCTCAAGCCGGTTGCGGTTCCTTACTTGAGCGGCATGGCCGCCGCGTTGATGGCGTTCATCCGATCCGCTCCCAGCACCCCGAGGCGCCACAGCGAGATGCCGCCCAGGCCGTACCGCTTGGCCAGGCCGATCTTCTGCGGCAGGGTGGCCGCCGTTTCGTAAGTGCCGTCCGAGCCCACTTCGATGCCCAGCAGCAGCTTCTGCGCTGGGACCTGGCCCAGGGCCAGGCGGATCGCCTCATCGACCCGGTCCAGCGGTTCGGGATCGGTGCGCTGCGCCTTCTGGTAATCGTAGGCCATGATCATCAACTGGTCGGCCTGCGGCGCCAGCGCCGCGTAGTCGTAGCCAGGGTACGCGCCGTTCAGCGGGGGCAGTGCCAGGATTAGCCGCTGCCCCCTGGCATGGAGCTGCGCTGCGACCTCGGTGACCAGGCGGGTGTAGCCCTGCCGCACCTGCTGGAGGGCGGCGCCCTGCAGGGGCTGGTTCTTGTCGTCGAGACCCAGACCTTCCAGGTCCAGCACCACGCCGTCGAAGCCGTGGGCCTGCACTGCCGCGGCGATGTTGGCCGCAGCCTGGGCGGAGAGCGTGCTGTCCTTCACCAGCGCCGTCAACTGGTTGTCGCCGTCGGTGCGGAAGAGCATGAGGTACCGGCGGGTGTGGCTGGCCGCGGCGGCCGTCAGGAGGGTGTCACCCGTGGTGGCGCCGTCCGGCTCCGGCCAACGGTACTCGGTGCTGGTGGTATCGACCTGACCCTTGGCGGTCAGGCTCGACCAGCCATAGGCCATGTCGGAGAAGTTCGCGACATACTGCCGCTCGGCGTAGCTGCCCAGGGCATAGAAGCCTAACATCTGCATCTGCCGGGCAGGCGAGGTCAGGCTGACCGTACGGGTGGGCTGGTCCCACCCGACCTGCACGTTGAACGCACTGCTGAAGGCCCGCAGGGGCACCAGGGTGCGGCTGTCAACGATCTGAGGCGGCACGTCCAGCTCGATGGGCTTGCCGTTCACGGACATGCTGTTCTGCCCGATCGCCAGGTGCACGTTGAGCCCCAGGTCGGCCGCCGTGGCATCGATGGAATGCGTCTCCTGATGCCAGGTAATGCTGACGCCCAGCGCTTCGGCAATGGCGCGGAAGGGCACCAGGGTCCGGTTGTCGATAATCGTCGGGGGCACGTCGGGGAAGGGAAGCGGATAGCCGTCGAGCAGGACCCGGGGCGTGGTCGGTGCGGGCGCAGTTACGGGCGTAGTGGTTTCGGTGGCGGCCATGGCCCGGGCCGGGCTGCCGGCTACCATACTCACAAATATCCCGCTCATTAGTACTAGAGAAAAGAATCTTCGCACGGCTTGCAGACCTCCCGCCAACAATAGTAGGGTATAAACATAGTGAGGTTGCAGAAGGATACCATGGGGAGGGTACGGCTGTGGATTCGCTCACACACCTGGCACTGGGACATCTAATGGGCGCCTTCACTGCCGGCAGCACGCCTGCCGCGCAAACCGGAGCCTACTGGGGCGCCTTCGTGGGAAACTCGCTGCCCGACATCGATGTGCCATTCGGCCATCTGGTCGGCCGGGGCTGGGCCTATCACCGCAAACTCACCCACACCCTGCCGGGGATCGCGGTGCTCTCCCTGGCCGCCGCGGGCGTCATTCAACTTGCCGACCGGGGGGCGAGCTACTGGCTCACCTTCGGCTGGGCGGTTGCCGGTTGTGCTGTCCATCTTTTCATGGACTCCCATAATCTGTTCGGCGTGAGACCCTTCGCGCCCTTTGTCCAGAAAGCATTTGGCTGGGGCATTCTGTTTATTGTAGACCCGGTCATTCTAACAGTGTCAGGACTGGGAAGCATCGGCCAAATTGTGGGTCTGCTTTCCCGTCAAACCGTGCGATGGCTCTACGTCTTCATCTGGCTCTACCTGGCAGTCCGCTGTATGCTCTGGGGCCGCCTGTTGCGTCGGCTGAACAGCGGTGAGTCGGGCCGGACCGACCTGCTCGCCTACCTCGCTTCCTGGCGTTACTTCCGGGAATGGCAAGACCGGTTGGAGTATGGCCGGGTCAGCCTGAATGGGACCTGCACCCCGCTCGGCGCCGTCCAGAAGGCGCAGGGCCCGGCAGTCGACGCCTCCCGCACGGCGCCGCGGGTACAGGCCTACCTGCGCCGGGCGCGCTATCCATACGCGCAGGTCGAGCAGACGGCCGACGGCGGCTACCGGGTGCTGTGGCAGGACCTCTACCACCGCCTCCGGGGCGCGACGCAGCCGGTGGAGGTGCTGCTGGACAGCGGTTTGCAGTTGAGATAAAAGGGACCGGGCCCGCCAGTTTAAACGTGGCAGGCCCGGTTTTTGTTACTTGCTCAGGATCTCCTTCAGCCGCTGGTACTCCTCTTCCTTGATCTCGCCGTTCACCAGCCGCCGCCGGAGCAGCGCTTCGGCCTCGAACCGGCTGTCGTGATAACCGCTATGCCCGCAGCAGCGCCCCATCCACCCATACCGCCGGAACATGATCAGCCGGGTGATCGACATCACCATGATGAAAGCCAGCAGCACGACCGGGAAGACCGGAAAACCATGCACACCCTGCCACATACCAAGCACCTCTTTCTGTGTTGTTGCCTGACACCGCTTACGATAGCAGGCCATTTTCGCGAGGCTGTTGTGCGGTTGTGGCGATTTTGTGGAGATGCCTCTGGGGGCAGGGATTGCAGTGTGGGGGAAAGAAGCTGAAGACCATGGCGAACGAGTTAATCTTACTGGTGGAAGACGATCTGCAACTGCGTCCCGTGATGGCTGAGTATCTGCGCAGCGAAGGCTATGCCACCCTGGAGGCGGGCGACGGCGTCGAAGCGCTGCGACTGTGGCAGGAGCGCCGGCCGGACCTGATTCTGCTCGACTGGATGCTGCCCGAACTGGGCGGCCTCGACGTAGCCCGCCAGGTGCGGGCAGCGGGGGCTACGCCCATCATCATGTTGACGGCCCGCAACGAGGAGCCGGATATGATCATCGGGCTCGAGATGGGCGCCGACGATTATCTGACCAAGCCGGTCAGCATGCGCCAGTTGGTGGCGCGCGTCCGGGCCGTGCTGCGCCGGAGCCACCCCGAGCCGGTCGCCCTCCATACCCTGACAGCCGGCGAAATCCGCATCGACCTGGATGGCCATGCGGTCTGGAACGGCGAGACCGAGGTGCCGCTGACGGCCACCGAGTTCAAGGTGCTGGCGGTTCTGGCCCGCAGCCCGAACCGGGTCTTCTCGCGGGGGCAGCTCATGGAAGCGGCCATCGGCGACTATTACGAAGGCTATGAGCGGACCATCGACAGCCACATCAGCCGGCTGCGGCACAAACTGGGCGTCGATCAGTTGATTCAAACCGTGCACGGCACCGGCTACAAGCTGGTGCCGCCAAAGGGGTAACAACCGTGTGCTGTAATCCAATCAGGCGCCGCCACCGTCCTACCTTGCGCCGCCGACTGGTCCGTTCCTTTGTGCTGATTGTCCTTTGCACCCTCGGCCTGGGCCTGGGCCTGACCCGCATGGGCTGGAGCGGCGCCGGTCCGACCCCGCTCCATATCCGCTTCTTCTTCCCCGTGTTGGTCGCGATCGCCGCCGGCCTTGGTACCGTCACGGCCGGTAAGATTGTCGGGCGCCTCAGCCGGCTGGAGGATGCCGTGGAGCGGCTCGACCTGCGGGACCTCTCCCTGCGGGTGCCCGTGGAGGGCGACGATGAAGTGGCGGCGCTGGCTCGTGCCTTCAACCGGATGGTCGACCGACTGGCCGTGGAAGAGGACGTGCGGCGGCAGTTGTTCGCCGACATGGCCCACGAACTGCGCCATCCGCTGGCGGTGCTGAAAGGCCGCCTGGACATGATGCAGGACGGCGTGGCGCCCCTGGACCAGGAGCAGCTCCTCCACCTGCAGGATGCGGTCATCGCCCTGACCCGCCTGGTCGGCGACGTGCGCGACCTCTCCCTGGCTGAAGTCGACCGTCTGTCGCTAAACATGGCGCCGGCCGACCTGACCAGACTGGTCACCGATGTGCTGGAGAACATGGAGCCCGTTGCGGCGGATCGCGGCATTGCCCTGGCGACCGAACTGGCGCCGGCGCTGCCGCCGGTCACCGCCGATGCGGACCGCCTGCGCCAGGTGCTGGTCAACCTATTGGCCAACGCCCTGCACTATACGCCCGGCGGCGGTCGGGTCACTGTGCGGACCTGGGCGGAACAGGATTCGGTCCACGTCGCCGTCTCCGATACCGGTCCGGGCATCGCTCCCGAAGACCTGCCGCATATCTTCGACCGCTTCTACCGCGCCGACAGGGCCCGGACTCGATCCAGCGGCGGCAGCGGCCTTGGGCTGGCCATCGTGCGCAGCCTGGTCACGCTGCATGGCGGCACCGTAGGAGCCGAGTCGACGCCAGGGTCCGGCACCTGCATCACCGTGACCTTGCCTGCCAAATAAAACTGGGCCTGCCGCAGAGGGCAGGCCCAGTTTGCTACTCCGGCACAGTGAGTTCAGTTTGCTGCAGGTGCCGCAGCGGCGAGGCCAGCAGCCAGACGAAGCCCACCACTCGCACGGCGATCGCCAGCAGGAAAAGGGTGCGTAGGCTGAATGCATTGGAGAGCAGGCCGGTCAGGAGCGTTCCGACCAGTACCGCCACCTCGCACAGCACCCGCCAACTGGCGTTTACCCGGCCGAGCACGGCGTTAGGCACCAGGGTTTGTCGCAGGCTGGTCACCTGGATCAGGCTGATCGTGTCGGCGCCGTCCCCGATCAACTGCTGCGCCACCAACAGCGGCAGCACCAACCAGAACGGCCCGTGTGCCACGGCCACCAGGGTCACGGCCAGCAGGGCGATCACCTCGGTGACGATCAGGGTGCGCCCCATCCCCAGACGGCGCAGGACCGCTGCGCTCAGGGTCGCACCGATCAGGGAGCTGATGCCGCCCAACCCGTAAAGTACCCCCTGAATGCCGGCCGGCACGAGGAGGGTACGGCTGATAAACAGGACATAGATGACGTTCATGGCGCCCCCATACAGGCCGTTCAGCCCCACAATGCCCGACAGCGGCCGGAGGACCGGATGGATTGCCAGCACATGGACCCCTTCACGGGCCTCCTTCAGGAATGACTCGTGCTCCCCATCGGCCGGGCCGGGTTCGGGCTCGGGATGCCGGATCCAGAGCAGCGTCACGACGGAGACCAGATAGGAGACGGCATCCAGCGCCAGAGTCAGGGCACCGCCGAACAGCTGAAAGAGTGCGCCGCCGAAACCAAAGCCGGCGATTTCGGCGACCGAACTGCCGGCCGCCAGCCGGGCGTTGGCCGTGTTGATCTGCTCCGGCCCGACCAGCGTCGGCAGATAGGCCTCGTAGGCCACGTCGAAGCAGACGGTCAGCACCGAGAGCGGGATGGCAACCAGGAAGACCTGGAGCAGCGAGAGATGCCCCAGCCACAGTGCCAGAGGGATCGACCCCACCAGCAGAATGCGCAGCAGGTCGGCGGCGATCATGATGGGGCGCCGCCGCATGCGGTCAATCCAAACACCGGCGATCAGGGCAATCAGGAGGCCCGGCGCCGACTCGGCCGCCCGCAGCCAGGCGATCTGGCCGGTGGTGGCGTTCAGGGTGTAGATGAGTAGGAAGGGAAGCGCAATCCGGGAGATCAGCGAGCCGAAAACGGAGAACGATTGGCCGCCCCACAGCTTCAGGAACTCGCGGTGGCGCCAGAGACTGGCCTCTGTATGCTGCAAGGTTTACCTCCCACGTTGGGCGCTGGGTGCGCCACGAATGAATGGACGAAGCTTCAGGCTGAAAGTTCCCGCGGGGAATGCTAAGGGGCGGAGGGATGCCGAATGATCACAGGCGTAGATCTGGTGACAGTAGTGGTGCGCGACCAGGATGCGGCCCTGCAGTTCTTCACCGACAAGCTGGGCTTCCGGCTGAAGACCGACTTCCGCATGGGACCCGAGGGACCGCGGTGGATCAGCATCCTGCCCCCGACCGACAGGGGGCCGCAACTGATCCTGTTCGACCCGAGGGGCTTCATGCCGCCCGAGGCGGCCGAGGAGATGCTCGGCCTGATCGGCAAGATGCCCGGCCTGGTGCTGGGCGCCGATGACTGTCGCAAAACGGTCGCGGAGTTGGAGGCCAAAGGGGTGAAGATTCTCCGACAGCCGCAGGAGGAGCGTCACGGGATCGAGGCGGTCTTCGCCGACGTGGACGGCAATGCGTACGTGCTGGTGGAGCCACGCCCGCATTAAACAGGACCCCCGCCGCAGATGCGACGGGGGTCCGCTATGGGCTAGCCCAACTGTTCCAACACCCGCTCCGCCAGTTCCCGGCTCATGCCGGCCACCGCTGCGAGTTGGTCGGGCGTGGCTTCCCGAATGCGCTTCAGCGAACCGAACTCCTTCAGCAGCGCCTTCTTCCGCTTCGGGCCGATGCCGGGGATGTCGTCGAGCCGGGAGTGGGTCGCCGCCTTGCGGTGCAACTTCCGGTGGTAGGTAATCGCAAACCGGTGGGCCTCGTCCCGGACCCGCTGCAGCAGATAGAGCGCCTGCGAGCCCCGGGGCAGCCGGATCCACTCCTCCCGCCCCTCTTCGCAGAGCAGCTCCTCCTCCTTCGCCAGGCCGAAGGTGGGGACGGCCTCAACCCCGAGACCCCGCATGGCTTCCCGGGCATAGGCCAACTGCCCCTTGCCGCCGTCGATGATCAGCAGATCAGGGAAGGTCGCAAACTTGGGCGCACGGTCGCCGGTGTAGGCTGCCGTCTCCTCGGCTGCGTCCTCGGCCGCCTCTTCTTCAGTTGCGGCCGCCTCGTCGGGCGCCGACTCGTCCAGCGCCACTTCGGCCTCCGCATCGGCGTTCGCCAGCGCTTCCCGTTCCAACAGCCCACGCCGGAAGCGGCGCGTCACTGCTTCCGCCATGTTGAAGAAGTCGTTGTTCTGGTCCACCTTCATCTTGAACCGGCGGTACTCGTCCTTCCGGGCGACGCCGCCCTCGAACACGACCATGGAGGCCACCACTTCGGAGCCCTGGGTGTGCGAGATGTCGAAGCACTCAATGCGGTAGGGCAGGTCCGCCAGGTTCAGGTGCGCCTGCAGTTCCTCCATGGCGCCGGTGGTGGCGGCCAACTCCTGCTCCCGCTGGTGCTGGCGCTCGGCCATGCCCTCTTCGGCGTTCTTGACCACCATCTCCACCAGTTCCCGTCGCTCGCCCCGCTGCGGACGCCGCAGGTAGACCTTCGAGCCCCGCTTGCCGGCCAGCCACTCCTCCAGCACTTCCGCCTCGGGAATCTCATCGCTGACCAGAATCTCTTTGGGAATGAAGCTGGACTGGTTGTAATGCTGTTCGATAAAGGCCGACAGGATTTCGCCGCCGGTCAACTCTTCGGCGCCGGTCATGATGAACTGATCGCGTCCGACGATCTTACCCTGCCGCACGAAGAAGACCTGCACATTGGCCTCGTCCCGCAGCCGCACGTACGCAATCACATCCATGTCGGTCATGTCGCCGCTGACGATCTTTTGCTTCTCGGTCACCCGCTCGATCGCGGTGATCTGGTCCCGCAGGTCTGCCGCCCGCTCGAACTCGAGGTTCTCTGCCGCCTCGTCCATCCGGACCCGGAGGCGATTCAGCACTTCATCCGTCTTTCCCTCAAGGAACGCCGCCAGATCCTTTACATTCTGGGCATACTCCGCATGCCTGTTGAAGTCGGGCATGCAGGGTCCGAGGCACCGCCCGATATGATACTGGAGACAGCCATGGGGGTAACGGGCCGTATCGTTGCAGGTGCGCAGCGGAAAGAGCCGGCGAGCCAGCTTCATCGTATCCCACATGGGCTGGGTGCTGGTGTACGGCCCAAAATAGAGCGAGCCATCCTTCTTCATGTGGCGGACCACCGTCAGGCGGGGCCACTGCTCATTTACGCTGAGCCGCAGATACGGGTACTGCTTGTCATCCCGCAGTTTGATGTTGTACTTGGGCTTATGCTTCTTGATCAGGTTGGACTCGAGAATGAGAGCCTCAACCTCGCTGTCGGTCACAATGTGCTCTATGGTAGCAATCTGGCCGACCAGGGAGATCGTCTTGGCCGACAGATTGCGCGACGACTGGAAGTACTGGCGGACCCGGTTTTTCAGGTTCCGGGCCTTGCCGACGTAGATCACCCGCCCGTTCTCGTCCCGATAAACATAACAACCGGGACGATCCGGCAGTAGCTTGAGCTGCTCCTCCAGGTCCAAAGCCCTCACCTCTGCCCTATTGTAACATAGAAAGGCCCCGCCATTTGCAGGCGGGGCCGCTGGTTCACCGAGGGGTGTTTACCTGAAATGGATTGGACCGGCGAATCGGCTCGGGATCGCTCTTCCAGTTCGTCTGCTTCCTGGCTTGCTGGATCAGCATCACATCTTCGAGCGGCACATTGCGGGTGGCGAAGTCCGGCTGCGTGTTGCTGGCCAGAGCGACGACCGGAAGCGGCTTGGGCCGATCCATCTGCTGTCCCTCGAGATGCCATGGAGTCGGCATGACCAGGAACAGAGCGGCTGCGGCGGCCAACGCCAGGACAGATCGGCCCTGCTGCCAGAAATGCAGCAGCCACGGCGTCTTGTCCGGCGCCGACGGGGAATCGGCCAGGCGACGGCTGATATTGGCCCACATATCATCGGGGACCCGTACCTGCGCTGCCTCCCTGCGCAGTACGTCCCTCAAAGCACGATCGCTGGGTTGCACTGCGGGTCACTCCTTTGCTAGAGGGGACTACTCGAGAGCCTTGCGTACGAAAGTGCGACCAGGTCTGGTCGGCCCATCTGGCGGGCCATGGCGTTGCGCAGGAGCTCGCGGGCCCTGTGCAGCCTGGACTTGACCGTGCCCGGCGGACAGCCGATCACGGCAGCAATCTCGGTATCGGAGAAGTCATGGAAGTATTTCAGTACCACCACGCTGCGATGAACCGGATCCAACTGGCCGATGGCCCAGCGCAACAGGCGCCGTTCCTCGCTCTCCAGCGCAGCCTCTTCCGGCTGCCAGTCGCGTGTATTGCTGATGGCCACGTTGCCATGCTGTCCTTCTGGCGTGGCGGCGAGATCCTCTTTGACCTTCCGGCGTCGCAGCAAGGTGATGGCTTCGTTGACCGCAACACGGTACAGCCACGATTTGAAGCTGGAGCGGAACTGGAAGTTCCCGATGGACCGAAAGACCTTCAGGAAGGACTCCTGGACGACATCCTGTGCGAGCGGTGTGTCGCGCACCACCAGGTAGGCGAAGCGGAAAACGTCGTCGCTATAGAGGTGGAAGAGTTCTTCAAAGGCCACACGATCGCCTGATTGGCACCGTGCGATGAGATCGTATTCGTTCCCCGGACTAAAAGCGGGTTGTACCTCAGCCATCACTCTCACCTCCCCCAACGCACTCGAAACTCGGGTGTCGGGGCCGGTCCCGTGCGTGCGAAACTTGCCTGCTCACACACGTTTCCGACTCTTTGTCAGTAGGACGCAATTCCGGCCCGAATGGTTCACCTAAATTTCGCCCGTCAGCGGGCACTTTCCTCTTTCCGATCAAAATAACATACGTGCACTTTCCGCCAGTGATCACACCCCGAAAGAAAAAGGCGATGCTTTGTTGCATCGCCTTCCAGCTATTTACCGCAAGCTGACCATCGGCTGGATACTGCCTTGCTTCCATTCCAAGACATGAACCCAGGAACTGAGGTTCTCGCCCACCGGATCGAAGGTCACCCAACTGGACCAGCCGGAGTAACCGGTGGTGGCACGGACCAATCGGGCCAGTTCGGCACGGGTGGGCAGTTGGGCCGGGTGCTGCTGACCGTAGCGAACGAGGGCCGACAGAATCAGCCGGGCGGCGTCGTAGCCATAGGCGGCATACCCGCGAGTCGGCTTGGCCATTTCGGTCTCGAAGTGGCGCTGAAACTGGGCCGTCGGTTCGGCCGTGAGGCGGGTGAAGTAGATGCCGCGGGCGCCCGGCCCGGTCAACTCGCCGAAGCGGGGATCAACCAATGCCTGGGTGCCGATCACCGGAAGCAGCAGCCCATCCTGCCGCATGCTCTGCACCAGCTTCAAAGCCGCATCGGCGCCACCGGCATAATAGATGCTATCGGTGTTGGCCGCGATCATGGCGGCCTTCAGTGTGGCATAGCTCCAGTCGGGCGTCAGTTGGAACTGGCCGACCACGGAGAGGCCGATCACCTGAGCCGCCTCTTCGAAGGCTGCCGCACTGGTCTTGCCCTCCGCCGTCGCTTCGCTCACCAGGAAAACGGCTTTCGCCTTCAAGGTGCTCTGGGCGAACTTGGCTGCCGTCTGCTCTTGCCGACGGTTAGCCGCCACCAGCCGGTTAAAGTTCGTCCAGCCCTGAGCCGTCAGTTTGTCGTCACCGGCTACCGGCGCTACCATCACCAACCCGGTGCCTGCCAACGACTGGCCGATCGCATAAGTCGCCTGGCTGTCCAGGCTGCCCACCACGCCGATCACCTTCGGGTCGTACGCCGCCATCGAGGCCTTTTCCCGGGCCTTGTCGGCCACTCCCTGATCGTCATATTTCTGCAGGGTGACGGCGTAGCCGACACTCTTGAGTTCGCTGTCCATGTCCCGCAAGGCAAGCTGCGCCCCGTCGACCAGGTCCTGCCCCTCAATGCCGTGGGTAACGGAGAGCGGGGTAATGGTTGCCAGCAACGCGGGTACCGTCTTCGCCGCCGTGCCTGCCGTGCAGGATGCCACCGTGCGGGTTGCCCAGCCGGTCAGCAGACCGGTCACGTCGTCGGTCGGGATCGCCCAGGCCGTGGGATCGTTGGCCGCCGCCGTCACGATGCCGATCACCTTGCCCGATGACTTCTGAACCAGCGGACCGCCGCTGGTGCCGTCCAGCACCGTGGCGCCGCTGAACTGAATCAGGTTGGCCAGGTACCGCCCGCTGATGCTCTGGTTCACGGCCAGTTTGCTGACCTGCGCGACCAGCGGCTTCGAACTGCCGGAACCCTTGGGGCTGCCCAACACATACAGGTCATCCCCCGGTTTCACTCCGGCCGATTGCCCCAGCGTCAGCCGGTCGGGCCAGGCAGCCAGCGTGGGCACCCAAAGCAGCGCCACGTCGCGGTTGACGTCCCGATCGACCAGGGTTCCCTGATGCGCCTTGCCGTTGTTGTCATAGACGGTGGCACACCCAACGGAGCCTTCGACTACATGCGCAGCCGTCACCACATGGCCGCTGGCATCCATCACGAAGCCGGAGCCGGACCGATCGCCCTGTTCACCCCGCACCGCGATGGAGACGACAGAGCGCAAGTACCCATCGGCAACGGGATCGGTGCCGGTTGGGGCCGCAGTGCGAGGGGT
>JBLNEM010000095.1:0-3205 GCA_050262655.1 Mycobacterium leprae | reverse complement strand
CGAACATGACGTCCGGGCCCTTGCCGGAAGCAGCGACCTGCGGGAAGGCGTTCATGTCACCCTTGTCGGTCACGACGGTAACGGTGTTGCCGGTCTTCTTGGCCCAATCCTGAGCGACCTGGTCCAGAACCTTCGCCTCGTCGTCGCCGAAGTGCGACCAGACCGTGATGCTGACCGGTGCAGCCTTCTTGGCGGTATCGGTGCTGGCAGGGGCAGGCGTGGAGCTGTTGCCGCCGCAGCCGGCGAGGACGCTGGCGGCGATGGTCGCGGTGGCCGCAATGGCGGCCCACTTCTTCAGACCAATCATCGTAGATGGATCCCCCTTCTGTAATTGAATCCCCAAGTGAACAATCGGCTGAGGCGCAAAAGGGGCTCGGATGCCGTGCTCTTGGCGCCGGGCCGAATCTTAAGTGGCGGAGCCGGAGAGGCTGGAGGCCCGCACCACCAATTGACTGGGAAGAATCACCTGCCGCGGCGAGGTTTTCGCATCGGCAATCTGGTCCAGAAGCACCTGGGCCGCCGTGGCACCCAGGTCGAAAATCGGCAACCGGACCGTGGTCAGCGATGGCTTGGTGTAGGAGGCAACTGCGTCATCATTGACGCCCACCACCGCCACGGTTCGGCCCCGTTCGTTCAACCACTCCAAAGCCCCCAGGGCCATGGAATCGTCGATCGCAAAGATGCCGGTCGGCGGATTGGGCAAGGCCATCAGCTTCTGCATGGCCCGGTAGCCGCCTTCTCGGGTGAAGTTGCCGTCTTGCTCCAGATGGGGCTCGACGGCCAGTCCAGCTCGGGCCAGGGCCTGCCGGTAGCCAGCCAGCCGGTCTTGATGCACCGTGGTATCCGGCTGTCCACCGATGAAACCAATCCGTGTGTGGCCCTGGCTGATCAGGTGTTCCACCGCCATGGCCCCCACGGTGACATTGTCGTTGTTGACCCAGGAGATGGGCGCCGGGTTGAAGGGACGCCCAATCAGAACGAAGGGAAAGTGCATGGCGGCCAATTCCTGAACCAGCCGGTCGTCCTTGTGGGCAACGGCCAGGATCAGACCGTCCACCCGCCGGTGCTGCACCAGCCGGATCGCCTGCGTCCGCTCCTCCGCCAGGTTGCTGGCGGTCATCAGCAGCAGGTACCGGTCCCGCCGGTGCACCACGCTGCCGACCCCTCGAATCGCCTCGGAGAAGAACGGGTTTGCAAACGCTTGCTCCGCCGGGCGTGTGATCAGGAAGCCGATGGTCTTGGTCTCGTTCCGGGCCAGCGACCGGGCAATGGCGTTGGGGTGGTAATCGAGCGCCTTGACGGCCTCCCGCACCCTCTCGTGCGTCGCAGCGCTAATCCGGCTTGAGCCGGCCAGCACTCGGGACACCGTGGAAGCCGAAACCCCGGATGCCCGGGCTACGTCTTTGATCGTCGCCAGGAGCGATTACCCCCTTCCTTGTCGTGATGGAGTGCAACGCCTGGTGCAAACGCTTGCATTCACAGTGCGAAGGAAAGGCGCCCGGATACTGGAAAAGCCCAACCGAAACGCCTTACAAACTCAAGCTTTAGCGACAGATTTGGGGGCTGCACGCCCGCATAGCGGGTTGCGCAACGAGAGATTGTGCAACCGTGTGCTCTGTGATGCTAATACTTCTCCTCCTTTCGGTGTACTCCTTTCGCAGTGGACCAGTTAATGAATCGTTTAAGTTTCAGTTAGAATTGTGCCCTGCTCCGTGGCAGAAGCCTTCAACTGCGGTTCTGGTGTTGCGCGAGCGGTTTCTCCACTACCATTTTCCGGGCTTGGTTACCAACGGCAGCAACTGCTCACTGGTGAACACCATCTCTGCTTTGGTGAGGTTGAGAGCGTAGCTTCGATCGCCAAGGTTCCCCCAGAAGAGGCAGCCGTCTACACGCAGACCGCTCTGCCGTACGGTAACCAGGACTGCCGTCACCTGTTCCACGAATAGCGTCGGATCGGCCGAAGAGAGTTCCCACGTGATCACTGCCCTCATCTCGCCCCCGACCTCTGGTCCGTAGGTCATCCCTTCACCGTACTTGCTCCCGTCTGGCAAGCGTATCTCGGCGCTCACGGTGGCTCCAGGCAGAACGAGCTGCACGACCGGTTTTAGCTGCGCCACCATTTCGGTCTTCAGCTTCCGCTCCAGGTAATCATCCCGGCTTTTGCCGTCTTGGGACAGAACCACGATGGCCTCTACGGCTGGCACTGTCTTCGACCGCACGTGGGCGACATATCCCTGATTCGCAAAATCGTAGCCAGTATCAGTAAGCTCAAAGCGGGTCTCCGGGTACCGCTCGCTCAGATAATTGGAAACGCGCCAACCCATGGTCAGACGCACCCATGGGTTGCCCCAGAACGGTACGACAACCCGGCCCATCCCAATCAACACCAGACATAGCAGCATGATCGGCAGAGCGAATCGCTTGGCCCATCTGGTCAAAGTGCCCACCTCACAAAGTGCCTCATTGGCTGCAATGAGACGTCATGGGCCGTGTTTTGGTTCAAGTGCTGCCCGCCCCGACCGCGGAGTAGTGATGCGAAACAAAGCCCCGATCCTACGGCGAGGACCGGGGCTTCTGCGCTGCTGCCTCTGCCGCCGTGAACCGAACATGCAGCTCCACCCGGTCCCGCTCCCAGACCACGACCTGCTCCAGCAGTGGAAGCAACAACCGCTTCAACGCTGCCACCGGTGCTTCCAGCCGCATGAGGCAGGCGGCGTCAGGTAACTCCACGATGGATGCCGCCGGCACTTCCATCGCCGCCAGTTCCGCCCGCAGTTCCGCCTCTCGCCGGCTGATGGCCGCCAACTCAAACTGGAACTCGGCCTCGCTCATCCGCCCCTTGCGCAGCTCTTCCCGCCGGAAGAAGCGGGCTTCTGCCAGATCCTGCAAGTCTGCTGCCAAGGCGGTGGCCGAACGGACGCCCGCCCTCGCTCTGGTGCCGGCGCAGGCCATTCGGGGCGGCGCCACCCCCGCCAGTTCCTGCCGCAGCCGCTCCAGCACATCCTCCTCCAGCTGAGTTGCCCGGATATACTCTCCAGGGTGCAGTCCCAGCTCGCTGCTGCCCCGACACAAGTAGTAGCCCTTGGGCTCACCGCCCCGGCAGCCTGCCCCACGGCGCACCGCCAGTGTGCGCATACGGTTGCCACACCGGCCGCAGGTGACAAGACCAGAGAGGAGGAAAGGCGACGAGACGGAGCGTCGGGGC
>JBLNEM010000094.1:0-16168 GCA_050262655.1 Mycobacterium leprae | reverse complement strand
GGTAGGCCGTGGCCGGGGCCTGCGCCCTGCCCAGGCCCAACCAGCCGTCGCTCCCGTCGAAGGGCTGAAACAGGCGGATCACCATCGGGCGGTAAAGGAAGGCCATGACCCGGACGAAGAGAATGGTAAAGGTGATGGCCAGGGTCCCGCGGACCAGGCCGTCTCGGCGGCTTAGAGCAGACATCAGATCTCACCATGCTTTCTGGCGATTAGACGCCCTGCCCGCTGATCCGGTTGCGCCTCACCCTTTCAGGAGGAAAAACTCGTGAACATCCTGCGCAAGGCGATGGCCGAGGAGGCCGAACGGCTGAAGCCGCTGTTGGATCTGGCCTACAACGCGATCGAACGGTACCAGCGTGATCGAAACGACGAGAACGAGGCCCGGCTGCGTGAGGCAATGGCGCCGGCGGTGGCACAACTGATGCTCTTCCGCCCCTACATGCCGACCTATAAGCAGGATGACTTCAACGCTCTGGAACGCCACTGGCGGGAGCTGACTCCGCACGACCTGATCATGCTGTTCGACCACTGCGTCAACATCATGCACCTGCGCATGGATCGGAACCTGATGCGCAAGGAGCCGTGGAGCGCCGCCCTGCTGGCGATTCTCGACGAGCGGCAGGCGATCCCGGCGGAGCGGCCCGCCCAGGGCGAGTTCCTCTGCAGCGGCATTCCCGCCAGCCCGGGCGTCGCGGTGGGGCCGGCCCGGGTGGTGGCTGATGAGGCCGGCCTCGCTACCCTCCAGCCCGGTGAGATCCTGGTCTGCCGTATGTCGACGCCCGACTGGGCCCAGTACCTGGACCGGGTGCGGGCCATCGTGACCGATCAGGGCGGCGCGGTCTGCCACGCCGCCGTGGTGGCCCGTGAACTGGGGCTCCCCTGCGTCACCGGCTGCGGCGACGCCACCACGGTAATCCGCACCGGCGACCGCATCGAGGTGAACGGAGAACTGGGCATCGTCACGGCGCCGTGACCGGGAGCCCCCACGGATGGGGTGGGGGCGTGCCATCGATACTCCAGGGTGTACAGCCCGAAGGTCGGCCGGTTCCTGACGCAGGATACAGAACAACCGCTCGAAACTTGTCGAACGGTTGTTCTGGTATCTGGCGTGTGCAATTGGTACAATGTGGGTGGCGGCCGCCCCCTGGAAAGGAGGTGGCCATCCCTGAAATTCTACATCGAACTGACGATACAAGATCTGCTGCTCCTACTGGCTATAGCCGCAGCAATGCTCCAGTTATCGCACTAGCTTAGCCTCAGTCCGAGTCTCAACAGGTATGTAGCACCACACATTCGGGGGCGGCTGCCACCCTCTTTATATTACCCCGTCCCGGAGCTTCTTAGCGGCAGGATACATACAAGGGGAACCCGTGGCAGCCGTGGACGCAGAACCTTTACACCTACGTCGGGAACAACCCGGTGAACTACGTAGACCCGACGGGGCACATGCCTAATGCACCTCCACACCGCAACCAAAACAGTGGTCCATGTCCATTACGATGATGCGGAGAAGCTCCTGAAGTCGTTGATGAAAGCAGGGCTAAAAGTGGGTTCTGATAACTGCGCCGCCAAGGTTCCCGTCACGGTGGAGAGCGGCTGGAAGGTTGCAGGCAACATCGTTTATAGAGATGACCATCTCTGCTTTAGGCCAGCCAACCCTCCCGGAGGGATCAACGTCCCGTGCATTGTTCTTCAGGCAGGAGATTTGTGTATCTCTTTAGATGGCTCGGAGCGAACCCTCCTGGAACTAGAGTTGTACTCACCGATGGCAACTTGGAGACATGCCCATTTGGTCATGCCTGTCATTACCGGTCACGGCGTTCTCAGGTTTGACGCACCCGGTCCTACAGGGTTCCTTTCTTACGATTTGGAGCCGTGTGTCGAGGCGGATGAGGAAAGTGGGCTAGTCCGGATTTGGCTTGATGGTGGCATTGCCAATAGCTGGGTAGCCTCTGCCGGCAACTTGGTCGCAGGATTGTCAAGTGACGGCGCAATAGTGGACCTCTGGCTCAAACTGTCTCCTTGGCCACAATAAACGACCGAATCACGAAAAGAGAGCGGGCACAGGGACCATGCCCAGCTCATCGCAGCCGAGCAACCAGATTCCGCCATCGGAATGACGTGTCAACAAGGAGAGGCAACCCATGGCTTGGGAATGCTATCTTGCATCCACGGGAACCGGAGGCCCATGCACGGAGGAACATCGGAAACAACTGGATCAGTTCATCAGGGCGCTACCTACCTTTGCCCGGTGGAACGAAGAAGAGCAGGAATACCGGTTCATCGATGGCCACGGGGCGAGTATGCGTTTCACCCCAGAGGGGCTCACGATATGGTGGGATGACTACTTTCCGGGGTGGAGGGATGATCTCTTCAGCCTTGTTCAGTATGGGCGGTCTTTAGGCGTGGGGCTCTTCAAGGATACGGGTGAGGAGTTCACCTGGGATCTCGTTGTGTGGATGTTGGGACCGAGAGGTCAACGGTAGCCGCTGTTCACAAGCAAAGGGCATGGGCGCCGGCAGGACACAGAACAACCCGTCGAAACTTGTCGACGGGTTGTTGGTGATGACCGACTCTGCGTTTGGTATAATCTGGTTGGTGGCCGCCCCGCAAAGGGGGTGGCAACATCTTGAAGCTCTCCGTGGAACTAACGCTGGAAGAACTGCTGACGCTTCTCGTTTTAGCCGCAGCAGCGATCCGTCTCTCTTCGTAACATAGTCCCAGTCTCACACTTCGTTCTGATGTAGCAACACACTTATGGGGCGGTCGCCACCATAGTGGAGTATGTCCAGAACGCATGCTTCCTAACGGCAGGACTCCCGGCGGGGTGATCCCTGGCAGCCGTTACGGAGCCGAAGCTTGCGGGGAGGTCCACCACAAACCAAGGGCATGAGTTCTCCGCCGAGAACTCATGCCCTTGTCGTTATGCGTCCTGGTGAGGCCCAGAGGCGTACGGGTCCTACTTTCCCAGCGCCTCCGGCAGCTTATGCCAGTACGAGTAGAGCACCCGCAGGCCGGTGTCGAAGTTCTCCAGGTGGAAGTGCTCGTTGGGGGCGTGGAAGTTCTCGTCTTCCAGGCCGAAGCCCATCAGCACAGACGGGATGCCCAGCACCTTGTCGAACAGGCCCACCACCGGAATCGAGCCGCCGCTGCGGATGAACCGGGCTTCCTTATGATAGCCCTCCGCGAGGGCCTCCATCGCCGCCCGGATGGCAGGGTGGTCGATCGGGGTGATGCAGGCCGGGCTGCCGCCGTCCCGCTTGAACTCCAGGGTGATGCCCGATGGCTGGTGCGCCTTCAGGTGGTTCTCGATCGCATCCAGCACCCGCTCGGGATCCTGGTCGGGAACGAGGCGGCAGGTGATCTTGGCGAAAGCCTTGGCCGGGATCACCGTCTTGGTGCCCTCGCCCTCAAAGCCGCCGGAGATACCGTTGATCTCCAGAGTCGGACGGGCCCAGAGCCGCTCCAGTGCAGAGTAGCCGGTTTCACCGGGCAGCGACTTTACGCCCAGGTCGGCCTTCAACTGGCCTTCGTCGAACGCCAGCGCCTTGAAGTTCTCCCGCTCCTCGTGGGAGAGGGGGCGGACCTGGTCATAGAAGCCCTGGACCGCAATGCCGCCCTCAGGGTCATGCAGCGAATCCAGCATGGCCACCAGCCCGTGCACCGCGTTGGGGGCCGCACCGCCAAACAGACCGGAGTGCAGGTCACCCTTGGCGCCTTGCACGTGAACCTCCATCGCCGCCAGTCCGCGCAGGGCGTATGTAAGCGATGGCACGCCCGCCGCATAGAGACCGGTGTCGGAGATCACGACCACGTCGGCCTTCAATAAATCCTTGTGTTCGCTGACGAACCGCTCGAGGTTGGCGGAGCCGACCTCTTCCTCGCCCTCGAAGATCACCTTCAGGTTGAGCGGCAGCTTGCCCTCTTCCTTCAGGATCGCCTCGATCACCTTCACGTGCATGAAGACCTGGCCCTTGTCGTCGCTGGCGCCACGGGCGTAGAGCTTGTCGCCCCGAATGGTCGGTTCGAACGGCGGCGTCTCCCACAGGTTCAACGGGTCCACCGGCTGGACATCGTAGTGACCATAGATCAGGGCCACCGGCTTGCCCGGGTGGTCGATCCGTTCCGCATAGACGGCGGGGTGGCCACCGGTCTCCATGATGGCAACCTTGTTCATGCCCACCGCCTTCAGCTGGTCGGCCAGCCACTTGGCCGCCTGGCGCACATCCTCCTTATGCGCGGAGATGGCGCTGACGCTGGGGATCGACAGGAACTGCTTCAACTGGGTCAGATGCGCGTCACGATGCTCCTTGAAGTAGCGATCACCGTTCATTGCACTATCACCTTCCGCCCATTAGCGTACCCTGCAGATTGCCAGGAAACAAGCCCCTGTGGCCGCCAGTCGTCCTGAATTGCTCCTCCCGCGTTGCGGAGAGACTACCTCCGTAAGTCTGCCCCGGCAGGAGGCTCTGTGCATGACCGACCGGAAAGCGCCCGAAGAGGGCGGCGTCCTTGTGGCGGATGGCTCCGCGACGGCGACGCTGCGGGAGAAGGTCACCAAGCTGACCTGGGCGATCGAAAAAATGGACCTCTCGCAGTATATTGCGCTGCTGAAAAATCCCTGGCGCCTGGTCTGGGTCAATTTCCTGGCTGGCACGGCCCGTGGCCTAGGCATTGCCTTTGGGTTTGCCGTTCTGTCGGCCACCCTGCTCTATCTTTTGCAGGCCTCCATGTGGGCACACCTGCCGGTGATTGGCTCGTACATCGCCACGATTGTCCGTCTGGTAGAGCACAACTTGCGACCGTAGAAAAGACATAACGAGGGCACACTACCGTCGAGAGGGGGTGTCCAGGGTCGTGGACTTGGCACATTTCCAGCAGAAGCTGTTGGACGAAAAGCAATCCTATGAACGGCAGATCGAAGCGATCAACGAGACCGGACTGGGCAAGCTCTCCGAGGGCGATCAACTGCAGGAAGACTCTACGGTGGATAACCATCCCGCCGACCTGGGTACCGAGACCTTTGAGCGGGAGAAGGATCTGGGCCTGCGGACCAACGCCTCCCGCCGGGTTCGTGAAATCGACATTGCCCTGGAGCGCATGGCCAGGGGCGAGTACGGCATTTGCGAGGAGTGCGGCGGCCCGATCGCCGAAGAGCGGCTCGAGGCCTTCCCCAGTGCCACCTGCTGCATTCACTGCCAGCAGGGGCGAGAGGCGCTGCCTGACCGGTTCCACCGGCCCATCGAGGAGCAGGTGCTCTACCCGCCGTTTGGCCGCTCCTTCCGGGAGGGTTCCGGCGATCCGGGATACGATGGCGAGGATGCGTGGCAGGAAGTGGCCTCCTACGGCACATCCGAAACGCCGGCTGACGTGCCCGGCGCCGTCAAATACGATGACCTGTATAATTCCGATGAGGATGTCTACACGGTCGTCGACCCGATGGATGCCCTGGTGGACGAGGACGGTGAGCCGCTGCAGCGGGACGACCGGGATCACGACAAGAACACGCAGTGGGCCGAGGACCCGTACTCCACCATCTACAGCCAGGAGGATATGGGCGGCAACTACGAATGGGAACCCGGGCCCCAGTTTGTCACGGTGATGCCCGAGCACCAGTTCCGCAAGGGCCGGTTCCCCCCGCGGGCGCCGATGCCGCGGCTGTAACCGCTTCTGCTTGGGCCGGAGCGCCACCCGGCCCTCTTCTCATGAAATCCAACCTATGGTAGACTGGGACAGATGAGGTGACATCTGAATTGCTATCGATTATTTTGGGTATCATCGTAGTGATACTGGACCAATCTACCAAGTATCTGGTCGCCACTCGCCTGACGGAGTTTCAGGAGGTCCCCATCATCCGGGGCTTCTTCTCACTCCAGTATCTGCACAACCCGGGTGCCGCCTTCGGCATGCTGAAGAACCAACAGTGGATCTTCATCGTGGTCTCGCTGGTGGCCATCGGCGCCATCCTGTACTACCTGCGGTTCCCGGAGGCGAAGCGGGGACTGGTGCCCTGGGCTCTGGGCTTCCTCATGGGCGGTGCTGCCGGCAACATGATCGATCGCCTGCGGCACAAGGAAGTGGTGGACTTCCTGATGTTCTACCACAAGAGCTATGTCTTCCCGAACTTCAACGTGGCCGATACGGCCATCACGCTCGGGGTAGGGCTCTTTATCCTGCACATCGTTCTGACAGGAGAGAAGAAGGGTGAAGGCGTATAATCTGACCCCCGAGACGGGAGAGGCCCGCCTGGATGCCTACGTGGCAGCGCAGGCAGAATTGGGTCTCTCCCGTTCACGCATCAAGGGGTTGATCGAAGAGGGGCTGGTCACGGTCAACGGCCAGCCGGTGAAAAAGGCCTCGCAGTCGCTCCAGCCAGGGGATCAGGTAACCGTTACGGTGCCCGATCCCAAGCCGGTGGAGCTGACGGCCGAGGAGATTCCCCTGGATATCGTCTATGAAGATGATGACGTGGTCGTGATCAACAAGCAGCGGGGCCTGGTGGTACACCCGGCCGCCGGCAACTGGTCCGGCACGCTGGTCAATGCGCTCCTGGAGCATGTGGATGATCTGGAGGGCATCGGCGGCGAACTCCGCCCGGGCATCGTCCACCGGTTGGACAAGGACACCACCGGCCTGCTGGTGACGGCCAAGAATGAGCGGGCGATGCAGGCCCTGCAGGAGCAGATTCGCGAGCACACCGTGAAGCGGATTTACTGGGCGATTGTGCACGGCTACTCCATGCCCGACAACGGCCGCATTGAGGCGCCCATCGGGCGGAACCCCACCGACCGGAAGAAGATGGCGGTCAACACCAAAAGCGGGCGGGAGGCTGTTACCAACTTCACCGTGCTGGAGCGGTTCAAGGGCTATTCGCTGGTGGAGTGCCGGTTGGAGACGGGGCGCACCCATCAGATCCGTGTGCATATGGCCTTTATCGGTCACCCGGTGGTGGGCGATACGGTCTATGGCACCCGCAAGGCTCACCTGGAGATGCCGGGGCAGGCGCTGCACGCCCGCCAGCTTGGTTTCCACCACCCGACCACCGGTCAGTGGGTGGAGTTCACCGCCGAGCCGCCGGCCGATTTCATGGCGGCCCTGGCCCAATTGCGGGCGGAGGGGTAAGGGAATAATGCCGGGCGTGACCCGGCGTTCCATAGAGGAGGCGGTTCCAAATGCTTCAGACCCATTTCGCCGATCGCCTTTGCCAGGCGGTCATTGCCAAACGCTCCCATGTGGTGGTCGGCCTCGATCCGGTTCTGGCACGCATCCCTTCCTATATCAAGCAGGAAGCGGCTGCCCGCTACGGCACGACCGCCGAGGGCGCCGCGGACGCAATCGCTGCCTGGGCCCGGCTGGTGATCGATGCAGTGGCCGATCAGGTGCCGCTGGTCAAGCCCCAGTCCGCATTCTTCGAGGTTTACGGCTGGTATGGCGTTCGGGCCTTCTGGGAGACGGTCCGCTACGCCCGGTCGAAGGGGCTGCTGGTGATCGGCGACGCCAAGCGGGGCGATATCGGCACCACCGCCGAAGCCTATGCGGAAGCGTTCTTCGGCCACGCCAACCCGCTGGAGAGCTGGGAAGCCCCCGACCAGGTGGTGGACAGCCTCACCGTCAACCCATACATCGGCAGCGACGGACTGCTGCCCTTCACCAAGCGGTCGCAGGAGCGGGGCACCGGCGTCTTCGTGCTGGTGAAGACCAGCAATCCCTCCTCCGGCGAACTGCAGGACCAGCCCCTGTTCAGCGGCGAGACCGTGGCCAGCCAGGTCTGCAAGCTGGTGAACGAACTGGGCGGACCGCTGACTGGCACGATGGGCTACTCATCGGTGGGGGCGGTGGTAGGCGCGACCTACCCTGAAGATCTCGCCCGCTACCGTAAGGAGATGCCCCAGGCCATCATCCTGGTGCCGGGCTACGGCGCCCAGGGCGGCAAGGCGACCGACGTGGTGCACGGCTTCAATCCGGATGGGCTGGGCGCGGTGATCAGCGCCTCCCGCTCGGTGATCTACGCTTACGGCCCTGAACCGACCCCTGCCACCGCGGCTACGGCCATCGCCACCGCCGCCGCCAGCATGAACAACGAGATCAACGCCGCACTTGCGGCCGTGGGGAAGCTGGCCTGGTAGGTATCATTTGGCAGGACAGCGGGCAAAATGGAAAGGACACCCCACCGGGGTGCCCTGGGAGCCCGCATGTTGCCGCCTCAACTGAGAGACGGCGGTCGGTTTTTGTTGGATAGAGCTAGACCGGCCGCTACTTGAAAGCGGAGAAAATGGCCTTAGCTACAACCAGGGCCATCGTGATGAGGGCTTTGCCGCTCAACTCGATGGAAAAGAAGATCCTGATCTTCACCATTGGCATCCTCCTTTCGGAGGCAGGCCTGCATGTACTCCCAGCTACTTATACGGCGAAGCGCACCTTCGGTCCTATTGGGACTGAAGGTGCGCTTCCTTTTCTACTCGTCAATTTGCCTTATGCAACGATGTTCAGCCGGAACCAGAAGGTGGCGCCCTGTCCAGGTACCGAGGCCACGCCCACCTTGCCGCCATGCGCCTCGATCAGCGACTTCACGATGGCCAGGCCCAGGCCGGCGCCCTTGTGGCCCCGCCCCTGCTGCGCTCCCTGGAAGAACCGCTGGAAGACCTGGGCCGCTTCATCCGGTGTCAGGCCAGGGCCCTTGTCCTCCACAGCGACAACCAGTTCCGTGCCATCTACCGTGGCCCGAATGGTGACCGCCTCGCCCTCCTTCGTGAACCGGAGGGCGTTAGAGGCCAGGTTGCCCAGCACCTGCTCCAGCCGGTCCCGGTCGCCGTAGACCCGGGCGCTCTCGGCCTCGGGTGTGATCGCCAGGTCCAGCCGGGTACTCTGCTGCTGTGCCAGTTCCCGTAACGAGTCGGCGAACTCTCGGAGTAGCGGGGCGATGCTGATCGCCTGCAGCCGTAGTTCCATCTGTCCGCTCTCCAGCTTGGCCACATCGAACAGGTCGTTGGTCAGCCGGGTCAACCGCTGGGATTCGGTGGCGATGATCTCATAGAAACGCTGCTTCCGCTCCTCGTCCTGCACCACGCCGTCCCGCAGCGCTTCGGCGAAACCGGTAATCGAGGTCATGGGGGTGCGGAGGTCGTGCCCGACCATCATCAGCAGTTCGTTGCGGGCGGTCTCCGATCGCCTCAGCCCGGCTACCAGCACCTCGATGCGCTCCGCCATGTGGTTGAAGTGAGTGGCCAGTTCGGTGATCTCGTCGGTGCCCTTCTCCGGCGCCCGCACGGCCAGGTCGCCTTCCGCCAGTGCCCGGGCCGCCTCGCCGGTGGCATTCAGCCGCTTCACCATCTCCCGGCTGACCCAGCCGGCAATCAGCAGGGCGGCGATGAAGCCGATGATTACGATCACCAGCAGCCCGTTGGTGATCGGCTTCGAAATCGACTGAATGAACGGCAGGTCCCGCACCACCAGCACCTCATAGCCCTTCAGGGGGGGGAGGTTGGTGATCGGCGCCGTTGCCCAGATCACCTCTTCGCCCTGCAGGCTGACGGTCCGGCGTGCCGGGCGGGCATCGGGTGGCGACTTGGGCGCGGTCAAATCGGGTACCTTGGCGCCCTTCCAGCCGGGGCGGTTGGAGCTGACCACCACGCCCTGTGGATTGACCAGCGCCACCGTTTCGTCCAAGGTCATCCGGTCCATGGCGCCGACGCCGGCGCCCAGGCCCGGGCCCCCCGGTGCGCCATCCGGGCCATCGGCCCTCGGGTTCAGGGTGGTGGAGAGCCGTTCGGCCACCGTCCGCGCCTGCCGCTCCAACATGCTCTGTTCGGCTTTCTCTACGGCGTTCTCGACCAGTCGGGGCAGTCCCAGACCGGCCGCCAGGGTGACAACCCCCAGCAGGATGAGATAGGTCAGCAGCAGCTTTGCCCCAATACGCATGGCTTACTCCTGTGCGGTCTCGAACTTGTAGCCGACACCCCAAACGGTCTTCACATACCGGGGCTTCTCCGGGTCGGGCTCGATCTTCTTACGGATCCGCTGAATGTGCACATCCACGGTGCGGAAGTCGCCATAGAAGCTGTAGTCCCAGACCTTCTCCAGCAGTTGTTCCCGGGTGAAGGCCCGGTGCGGGTTCTGGGCCAGCGTGGCCAGCAGATCGAACTCCTTGGGCGGGCAGTCCACCGGCTTGCCGCGCACCAGCAGGCTGCGGCCCGCCAGGTCGAGGGTGAAATCGGCAAACTCCAGCCGCTCGGGGGCCGCCGGCAGGGGGGAGGGGGTTGCGCCGCGCTCCCAGCGCCGCAGGACCACCTTCACCCGGGCCACCAGTTCCCGGGGGCTGAAGGGTTTGGTCACGTAGTCATCGGCGCCCAGCTCCAGGCCGAGGATCTTGTCCACCTCGTCCCCGCGGGCGGTCACCATCAGCACCGGGATATCGGCGGCGTGCAGTTCCTTGCAGACCTCAAAGCCGCTCCGTCCGGGCAGCATGAGGTCCAGGATCACCGCCGCCGGCTTGATCTGCTTCGCCTTGTTCAGCCCCGCAACGCCGTCGGCCGCCTCTTCAACCGTGAAGCCCTCCTGCTCAAGGTAGAGCCGGCACAGCTCACGGATATTGGGTTCGTCATCGACTACCAGGATCGTGCGACTCATCCGGGTCACCTCCAGCCACCAGGCAGTACTTGTCTTCGTATAGATTACCTCATTTTTGCTACCGAACAATCACCCAGATGTAAACGAGGGATGAACTCACTTCGTGGGAGTACCCTACGCCGTCAGGCCTGTGACGCCACGGCCCCTTTTCCTGCGGAGCCCCTTACGGGTCTCCTCGGGGGGCCTAACGGCGTCACAGACCTGCCGGCTTCGGGGACGCTCAGCTTCGTTTCACTGCTTCTCAACACCAGAGGCGGTCGCGGCGGGGGCGCCCAGTTACACGCCAGCATTCTGCTTTGGGGTTGACCCTCGCCCCCACCTGTGCTACCCTTTCCAGTGAGCGTATGCTTCCTTTAATTCAGTCCGGCGAGGCTGACAAGGAACGGTCTCCAGCTTCATATAAGTGGTGCCCTCCTCCACGGGTTCTGTGGAAGCGCAGCCTCACGTATGGGCAGACTACCTCCTTGCCGGCTTCCGGCAAGGAGTTTTTGTTTTACCGGAGGTGTTTCGCCATGACCGAGCCCAAAGCGATGCTGATGGATGCGAATCAGATGAACCGGGCCCTCTCCCGGATTGCGCATGAGATCACGGAGCGGAACAAGGGCGTGGAGAACGTGGCGCTGGTCGGCATCCGCCGGCGGGGTGTGCCCCTGGCCGAGCGGCTGGCCGCCAAGCTGGAGGAGTTCGAAGGCAAGAAGGTGCCGGTGGGCATCCTGGACATCACGCTGTACCGGGACGACCTCTCCGAGCTCTCCTCGGTGCCGCAGGTGCACAAGTCTGAGATCCCCTTCGGCCTGCCGGGCACCGTGGTGGTGCTGGTGGATGACGTGATCTACACCGGCCGCACCGTGCGGGCCGCCCTCGATGCGCTGCTGGACATCGGCCGCCCGTCGGTGATCCAACTGGCGGTGCTGGTCGACCGCGGCCACCGCGAGCTGCCGATTCGGGCAGACTACGTGGGCAAGAATGTGCCGACCTCCCGCCGGGAACTGATCGAGGTTCACCTCGAGGAAGTGGACGGCGAAGATTTCGTGGCGCTGTACGACCTGCCCTGATCGAACCCAGAAGGAGGAGAGGCCATATGATCGGTTTTACCCAGAAGCACCTGTTGGGCCTGCGGGACCTGTCGACTACCGAGATGGACCGCATCCTGGACACCGCCGATATGCTACGGGAGATTCTGAACCGGCCGGTGAAGAAGTTGCCGACTCTGAAGGGCAAATCCTTCGTTACGCTGTTCTACGAAAACTCTACGCGCACAGCCAAGTCGTTTGAGATGGCCGGCAAGTACCTGTCGGCCGATAGCACCGCGATCTCGGTGGCCTCGTCCAGCGTGCAGAAGGGCGAAACCCTGAAGGATACCGCCCGCAATCTGGAGGCCATGGGCATCGATGCCGTCGTCATGCGCCATCCCGTGGGTGGGGCGCCCCATTTCCTGGCCGAGCGGCTGCACTGTTCGGTGATCAACGCCGGCGACGGCATGCATGAGCATCCCACCCAGGGTCTCCTGGACATGCTGACCATCCGGCAGCGGAAGGGCACCCTGAAGGGCCTCAAGGTGGCCATCATCGGCGATATTCTGCACAGCCGGGTGGCCCGTTCCAACATCTACGGTCTGACCAAGTACGGTGCTGACGTTTGGGTGGCAGGACCGGCCACCATGCTGCCCACTGGCTTCGAGGAACTGGGGGTTCATGTGACCACCCGGGTCGAGGAGGCCGTAGAGGGCGCCGATGTAGTGAACGTGCTGCGGCTCCAGCTGGAGCGGCAGGAGAAGGGGCTCTTCCCCTCCGTGCATGAGTACCATCGTTTCTGGGGCATGGGAACCGACCGGCTGAAGCTGGCCAAGCAGGATGCGCTGCTGCTGCATCCCGGGCCCATGAATCGGGGCGTCGAAATAGCCACCGCCATTGCGGACGGCGACCAGTCGGTCATCCTGAACCAGGTGACCAACGGCGTTGCTGTTCGCATGGCGGTTCTTTATCTACTGCTTGGGGGAGGGAATGCGGCATGAAGCTCTTAATTCAGGGCGGGCGGCTGTTGGATCCGGCAAACGGCGTCGATCGCGTGGCAGATCTGCTCGTGGTGGATGGGCGGATTGCGGCGATCGAGAACGGCATCGGCGAGGGCGCAGCGGACCGGGTGGTGGACGCCCGGGGCAAGGTGGTGGCGCCTGGCTTTATCGATATCCACGTGCACCTGCGGACCCCGGGGCAGGAGTATAAGGAAGATATGCGGACCGGGACGGCTGCGGCGGTGCGGGGCGGCTTCACCGGCGTCGTCTGCATGCCCAACACCAGCCCGGTGATCGACAACGTCACGGTAGTGGGCCATGTGCAGCGGCTGGCGGCGGAGCAGGGGCTCTGCCGAGTCTGGTCCTCCGGCGCCATCACCAAAGGCTCCAAGGGCGAGGAACTGGCCGAGATCGGCGAGATGCGGGAAGCCGGCATCGTGGCGATTACCGATGACGGCCATCCGGTGATGAACGGCGAGACGATGCGGCAGGCGATGATCTACGCCCACCAGTTCGGCATCCCCGTCATGGACCACTGCGAAGACAAGAACCTCTCCGGTGGCGGCGCCATGCACGAGGGGGCGGTCTCTTCGGCTCTCGGGCTCAAGGGTATCCCCTCGGCCTCGGAGGAGGTCCAGGTGGCGCGCAACATCCTGCTCTCGCTGGAGACCGGGGCCCATGTGCACATGCAGCACCTCTCCAGCCGCTATTCGGTGGAGCTGGTCCGCTGGGGGAAGCGGCTGGGGGCGAACGTCTCCTGCGAAGCGACGCCGCACCACTTCTCGCTCACCGACCAGATCGTGGCTGACCTGAACTACAGCACCAACACGAAGATGAACCCGCCGGTGCGGACCGAGGCGGACCGGCAGGCGATCGTGGCCGGCCTGGCCGACGGCACCATCGACGTGATCGCCACCGACCATGCGCCCCATTCCTTCGATGAGAAGGAAGTGGAGTACCAGTACGCCCTCTTCGGCATCACCGGCCTGGAGACGGCGGTGGGGCTGGCGCTGGACCGGCTGGTCCGGCCCGGCCACATCACGCTGGAGCAGATGATCCGCCTCATGTCCACCCGCCCGGCCGAACTGATGGGGCTGACCCCGCCCGCCCTGGTGGAGGACGCCGTGGCTGACATCACCCTGTTCGATCCGGAGCAGCGCTGGACCGTTGAGGCGGCAAAGATGGCTTCGAAGTCGAAGAACACCCCCTTCGGCGGCTGGGAACTGACCGGGGCACCCTACGCGACCGTGGTCGGCGGGGAGCTGCGCATGCTGGGCATGCAGGTGCTGGCCCAGTGACCGGCGCCTGGCTGCAGGAGTACGCCACCGTCGTGAGCCACACCGGGCAGGGTGAGATCTATGAACTGGTGCTCCGTGCACCGCAGATCGCCCGGATGGCTGTGCCAGGGCAGTTCGTGGAGGTCCGGGTGACACCCGCGGTGGCAGGGGTGGTGAGCGTCGATCCGCTGCTGCGGCGGCCGCTCTCCCTGGCCCGGATCCGCCCTGACGAGGGGACGATTACGCTGATCTACCGCACCGTGGGGCGCGGCACCCGGCTGCTGGCCGGCGTGCTCCCCGGCATGCAGGTGGATCTATTGGGACCGCTGGGCCGTTCCTTCCCGGAGCCCACCGACGGCCTCTGCCTGGTGGGCGGCGGTCTGGGCATTCCGCCCATGGTAGCCGCGGCCGAGTGGGCCGTGGCGCAGGGGCGGCAGTGCACCGCCCTGATCGGCGCCCGCAGCGAAGCTCTGCTGGCCGGGCGTGAAGCGTTGCTGGCCACCGGCGTCCCGGTGACGGTGGTGACCGATGACGGCTCGGCCGGCGCCAAAGGGCTGGTGACCGATCCGTTGTCGGCACTGCTGGCGGCGGGGCAGGTGAGCCAGATCTGGGCCTGCGGGCCCGAACCGATGCTGGCGGCCGTGAAGAATCTGGCGACGGCGGCAGGCGTGCCGTGCTACCTCAGCCTGGAACGGTATATGGCCTGTGGCTTTGGCGCCTGCATCGGCTGCACGGTGCCCAAGGCGGGGCAACCCGGCTACTATCGGGTCTGCAAGGATGGGCCGGTCTTCTCCGCCGAGGAGGTTGAACTGCGGTGACCACGGATCTCTCCATTGAACTGTTTGGCCGGCGTTTCAAGAACCCGGTCTGGACCGCGTCGGGCTGCTACGGCTACGGCCGGGAGTTTGCGCATCTCTACCCGTTGTCGGACCTGGGTGCGATCTGCGTGAAGGGGACGGCCCTGGAGCCGTGGACCGGCAACCCGGGCACCCGGATCGCCGAGACGCCCGCGGGCATGCTGAATGCCATCGGACTCCAGAATCCCGGCGTCGACCACTTCCTGAATGTGGACTGGCCCTGGCTGCAGGAGCAGGGGGCGACGGTGATCGTGAACATCGTCGGCCGCACGGTGGACGAATACGCCGCCGTGGCCCGCCGGCTGGAAGGCTCGGGCGTAGCGGCGGTGGAGTTGAACATCTCCTGCCCCAACGTGAAGGAGGGCGGCATGGCCTTCGGCACCACCTGCGAGGGCGCCGCCGAGGTAACCGCCGCCGTCCGCAAGGCCACCTCTCTGCCGCTCATGGTGAAGCTGTCGCCCAACGTGACCGATATCGTCAGCATCGCCCGGGCCGTGGAAGCGGCTGGCGCCGATGCCCTCAGCCTGATCAACACGCTCCAGGCGATGGCCATCGATATTCGGAAGCGGCGGCCGGTGCTGGGCAACACCTTCGGCGGGCTCTCGGGCCCTGCGGTGAAGGCCGTGGCTCTGCGCATGGTCTGGCAGGTGGCGGGCGCGGTCGATATCCCCGTCATCGGCATGGGTGGCATCATGACCGGCGAGGATGCGGTGGAGTTCCTGATGGCCGGCGCCCGGGCAGTCCAGGTGGGCACGGCCTGTTTCGCCAACCCGCGGGCGCCGCTGGATGTGGCCGAGGGCATCGCCGCCTTCATGGCCGAGCAGGGTTATTCGAACGTGTCAGACATGGTAGGGGCCGCTCGGGGCGGGGCGCCGGCGATCGGCAAGGCACTGAGCTCAACCATGGGTACTCCGGCTCAGCCGGCGGAGGGGGCGAAGACGGCCCCCCGTCGGGCGACGGGTCAGGCGGCCGAGGCGCTCCGGCAGTTCCTGAAGGATTCAGATCGGGCCTGATGCCCATATAAGGGAGAGGAATTCTATGCTGAGTCGCGACGAAATCCTGGCGCAACTGCAGGAGGCCGGTGTCTATCGGATCGGCCATTTTCAACTGACCTCGGGCCGGCATTCCCGGGAGTTCTTCCTGCTGCCGCACCTCTTTCAGTATCCGGCGCTGACCGAGCGCATGGCCGCCGAACTGGCCGCCAAGGTGGCCGACCTGCCGGTGGAGACTGTGGTCGGCCCGGCCACCGGTGGCATCATCCTGGCGTCCGAAGTGGCCCGCCAGATCGGAAAACTCCGCGGGGATAATCCGCCCGGGGGGATCTTCGCGTAGATGACTTATTACGTCACGATGGCGCTGAAGCGCCAGTGGAGCCTGGCGAAGGGCTAGCATGT
>JBLNEM010000093.1:0-4356 GCA_050262655.1 Mycobacterium leprae | reverse complement strand
GCGGCGCCCGCGGCGGCGGCCTCCGACGGGCGCCCGCACGGCAGCACAGACCCGCCGGCTGCGGGGACGCTCAGCTTCGTTTCACTGGCCAGGGACAGAACACCCCAGCGGTCCGGCTGCGGGGACGCTCAGCTTCGTTTCAATGGCCAGGGACAGAACACCCCAGCGGTCCGCTGCGGGGACGCTCAGCTTCGTTTCACAGGCCAGGGACAGAACACCCCAGCGGTCCGTCTCAGCTTCGTTCTACTGGCAGGGGACAGAACACCCCAGCGGGTCAACCGCTGGGGTGCTCATGTTCAGTACTTCTGAGCGATGTTGACCAGGCCGTGGCCGGGGAAGACGAAGCTTTCCCAGCGGACTGAGATGGCGATGCCGCTTTGGGGGGCGGTCACTTCCATGCCCTCCAGATCGCCCAGGCGCTGACCCTTGGTGACGGCGGCGCCGGCGGCGATGGCCGGTTGCCAGAGTCCGGCCCTGGTGGCCGGTACCTCATGGATGCGGTCGTAGAAAGTCGGCTTCGCTTCCGGGGTCTCGCCCGGCACCATCCCCAGCCGCTTCAGCAGGTTGCTGACGGCCCGGAAGGCATTCTCCGCCGACTCGCGGTTGATCAGGCCGCCCCCGTCGCCCAGTTGACCGCCGGCCAACTCGATGATCACCGCCGGGATCCCGGCGTGGCTTGCCTCCACGAACATCTGGTTGCGCGTGCCGCCCGAGTTGACCACCACCGGGATATCCAGCATGGCTGCCAGCGCCCGGGAATGCTCGTGGTCCTGCCAGAGGGCCAGGGTGTAGTCCGAACCGAAGATGCCGCAGCAGTGCAGGTCGACGATGTAATCAGCCTTCTGCGCCTCTTCCCAGATGGCGGCGGCCGTCACCTGCGAAGGGCTGCCCTCCTTCTTGCCCGGGAAGATCCGGTTCAGATCCAGGTCGTCATACGGCGAGGTGCGCCGCAGACGCCGGAACGCGGCGGGGTTGGCCACCGGCAGAACGGTGACGGCCCCCTTCACGGTCTCCCCCTGCAGCCAGCGTACCAGTTTACGCGCCGCGTAGATCCCCGACGCCTCTCCGCCGTGAAGGCCGGCGGTCACCAGCACCCGAGGGCCTGCCTCCGGGTTGCCAAAGGTGAAGAACTCCAGTTCATGCGGATGAAATGGCTCGATCTGAACCCGTTTGCTCATGGTTTGCCCCTCCTGATGCTGCGATGTGGGCTCTTACCTATTCTGTGCGTAAGTCCGCTGCCAGTACGCACTGGCGGCCTTCAACTGCGCCACCACATCCAGGGCGACATTGACGCTGCCCGGCACCACCGTGCGCGGTCCCCGCGGACCATGGCTGTCGGTCCCGCCGGTCACGATCAAGCCCGCATCCAGCCCCCAACGGGCGTAGAACTGCCGCTGCGCCTCGGAGTGGTCGGTGTGGTAGGCTTCAATCCCCATGACCCCTTCGGCGATGAACCGGCGCACCCAGGCGTCGTCCCGAATCAGACCCGGGTGAGCCACCACCGGCACGCCGCCGGCCTGCTTCACCACAGTGATCGCCTCGTCCGGGGTCAACTTGGGACGCGGCACATAGGCCGCCTTGCCCCGTCCCAGGTACTGGTCGAACGCATCCTTTATGGTGCGGACATACCCCGCCTCCACCATGTTCGCAGCGATGTGCGGCCGGCCGACCGATTCACCGCCCAGCGCCAGCACCCGCTCCAGGCTCACCTGCGTCAAGCCCAGTTTGTGCAGCTTCTCCACCGCCTCCGCCGCCCGGGCCCGCCGTCCGCCGCGCATGCGTTCCAGCAGTGCGGACATGGTGGACTCGGTGGGGTCGAAGTAGTAGGCGAGCATGTGCACCTCGGTCTCGCCCACTTCGGTGGAAAGCTCACACCCCGGGACAATCTCCACCCCTAGCGCTTCCCCTGCCGCGATCGCCTCGGGCCATGCCGCGATGGTGTCGTGGTCGGTGATGCCCAGAGCCGCAAGGCCCTGGCTGCCGGCCCACCGCACATGCTCGGCCGGCGAAAGGGTGCCGTCGGAAGCGGTGGTGTGGGTATGAAGGTCAGCCCGCCCCTGAGGGGCGGGCATCGGAATATAGACCATGGGCCTTCTCCTTCTGACTGAGACTTAACGATGCCAGCGCTCCGCGACCTTCACCAGAGCCTTGACGGCAACGCCGGTGGCGCCGGCCTCTTCGAAGCTGCTGCCGCTGTTCGCCCAGGCCTGCGAGGCGATGTCGAGATGGACACACGGGGTGTTGCCCACATGCTTCATCAGGAAGAGCCCGCCCACCACGGTGCCGGCGGCCCGGGCGGTGCCCGAGTTGGACATGTCGGCGATGGGGCTCTTGAAGAAGTCGTAGTACTCCTCATCATGCGGCAGCCGCCAGCCCGGCTCCCCGGCCTCCTCCAGCGCCTGGTAGACTTCGTGCTCCCAGTCGTCGTTGTTGGCCACAACGCCCATGCGGACCGGACCCAGGGCGATCTGCACGGCGCCGGTCAGGGTGGCGACCGTAATCAGCTTCTCGCACCCTTCCTTCACCGCATAAGCCAGCGCATCGGCCAGCACCAACCGGCCTTCGGCGTCGGTGGAACGCACCTCGACGCTCTTGCCCGAGAGGCCCACAATCACGTCGCCGGGCTTGTAGGCGCCGCCGTCAGGCACGTTGTCGGTGGCGGCGATGATGCCCATCACGTCGCAGGGGAGCTTCGCCTTGGCAATCGCCTGCATGGCGCCCAGGACGCTGCCCGCGCCGGACATATCGTACTTCATGTCCCACATGTTGTCGGAAGGCTTCAGCGAGATGCCGCCGGCGTCGAAGGTGAGGCCCTTGCCGATCAGCCCGAGCCAGGGGCCCTTCCCGCCGCCGCCCTTATACTTCATGACGATGAAGCGCGGCTCATGCACCGAGCCCTGATTCACGGCCAACAGCAAGCCCAGGCCCAATTCGGCGCAGCCCTTCTTGTCGAAGACGGCGATCTCCAGCCCGGCTTCCCTGGCCACCTGCTCCGCACGCTCCGCCAGAGCGGCCGCGGTCAGCTTGTTGCCAGGCATCCAGTTGAGGCTGCGGGACAGGTTGGTGGCTTCACCCAGAATCCGACCGACTTCGGCGCCGGCTTCGACCTCACGGCCACCGGCCAGGGTCAGGCTCTCCACCTGCGGCTTCGGCGACTGGTCGGACTTATAGGTTTCGAACCGGTACAGCCCATGCAGGCTGCCTTCCACCAGGAACTGGGCGATCTTGCCGGCCTCCAGGCCGTTCACCGCAGGCAGGCTGAAGGCGACCGTCTTGGCGCCGCTGCTGCGGGCCGTCCGGGCCACCGTGCCGGCCCACTTGCGCAGCTTCCGGTAGGTCAGCTTGGCGGGATCGCCCAGGCCGGCCAGCATCACCTTGCGGGCGCCCATCCCCTTGGTGTAGAAAATCGCGGTCTCGGCATACTCACCCTTAAAATCGCCGGCCTCGATCGCCGTGCTAATTACGTCGGCGTTGGCGCCGCCGATCTCGGCGCTAAAAGCAGTGCCTTCGGCATGAGGAATGATCAGTACGTCGGTCCGAATCTGATGCAGCGGGTCTTGCGTAACGCGTACGTCCAAAATAGAGCCCTCCTCGCGCTGGATGGGAAGCTATAGTCCAAGGTTCCCGCAGGAACCAGGCCTTCGATCACTGATGCTACTTGAGTACCCGGTCGAACACCCGCAGGTAGTTGCCCCCCAAGATTTTGACCAAATCCGCCTCGGTGTACCCCCGGCGGAGCAGTTCGGCCGTCAGGTGAGGCAGGCGGGTCACATCCTCCAGACCAGCGGGCGGCGTGGCGCCGTCGAAGTCGGAGCCGTAGCCGACGTGGTCACAGGAGCCGACCACCTGCACCGCATGGTCGATGTGGTCCGCAACCATGCGCACGCCATCGGCAATGGACTCCTTGGCCATGAAGCCGCTCACGATCGAGATGCCAAAGACCCCACCCTGCCGAGCGAGCGCCTTGATCTGATCATCGGTCAGGTTGCGCGGATGGTCAAACAGGGCACGGCAATTCCCGTGGGTGAACAGGACCGGATCCGCCGACAGCTCCAGGACATCATAGAAGCCCGGCGCCGTGATATGGGCGAGGTCGATCAGCATGCCCAGCCGGTTCATCTCTTCGATTACGGAGCGGCCGAACTGGGTGAGCCGGCCTCCGCTGCGCTCCTCCATGGCACCGTCCGCCACCTCGTTCCGGTGGTTCCAGACGAGCCCCATCATGCGGACGCCCAGCCGGTAGTAGTTTCGCAGCAGGGCCAGCGAGCCCTGAATGCCCTCGGCGCCCTCGATATTGATCAGGACCGCCAGTCCGCCCTCGGCGTGCGCCTGCCGGATGTCGGCGGCCGACCGGGC
>JBLNEM010000092.1:0-20131 GCA_050262655.1 Mycobacterium leprae | reverse complement strand
ACCGCCGCCAGCGGGGCGTTGAAGTCATGCGCCTGCCGGTAAGACTTGGCGTCGTTCCAGGTGCCCCCATGCGGGACGATGGCGTACTCCGCCACCACCTCGCCCAGCATCTGCGCATCTGGAGTGGGACTGGTGGGACCGGCCCCGCCGGTGCGAGCCAGGAAATCCTCACGGCTGACCCAGCCCACGGCCCGCAGCAGCGTGATCGCTACCGTCCCCTGTGCGTCGTCATAGACCGCCGCTTCCGGCAAGCCCTTGTTGGCGATGGTCAGGCCGCGGACGCCGTCCGAGACGCTGATGAACGTCTGCTGCGGCACCTCGTAGACGGCAGGCTCGGAGCTGCCCCGCTCGTTCTCCGGCAGCCGGGTAGGCCGTGAGACCACATCGAACTGGCCCTCGGCATGGCTGCGACAGACGAAGCTGCCGAAGGGGAAGAGCGCCTGGAGTCGGTGATCCTTCGCCCGATTGTTGAAGTGGGTCTTCACATCCACCCGCTTCACGCCCGGGTAGAGGGTGATATCGCTGTGCAGTTCCACCGGCACGTAAGAAGGCGAGCGGCTCTCCCGATCCGCCGTCAGCGACTCGGGCAGGGACCAGGGCCAGGTGACCCGCAGGGTCGCCTTGATCGGCCCGTACTCCACCCAGGTGAGCCGCGGCTGCACACAGGCCGTGGTCAGGACCTGGTCGCCCATCGGCCAGGAGTAGTTGTAGGTGTCGCCTGCATCGCCGCCGTCCCGGAACTGGTTCAGGCCGCAGTAGGTGTGGCCGGTGGCCTTATCCAGGATGGTGAGCGAGCCGTTGATCGCGTCCACCGTCACTTGCAGGTACTCGTTCTCCAACAGCCCCGGACCGATCCGCAGGCCGGTGGTCTCAGCGGCGCCCTTCTCCCGGGCTACATCGCCATCCACCGTGTAGTTCCGCACCCGGTGCAGCGGCTGCCGGCTGGTGCGCTTCTCCAGGTAGTACGAGGCGTAGCCCAACGGCGGCACGTCCTTCGCCACGAAGGTGACGGTCGTGCAGGCGTTGCTGGTGAGGCCGGTCTTGTGCGGCCCCTTGATCGGCAGCCAATCGTAGAAGGCGGCGAACTGGCGCAGCGGCTCCTCCGCGTCCTGTGCCTGGAACGGCACCTCGTTGCCGGCCGCATCCCGCAACACCCACCAGTTGGGGCTGATCTCGAAGTACGGGTTCAGGTTGATCCGCACCTCGTCGGTCCGGCTCCAGTTCAGCGGGTTGAAGACCACGATCGGCTGGGCGCCTTCGGGCAGGTTGCCCATGTCGACCCGGCCGGCGATGTCCTCCTGGGCGCTGAAGGCCAGCAGATCCGCCAGCTGCTTCGACTCGTCGAACCGGGTGATCATCTCCCGGTGCACCTGGTCGATGGAGCAGCCGGAGATCGAGTCGTGTGGATGATTCTGGATCAGCCGCTCCCAGGCCAACCAGAGATAGTTGTGTTCGTACTTGCCGCCCAGCATCCAGCGCAGGGCCTGATACGGCTCGGCGTAACGCTCCAGGGCCACCTGGTTGTCCCGGTTCAACTGCTTGATATAGATGCGGGTGCTGGCCACGCCGGGCAGCACATAGGCCTTGCGGCCGAAGGCGCGTCCCTCGCCCTTCCAGACCACCTGCAGGTCGGGATTCTCAGCCTGCACGGCACGCACGAAGTCGCCCAGCAGGGCCAGCTTGATCTCGATGTTATCGCCCTCAAGCTCGCGGTTGATCGTCTGGAGGAGCTCCGGCAGCCGCGGATCGGCGGGCAGATGGTCGCCGCCGTAGGGCTGGAGCACGTTATCGGTGGTGGCATACGCCCGCAGGTAGTTCGCCGTGCGGCGGCAGCGGCCCACCGTCTGATCGTAGGTACGCTCCGAGTCCCCGGGGAAGTCGGCGAAATGGCTCTGGTAGTACTCCAGCGGGAGATAGACGCCCATCACCCGTGTGCCGTCCGGCGCTTCCCACCAGAACTCGGACTGGGTCCGCTCCGGGAACTGCTTGGGGTTCCGGGCCGGCGGGAAGGCATAGTAGTTGGGCCCGCCCACGTCGCCCTCGCCCTCCGGCTGCCCCACCGGCGGGGCGCCAAAGCCGCGCCAGACAACGGCGGCATCGATGCCGAAGCCGGCGAGAATCTGGGGCATCTGGCTGATATGGCCGAACTGGTCGGGCAGATAGCCGACCTTGTTGTTGACGACGCCATACTGCCGGGCGGTCCGCTCGCCGAGCCAAAGGTTGCGAATGTGTGCTTCGCCGCTGACCAGGTACTCATCCGGCAGGATGTGCCAGGGGCCGATGCCCAGGCGACCGGCACGGATATAACCCAGCAGCCGCTCCTCGTTCTCGGGCCGCACCTCCAGGTAGTCCTTCAGCACAATGGTCTGGCCATCGAGGGTGAAGGAGAAGCTGGGGTCGGCATCCAGGATGTCCAGCAGCTGATCCACGATGTGGACGAGCCGGAAGCGGAAGTTCTGGAAGGTGGTCCACCACTCCCGGTCCCAGTGGGTGTGGTGGTACATGTAGACCTGAATCTTGTTGTCTGCCACGGGTAAGATCCCTCCTCCTTACTGCGCCCGGCGCCGCGCCTCGGCGAAGACCTTGCGCAGGTTGGCGTAGTCGACCGCTTCCAGCGGCTCCATGCAGTCGAGATCGGTGGCGAAGTAGAGCGAGGGTACACCCAGGGCGAGCTGCACCTTCAGGTACTCCCGCCACTGCGCCCGACTCGGCATCGGCCAGTTGTCGGTGTCGATCACCAGGGTGGGGCAGGCCGCCTTGGCCACCCGGGCCCGATGGATCATCTGCGGCACCACCGGGACGCCGCCGTTGATATCGTTCAGCCGAATCATGTCGGTCACCGTGGCGAAGTACGGGTTGGGGGTGTGAGTCATCACCAGGGCGTCCGGCTTCACCTTCTTGGCTTCGTCGTGCAGGATCCAGAGCAGCTTGTGGAGCAGTTCCACGCCCCACTCCTTGCCATGGCGCACCAGTCCGGGGCCGCTGGGCACACGGGCGGAGAAGTCCACCTTGAAACCGTCGGCGTTATAGCCCTCGGCGGAGAGCATCAGACGCACCGCCTTGCGCAGGGTCTCTTCGTAGGCGGGGTTGGACGGATCGGCCCCGACCGGCATGCCGGCGGCGTTCGTCACGCACTGGTCGGCAGGCAGCCCTTCGGGATCCCAGGCCTTCCACCAGAGCAGCACCTTCGCCCCCTCGGCGTGCCGCCTGGCGATCCAGCCCTTCAGGTCCGGCCACTTCTTCGGGTCGGCCTCGCAGGTCCCGTAGGCGCTCGACCACTTGTCATCCAACACGAAGATGCCGGGGTGCAGATCCTCTTTATGGAGGGCGGCCAGGAAGCCGTCGTAGTTCTCCTGGGTGCAGAAGTCCGGGGCGCGGCCCTTCGCCAGGTTCGAAAGGTGACACTGGGCACCCCAGCCGCACTGAATCGGCTCGGACCACCACTTGGGCCGGTTGGTCGTATCCGGCAGCTTGACCAGGTTCAACTCGGCCAGCGTCCGGGTGTAGCGCTCGATGCCGGCGTAAGGGTCGTCGTTCTCCAGTTGGAAAAGCACCGCCGGGCTCTCCCACTCGCCGTCAAAGCCCGTCTGACCCTCATAGTCAAGCCGGAAGTTGAATGCGGACTCCACCGCTTCGTAGCGGTAACTGATGAAGTTGTGCTCGCCCGGCTTCACGCAGAGGCCCATGGTCAGCCACGGCCCGTCCGGAATCCGGGCCTTGAAATCGGCCATGGCCCGGGCCACGAAGGCTTCATCGCCAGAGTCGTCGGCGCCACCGGCTGCAATCGGGCCCGCCCCCGCCTTCTGGGCCGCTGCCGCCACGGCGTCACCGGTAGGGGCGCCGCCCAACTCACCAGTCGGGGTGCCGCCCTGATCCGCGCCAAACGAGGCGTTGTTGGTAGCCCGCTCGCCCACCACCGGGGTCTGGCTGACCGCGAAGACGAAGGGCGGCGGGGTGAAGAACCAGTGGCCCTTGCCCGGCAGCGAGGTGCCCAGCACGTCGATCAGCGTGGATTGACCCGCCGGCAGCGCCCGCCGCTCGGAGCCCCAGGGCTCGGGGTTGAAGATCGACTGGAAGCGGGCGCCGCTCTGGAAGAAGCCGCTGCCCCAGCGAATATGGCCGGAGTAGTAGCCGCCGAACAGGTTGACGTCCGAGACCCGGCCGGCGCCGCGGACCTTCACGTAGGCCCGGAAGTCATCGGCCCGGCAGACGAAGACCAGCGCCTTCTCCAGCCAGAGGCTGCTCACCGCATGGATGGTGATGCGCACCTCGTCGCCGTTCTCGGCCACTACCGGCTGCTCCAGCCTCGCCGTCTCATCCAGCCCTTCGGCGGCATGAACGCTGCAGCCAAGGAAGAGCTCGGCCCAACGGTGGCCGGTCATGTCGTCCAGCATGGCAAACGGCCGCTCAGCCGGGAAAAAGAGCCGGTAGCTGCTGCCCTCTACCTTCAGTCCATCGGTCCCCTGTGTCACACGTACCATGGTGCGTGAATCCCCCTATTGCTCCAGGCCGTTCCTGGCAATTACCTGACTGTAGAACTTGGCGCTGGCCTTCGGAATCCGGCGCTGGGTGGCGTAATCCACGTAGACCAGGCCGAACCGCTTGTCGTAGCCAAAAGCCCATTCGAAGTTGTCCATGAAGGACCAGACGAAGTAGCCCTTCAGGTTGGCGCCGGCGGCGATCGCCTTGTGGGCGGCCGCAAAGTGCGCCTGTAGATAGGCGGTGCGCCCGGGATCGCGCACCTCGCCGTCCGGGTCCACCTTGTCGTTGAAGACGGCGCCGTTTTCGGTGATATAGACCGGCACGTTCCCGTACTCCTCCTTGATCCGCAGCAAAAGGTCGGTCAGTCCGAAGGGGACGATCTCCCAGCCCAGATCGGTGGTAGGGGTGCCCGGGGTCCGGTCATGCACGACCCAGCCCAGATCATGGCCGGGCTTCGCCTCGATCATCCGGCGGTGATAGTAGTTGGCGCCCACGAAGTCGGCCGTGCCGCCGATTTCGGCCAGGTCCCCCTCCCGGATGAAGTCCAGCGGGACGCCGAGACTGGCGTAGTGTGCCAGCATGTCCGCCGGGTAGCTGCCCTTCAGCATCGGATCGAAGAACCAGCGGTTAGTATACCCGTCTGAGAGCCGTGCCGCCGCCTGATCCGCCTCGCTGTTTGGATCCTTCGGGTAGGTCGGGAAGAGGCTGAGCGCCATGCCGTACTTGCCCTTCGTCCCCAGCGCCCGAGCCATCTGCACCGTGCGTCCGTGGGAAAGGTTCAGGTGGTGGGAGACTTTCAAGGCCGCGGCCAGATCATTTTGGACCCCCGGCGCATGCACACCGCGGTAGTATCCGAGGAAAGCTACACACCAGGGTTCGTTGTGGGTGATCCAGAGCGGCACCTGGTCGCCCAGCGCCCGGGCCATGATCTCGGCGTAATCGGTGAACCAGCCCACCATATCCCGGTTGGTCCAGCCGCCCTGATCCTGCAGCGCCTGGGGAATGTCCCAGTGGTTCAGGGTCAGCATGGGGGTAATGCCCCGGGAGAGCAGCTTCTCCACCAGCCGGCGGTAAAAGTCGAGCCCCTGCTGGTTGACCCCGCCCTTGCCGTCCGGCTGAACGCGAGGCCAGGCCACGGAAAAACGATAGCCTTTCAGGCCGAGATCGGCCATCAGATCGACGTCGGCGGCAAAACGGTGGTAATGGTCATCGGCCACATCGCCGGTATCGCCATTGGCGATATTCCCGGGGATCGCGCAGAAACGGTCCCAGATCGACTCGCCCCGCCCGTCTTCACGGATGGCGCCTTCAATCTGATAGGACGATGTGGAAGAGCCCCACACAAAGCCTGCCGGAAAGTTCAGCACAGCGGTTCCCCCTCGCTTCGTCTATCTCACATACTAAGTTCTCCTTGTAACGGGGATTTTCTTTGGCAAAAGTACAAGGAGATGGGCAAACTTAGTCTAATACTTGGAGTAAGTTGGTGTTACGACTTCGCTTCATGTAACACTAAATCCTCCAGCTTAAGTCAAATCTACAGGGAGGCGATCCCGGCTTGGATAAGCGCAGCAAAGAGATCACGTTCACGATGATCGGACATGCTCACATCGACCCCGTATGGCTCTGGGACTGGCGTGAAGGCTACGAGACCGTGAAGGGCACATTCCGGTCCGCCGTTGACCGGCTGAAGGAAAACCCCGAAATGGTCTTCGTGCATAGCTCGGCGTCGCACTACGAGTGGATGGAGAACCACCCGCAGTTGTTCGGTGAGATCAAGGAGGCCGTTGCCCGCGGCCAGTGGGAGCCGGTTGGCGGCTGGTGGGTGGAGCCGGACGTGAACGTCCCGTCCGGTGAGGCTCTGGCCCGTCAGGGCCTCTACGGCCAGCGTTACTTCCAGCAGAAGCTGGGACGGCGGGCCAACGTGGCCTTCCTGCCGGACTCCTTCGGCCACCCGGCCACCCTGCCGATGCTTTTCAAGCAGGCGGGCATGGACTACTTCGTCTTCATGCGCCCCGGCAAGAACGAGATCGATCTGCCCAGCAACATGTTCTGGTGGGAAGCGCCGGACGGCAGCCGCGTCCTGACCGCACGGGTGGAGACCTACAACACCAACCCGGTCTACGTGAATCCGTCGCTGGAGCGCAACATCGACTGGCGCCCGCCGGAACTGAAGGAATGGATCCATATCTACGGCGTGGGCAACCATGGCGGCGGCCCGACCAAGAAGGCCATTGCGTCGATCAAGGAACTGCAGAAGGACCCGAACTGGCCGACCCTGCAGTTCGACACGCTGCAGCACTTCTTCGAGCGGGCCACCAAGGACGAGCACCCGGTGGTGGCGCACGAACTGCAGCACCATGCCCGGGGCTGCTACGCCGCCTACTCGCCGATCAAGCGGCTGAACCGCCGGGCCGAGAACGCCCTGCTCTCTGCCGAGAAGCTCTCCACCTTCGCTACTTTCTTCGGCCTGAAGTACCCCACCGAGCGGTTCACTCAGGCCTGGCACCGGACGCTCTTCAACCAGTTCCACGATATCCTGGCCGGTTCCAGCATTGCCTCGGCCTATGAGGATGCGCACCACGAAATGGGCGAGGCGCTCTCCATTGCCGCCCACACCATGAACAACGCCTTCCAGACCATCGCCCAGCAGATCGATACTCGCCGGGACGATCGGGAGATCGAGGAGCCGATTCGCCGGGTCCGTTGGACCATGGAGAACTGGACGGCCGATCTGGGCGACGGCGTGCCGATCGTAGTCTTCAACCCCAATTCCTGGCCCCGCACCGAGGTGGTCGAAGTCGAGACCAACGACTGGGGCGCCGAGGATCTGCGGATCATGGATCACGCCAACGAAGGCGTCGTCCATCAGTTGATCCCTTCCACCAGCATTGCCGGCGCCCGGCCGCACGTGGTCTTCATGGCCGAAGTGCCGCCGATGGGCTACCGGGTCTACCGGATCGTGGATGAGCCAGGGGCCGAACTGCCCGCGGACGCCCCCATGCTGGAGGCGACCGAGAGCAAGCTGGAGAACACCTGGTGGAAGCTGACCTTCGACCCGGCCACCGGCGCCCTCTTCTCCCTCTACGACAAGGTGAACAAGCTGGAACTGCTGGCCGGAGCCGGCGCCCAGCCCCTGGTGATAGACGATCCTACCGACACCTGGGGCCACGGCATTGTGTCCATGCGCCACCTGGAAGGCGCCTTCGAGTCGACCAAGATCGAACTGCTGGAGAAGGGGCCGGTCCGGGCCACCATGCGCATCTCCTACATCTATGGTGAGCGCACCGCTGCCCAGCAGCTGATCAGCATCTACCGGGAGATCCCGAACATCGACGGCAAGTTCACCGTCGACTGGCACGAGCAGCAGAAGGCGTTGAAGCTGGCCTTCCCGATGGCCGTCGGCCAGGCCGAGGCCACCTTCGACAACCCCTACGGCCATGTGACCCGCATGCCGGTGGGCGAGGAAGAGCCGCTGCAGATGTGGATGGACGTGACCGGCCAGGTCCGGGACGCCGCTGCCGTCGCTCATCCCTACGGTGTGGCCCTGCTGAACGACAGCAAGTATTCGGGCGACATCATGGGCGGCGAGATGCGGCTGACGGTCCTGCGCAGCCCGGTCTATGCCCACCATGACCCGAACAAGCTGAACCCGAACATCCAGTACGAGTATCAGGACCAGGGCGAGCAGACCTTCCGCTGGTCGCTGCTGCCGCACGCCGGCTCCTGGCAGGATGCAGGCGTCGTCCAGGCGGCCGTGGACGTGAACACGCCGCTGCCCTTCGTGCGGGAGTATGCTCACCCGGGCGAACTGGACAACATTGGCTCCTTCCTGACGGTCGATGGTCAGGCCATCGTCAGTGCCGTGAAGCAGGCCGAAGAGGGCGACGACCTGGTGATCCGCCTCTGGGAGCCCAACGGTCGGTCGGTGAACGCCACGGTCAACCTCCCGCTGGCGAACGCCAACTTCACCGCCAACCTGAAGGCCAACCAGGTGACAACCTACCGGATCAGCCGCACCACCGGTGCTGTGAAGGAAGTCAACTTCCTGGAAGAATGATCCACTGGGGGCCTGGCCGCTGAGGCCGGGCCCCCTTTCGTGTAAAACGGAGGATGCAAGGACATGCCGAAGATCACCCTGATCGGTGCCGGCTCCATGACCTTTGCCAAGAACCTGATCGGCGACATCATCTCCTACCCGGAGTTGGCGGGCGCCGAGATCTGCCTGATGGATATCAACCCGGAACGCCTCCAGATGTCGGTGCAGTTGGGGGAACTGCTGATGAGCCAGAAGGGCGGCAACCAGTGCACCATCTTCCCCACCACCGACCGGCGGGCGGCGTTGAAGGGCGCCCATTACGTGATCACCGCCTTCCAGGCCGGGGGCCTCAAGGCGTACGAGAAGGATATCGAGATCCCCGCCAAGTATGGCGTCTCCCAGTGCGTGGGCGATACGCTGAACCCCGGCGGCATCTTCCGCGGGCTGCGCACCATCCCGGTGATGCAGGCAATCGCCCGGGAGATGGCCGAACTTTGCCCGGATGCGGTGCTGCTGCAGTACAACAACCCGATGGCGATCAGCACCTGGGGCACCTACGCCTCGGCCCCCGACCTGAAGGTGGTCGGGCTCTGCCACAGCGTACAGGGCACCGCACAGATGCTGGCCGACTGGATCGGCGCCCCCATGGAGCAGGTCTCCTACCGCTGCGCCGGCATCAACCACATGGCCTGGTTCCTGGAGTACAAGTGGCAGGGCAAGGACGCCTACCCGCTGATCCGGGAGGCGGTGAAAGACCCGGTGCGGTACGGCAAGGAGCCGATCCGCATCGACCTGCTGCGGCACTTTGGTTACTTCGTCACCGAGTCTTCGGGCCATGCCTCCGAGTACAACCCCTGGTTCCGCAAGCGTCCGGAGGTGCTGGCGCAGACCGTGGCCAAGTTCACCGACCCCGGCCACGACTGGCTGGATTGGGGCCGGGGCGGCGGCTACCTGAAGCACTGCTACCGTGAGTTGGAGATGCTGCCGCCCCGTCGTGAGCGCTGGATCAAGGGCGAAGAGCCGGTGCCTTTCAAGCGTTCCCACGAGTATGGCATTCAGATCATCCATGCCATGGAGACCAACACCCCCACCACCATCTACGGCAACGTCCGCAACACCGGCCTGGTCACCAACCTACCGGCGGACGCCTGCGTGGAAGTGCCAGTGCTGGTAGATGGCACGGGTCTGCGGCCCATCTATGTAGGGAACCTTCCGCCCCAGTTGGCGGCCCTCAACCGGACCAATGTGGGCGCCCAGGAGTTGGCGGTGACGGGTTCTCTCCTGGGAGACCGCGAGCTTGTGAAGCTGGCCCTGGCGATGGACCCGCTCACTGGTGCGGTCTGCTCGCTGGACGAGATCGAGGCGATGACCCGAGAACTATTCGAGGCCCACGCCCAGTGGTTGCCGCAGTTCCAGTAGATCACGCACCGGCCGAGGCGGCGCATACCATGAACGGAGTCAGACTGCCCCCGGGGAGGTCCTGCATGACTCAGAGGCGTATGCCAATCCTCGCCGACTTCCTCGGCAAATGCGTGGTCGTCCGTTAGAAGGCCACCCGCCCGGGTGGCCTTCGTTGATTCGGTTGACTTACTGCACCCGGCCCATCAACTCGTTGGCGAAGTGCTCCCGCAGCAGCCGCTCGGCCGCATCGGCTGGCAGCGGGCGGGAGAGATAGAACCCCTGGGCCCGGTGGGCGCCCATCCGACGAAGCAGCTCAAACTGCTCTGCCGTCTCCACCCCTTCAGCCGTCACGGCCAGTCCGGTCTGGCGGCTGAGGCCGATGATCAGCTCAACGATGGCGGTGTCCACCTGGTTGTGGCCCAGGTCATCAATAAAGCTGCGATCCACCTTGATTACATCCAGCGGGAGACGCTTCAGGTAGCTCAGGGAGGCATAGCCCGTGCCGAAGTCGTCGACGGCCACCTGAATGCCGGTGCTCTTCAGCCGCTCCAGTATCGTCGCGGCCGCCTCCACATCGGCCATAATCGCCGTTTCGGTGATCTCCACCTGCAGCTTGTCCGGACTGAGGCCGGCCTGGCTCAGCGCCTGGTCGATCTCCGCCATGAGCTCACCCCGCTGGAACTGGCGGGCCGACAGGTTCACGTTTACCACCGGCGCCAGCGCCGGGCCAACGATCTCCTCCCAGGCCCGCGCCTGCCGGCAGGCCTCCTCCAGCGTCCACCCGCCGATCTCGACGATCAGATCGCTCTCCTCGGCCACCGGGATGAACTCCGCGGGGGCGACCAGCCCCCGGGTCGGATGCTGCCACCGCAGCAGTGCCTCGAAGCCCCGAATGCGCCCTGTCTCCACCGCATAGATCGGCTGATAATAGAGGGTGAACTCTGACCGGGCCAGCGCCTGGCGCAGTGCGATGTTCAGTTCAAGCTGTTCGGCCGGCACCTCGCCCATGCCCGGCTGGTAAAGCACATAGGTGCCCTTCCCCTGCCGCTTGGCCCGGTACATGGCCACGTCGGCGCAGCGGATCACCTCTTCCGGGTTGGTCATGCTCTCGGCGCTGGCTACCAGGCCGATGCTGGGCGTGATCGCAATCTCCCGCTCCCCGACCTGAAAGGGGGAGGAGAAGGCGCCCAACAACTCGCCGGAAACGGCTTCAGCGGCGTCTGGGCCCGCTACAGGCAGGAGAATGGCGAACTCGTCGCCCCCTAAACGCGCCGCCATCCCAACCCCGCTCAGGCAATCACGCAATCGGTTCCCGACCGCCATCAGCAGCTGGTCGCCCGCAGTATGGCCGAGACTATCGTTGATCGTCTTGAAATTGTCCAGGTCCATCATGAGGACGGCGGTGGGGGTCTCCGCCGGCTGCGCCAGGATTTGGCCCAACGACTCCATGAACAGCGCCCGGTTCGCCAGACCGGTCAGTGAATCGTAGTAGGCCTGATGCCTTAACTGCTCCTCCATCTGGACATGCTCCGTCACGTCCCGGGTGTTCAGGAGGATGGCGTTGATCTCCGGCTGGTCCAGCAGGTTGGTGACGATCGTCTCCGTTTGGCGCCATGTGCCATCCACGCGGTAGATCCGCCACTTCCCCCTCAGGGTGCTCCCGTGCGGCATCCGGGCCGCGTTCTCCAGCGCCTCATGGAGGTTGCGCCGATCGTCGGGGTGAACGAAGCCGCCAATTGTCCGCCCAACGGTCGATGTCTTGAAACCAAAAACCCGTTCATGCGACGGGCTCTGATAGATAACCGTCCCGTCCGGTGCCACCAGTGTGATCAGATCCTTGGAGTTCTGCACCAGGGCATGGAAACGGGCCTCATACTGACGGGCAGCATTGGCGGTCAGCAGCCGCGCGTTGTAGTGGGCTACCAGCAGATAGCGGAACCCGATCAGCGCCGTGATCAGCGCATCCAGGGCGAGCAGCAGCGTCTCGTTCAACGCACTGCCCCGCATGTGGTTGGGCAGGCTGAACAGAAAAGGTGGAATGGCACTCCCGGCCAAGGTGGCCGCCCAGGTCATGAACGGGCGAAAACGCTCGGCCTTCCCGGTGGCTGAAGCCGGTTCGGCCCCCTCGCCGGCATGAAACTGGGTGTTGGCCGCGTATAGCAGGCACAGCGCCGAGAGCATCCAGAATTGGTCCGGCCAGCCGCCCGGGTGGTACCCCCCATGAAGGATCAGGTAGCGCCAGGTCAGGTTACCGATGGTAATGGTCAACGCACTGAGTGCCAGCAGCAATGCAGAACGCCGTGCCCTCCCGCTGGATCGCACAAAGGCCGATGCCGTCGCGGTGATGAGCGCCAGGTCCGTCATGACAAAGAGCAGGGCCACCAGCAGCCCCGGCAATGCAACGCCCCGTTCGGGCAGAGCCCGCCCTACGGCGAAATGCCAGGCCAAGACCGTCCCTGTGCTGCTAACGATGAGGCTGTCGATCAGGAGAAGGATTCGTTCCTCGCGGGTCCCCCTCGTTCCGGGCAGCGCAAGAGCACCGGCCAGAGTCAGTCCGGCGGAGGCCAGATCAGCCACATCGCTCCAGAGGAGCGCCCCTGTGTGCCCTGCGACAGACTCACGCACCATAAGGACTGACCCCACGCCCAGCACAACGATGGCAACGCCAATGAGTCCCCACGCTCGCCGGGCAGGCATCGTCAGGCTGGGTGAAACCATGTTGCGCAGCGCCAACGCAATAATGCTGAACTCCAGTACGAACCAGACGGTGACAGCCGCCACCTCATGGCCGGTAGAACCTGACGAGTGCAGAAAGCCCCAGAGCATGGCCCACGCCACGAATAGCGTGTTGGCGAGAACAAGAGCGGCACCCCAGTCGAGGCGCCCTTTGGGTAAGATGGTAGAGTGCGGTGTCACTTGTCCCGTCTCCCTTTCGAGATTCGGTAATCTTGATACAACAGTATATCATACCATTTCATGGTGGATCATGATCATTTCCACCTGAAGGTGGTGAAATTGGCAGAGGGCCTACCGCTGCGGCGGAGGCCCTCTGCATGCTCGAAACGTCTGTTCCTACTGAGCCAGCCCCGTCATCTCAGCGGCAAAGTGCTCTCGCAGCAACCGTTCGGCTGCGTCGGCCGGGAGGGGCCGGGACAGATAGTAACCCTGAGCCCGGTGTGCGCCCATCCGGCGCAGCATTTCGTACTGCTCGACGGTCTCCACCCCTTCGGCCGTCACGGCCAGCCCGGTCCGGCGGGCAAGACCAATGATCAATTCCACGATGGCGGTGTCCACCTTGTTATGCCCCAGCCCGTCGATGAAGCTGCGGTCAACCTTGATCACATCCAGGGGCAGGCGCTTCAGGTAGCTCAGGGAGGCGTACCCTGTGCCAAAGTCGTCCACGGCCACCTGAATGCCCGTGGCTTTCAGCCGCCCCAAGGTCGCGGCGGCCGCTTTCACGTCAGCCATAATCGCCGTTTCGGTGACCTCCACCTGCAGTTTGGCCGGGGCGAGACCGGCCTGGCTCAGGGCCATTCCGATGTCTTCCACCAGGTCCCCCTGTTGGAACTGGCGGGCCGACAAGTTCACATTGACCACAGGCGCCAGCGCCGGGCCTACAAGTTTGACCCAGGCCTTGGCCTGCCGGCAGGCTTCTTCAAACGTCCAGCGACCGATCTCAACGATCAGGCCGCTCTCCTCAGCGACGGGGATGAACTCAGCAGGCGAGACCAGTCCCCAGGCAGGGTGCTGCCAGCGGAGCAGGGCCTCGAAAGCCCGGATTCGCCCCGTCTCCAACGCGTAGATCGGCTGGTAGTAAAGGATGAACTCCGACCGGGCCAGCGCCTGACGCAATGCAATGGTCAGTTCCAACTGCTCGGCCGAGACCTCACTCATGTCCTGCCGGTACAGGACGTAGCTCCCCTTCCCCTGCCGCTTGGCCCGATACATGGCCACGTCGGCACAGCGGATCACCTCTTCCGGGCTGGTCATGGCCTGAGCGCTCGCCACCAACCCGATACTCGGCGTAATGGCGATCTCCCGCTTGCCCAATTGGAAGGGATGGTTGAAAGCGCCCAGCAACTCGACGGCTACGGCTTCTGCGTATTCAGTCCCTGCCACAGACAGCATGATGGCAAACTCATCGCCGCCGAGCCGTGCCGCGATCCCGGTGCCGTCAAGGCACTGCCGCAATCGTTCCCCGACTTGCACCAGCAGCTGGTCCCCGGCACTGTGGCCGAGGCTGTCATTGATGTTCTTGAAATCATCGAGATCCAGCATGAGGACGGCAGAGGGGTACTCATGCGCCCCGGTCAGCACCTTGCCAACCGCCTCCATGAACAGCGCTCGGTTCGCCAGACCGGTGAGCGAATCGTAGAAGGCCTGATGCCGCAGTTGCTCCTCCAGTTCGACCTGCTCAGTCACATCCCGGGTGTTCAGCAGGATGCCGTCAATCTCCGGTTGCCCGAGCAGATTGGTGACAATCGTCTCCGTCTGACGCCAGGAGCCATCCACACGGTGGACCCGCCACTTTCCTTTCAAGGTTCCCCCCGGTGGAAGCCGGACGGCCGTTTCGAGCGCAGAAACAAAGGTGCGGCGATCGTCGGGGTGAACGAAGCCATCGATTGTACGCCCCTCATTGGCCGCTTTGAAGCCGAAAAGCCGCTCATGGGACGGACTCTGGTATGTCACGGTCCGATCCGGTGCGACCAGTGTGATCAGGTCCTTGGAGTTCTGCACCAGGGCGTGGAATCGGGCTTCGTGCCGGCGTGCCGCGTTCTCGGTCAGCAGTTGCTGGTTGTAATAGGCCGTCAGCAAGTAGCGAACGCCGATCAGGGCGGTGACCAGTGAATCGACGCCCAGCAACACATCCTCCACGAGGTCGACGCTGCGCATATGGGAGGGCAGGCTGAAGAGAAAGGGCGGTATGAAACTGCCCGCCAGGGTGGCGACCCAGGTGACCGTCAAATGGACCGGCTTCGGCGATGACGCGGCCGGCGTCGTGGTAGCTGAGCCCGCATTCTGCAGTTGGGCATTCGCCGCCCAGAGCACGCAGAGTTCGGAGATCAACCAGAATCGGTCGGGCCAACCGCCAGGGCGGTAGCCCCCGTGCAGGATCAGATACCGCCAGCACAGGTCAGCGACCGTCAGGGCCAGTGCACTCAGCGCCAGCAGACGGGCGGGACGCCGCGCCCGGCCGTCGGACCGCAGAAACGCAGAGACGGCGGCGGTGAAGAGGGCCAGGTCGGTCACCGGGTAGGCCAGCGAGACCAGCGCTGCCCATAACCCCTCGGGGGTCTGAGGGAGGTCGCCCACCACGAAGTACCAGACCAACACCGCACCCGTGCTGCAGACGATCAAGCTGTCGAGCCCCAGCAGGATGCGCTCCCGCAGGGTGCCGGTTGTCGCCGGAAAGGAGAGAAGCCCTGCCAACATGAAGCCAAAGGCCGGCAGGGCCAGGATGTCGTTCCAGGAAAAGACCGATACGGAGCCTGCGGCGGCCTCATAGGTGACAAAGCCTGACCCGATGGCCGTCAGGCTGAGGGCCACGCCAATGAGGCCCCAGGCTCGCCGAACCGCCGGCGCCAGGTCCTTCCCGGCAGCGATTCGCCAAGCCAGAGCGATCGCACTCAGTTCCGGCAGGAGCCAGAAGGCTGGACTAACGGCTGCCAGCAGGTCGGCACTCCCCCAACGGAAGATTCCCCACACCAGTGCGACCGCCGCGCAAAGCGTGTTGGCGAGGACGAGACCCGTGCTCCAGTGAAGGCGCCTTCCAAGTAGGGCCCTAACGCGTTGTGCCATCTATCACGTCTCCTTCAGCAGTCCCGCTGCCATACCGGTTTGGCGGCTCAGGCCGGTGACTTTGCGACCCCGGTTTTCGCCGGGTGTGCCTTTTCGAGATTCGGTAATCTTGGTACAACAGTATATCATATCATTTGGTGCTTTATGATGATCTTAAGTATCTTGTTGATCTAAGAATTGGCGTCACTACCTGCGGCAACCGTCGTGGCCCGCATATACAAAGGAGGCCACCGCGGTGGTGGCCTCCTTGCTATTCCCCGCCGACTGCGGGCCCGAAAGGAAAGAGCGGCGGTACCCGGAGCCATCCCCGCTGCCGCATCAGTTTCTTCAGCGTAAAGCCCTGCGCCAGGACATGCTGGTACGTCTCTGCGAGCATCAGGCCCACATCGTCCCTGAGCGACTGCCCGAGGCCGGCGTGGCAGAGATTCAGCAGGCCCTCCACTTTGACCACCAGCAGGTTGGCGATCTCGGCGTCGGTGAACTTGGCGCCGGGGGGAATCAGCGCCTCATTGGTCCGTGGCTTGTCACCTGTGCCGGGGGGAATCCCAATCCCCTCATGGGCAAGGAAGTCCTTGAGCCGCTTGGTGAGCGGCTCCTCCAAGTCGTTGATGAAGTGCTCGATGGTCTCCTTCAAGGAGGTATCGTTGGTGTGGTTGCCCACCAACTGGCAGATCACCCGTGATTCGACTACCCCTACATAGAGGGACCAGAGAATGAAGACCTCACCAGCGTGCAACGGCGAACGCGGCTGTGTGGCCGACTTTAGTATGCTCTGAAAGATATTCATTGGACTACTCCTTGGCGATACTCCTCAGAGTAGTTTGCGACAGGGGCGCCAGTATATGCGCCAGCCTAGACCGCCCAGTAGAGCAGCGTGTCGTTCAGCCCCGCCAGGATGAAGACAGCAGCCGCGGCCCAGCGGACATACCGATCGAGAGAGCGGACCCGGCGCATCCAGTGAGCGGCGACTGGTCGCCCCGCGGTCATGGCCAGGGCCCACAGGATGACCGGCATGGCTGTACCGGCCGCAAAGAAGAGAGGCAGCACAAGCCCAGCCTGCGACTCAACCACCAGGGGTACCAGTGCCCCGAAGAAGAGCATGGCCATGGTCGGGCAGAACCCCAGAGAGAATGCGACACCCAACCAGTAGGCCGGATGCCCGCGGCGGGGGGCGTGCTCACGGAGCCAATCAGCCAACTTCGCACCGGCTGCGCCAGTGAGCCGGAAGAGGCCGATCAGATAAAGACCGACCATCAGCATCAGCGGGCCGGTGAACTTGCGCATGAACCCGAGCACCGGCCCGGGGATTCGCAGCCCCAGCATGGCGGCAAGGAAACCCAGCAGCAGGTAAACGGTCGCCTTCCCGGCGATGAACCAACCGACCGTACCCCACAGCGAGCGACGCTCCGACCCTTTCTGCGAGACATAGGCGATGGCGCTGGCGTTCGCCGTCACCTGGCAGGGGGCGAGCCCGCCCAACACTCCCAGCAGCAGTGCCGAGATGGCGGGGAGGTTCTGGCTATTCAAGAGCTGCTGCAGGGGGGCGCCCGCCCGGCTACTTAGTTGGCTCATCACCGCATACCACTGTTGAGCCAGCGAAACAAGCTGATGCATCGGTATCGCTCCTCATTCGTCGGCGTCCGCATAGCCCTCAGTGTAGCGCCAACTTATGAAGAAATGATGCAGCCACCCGTTCAGGAGACATACCCGCCTGCGACCCAGTGCCCGGGCAGAATCTCCCGCAGTTCTTGCGTCGAGCTACCGTCCAGGGTAAATTCCTCTACCGGTGCCCGCTCACTGCGCAGCCGGGGATCGGGGACCGGAATGGCGGCCAGCAGACGCTGGGTGTAAGGATGAAGCGGATGCCGGTACAACTCGTCCGTCTCGGCCAACTCCACCAGCCGGCCCTTGTACATGACGCCCACCCGGGTGGAGATGTGCCGCACTACGGCCAAGCCGTGGGCGATGAAGAGGTAGGTCAGACCGAGCCGCTCCTGCAGATCCATCAGCAGGTTCATGATCTGCGCCTGCACCGACACGTCCAGGGCAGAGACCGCCTCATCGGCGACGATCAGCTTGGGGTTCAGGGCGATGGCCCGGGCGATGCCGATCCGCTGCCGCTGACCACCGGAGAACTGATGCGGATAGCGGTCTACCCAGGCCGGGTTCAGCCCCACCTGCTGCATCAGTTCGGCCACCCGCTCGAATTTCGCAGCCCCGGTGGCCAGGTGGTGCACTTCCAGCGGCTCACCGATGATCTCGCCAACAGTGAACCGGGGGTTGAGCGACCCGTACGGATCCTGGAAGATGATCTGCACATCTCGCCGGAGATCCCGCAGCGCCCGTCCGCCCATCTGGAGCACATCCTTCCCGTCGAAGCGAACGGTGCCGGCGGTAGCATCCTGCAGCCGCAGCATCACCCGGCCCAGGGTGGACTTGCCGCAACCTGACTCGCCTACCAGCCCTAACGTCTCGCCAGGGTAGAGGTCGAATGAGACCCCGTCCACCGCCCTGACCGGTGCGGCCCTGCCGCCTAAGAAGCCCTTCCGGGCGGTGGCGAAGTGCTTTCGCAGGTCACGCACCTCGAGCAGCGGGTGGTTCCCCGGCTGCCGCTGGACTGTGGTCTGCTGCCCAGGCCCCGTAGCTGCGGGGGCAGGTGCTGCGTAGTTGTACCAGGTAGCCACCAGATGCCCGTCTCCGTTCAGGTCTGTCAGCGGCTCAGCGGCGGTGTGGCGCTCCTCGGTCAACAGGTAGGGGCAGCGTGGACGGAAGCGGCCCTCCAGGTTGGGCAGACGGCTCCCCCGTTCCCCGTCCAGACGGGGGACGCAGCCCAGCAGGCCTGCAGTGTACGGGTGGTACGGCTGGTCGAAGATCTGCTGCGCCGTGCCCGACTCTACCACCTTGCCGCCGTACATGACGACGATCCGGTCCGCCATTTCGGCCGCTACCCCCATGTCATGGGTGATCAGAAGAATCGACATGCCCATCTGGCGCTGAAGCCGGCGCAGCAGCCGGAGAATCTGGGCCTGCGTGGTCACATCTAGCGCCGTCGTCGGCTCATCGGCGATCAACAGCTTGGGGTTGCAGGCGAGGGCCATGGCGATCATGACCCGCTGCCGCATGCCGCCCGAGAACTGGTGCGGATACTGCCCGGCCCGGACCGCCGGATCGGGGATGCCCACCAGGCCCATCATCTCCAGGGCCCGCTTCCATGCCTCCTCCCGGCCCTTTCCCTGATGCAGCATCACGGCTTCGGCGATCTGATCGCCCACCGTGAAGACGGGGTTCAGGGCGGACATGGGCTCCTGAAAGATCATGCCGATCTGGTTGCCGCGAATCTGCTGCATCTCGGCATCGCTCGCCGTGGCCAGGTCCCGGCCTTCGAAGCCGATTGTGCCGCCGAGGATGGCCCCGTTGCCCTGCTCCAGCAGCCGCATGATCGAAAGCGACGTCACGCTCTTGCCGCTGCCGGACTCACCCACCAGACAGACCGTCTCGCCCCGTCCAACGTTGAGCGAGAGTTCCTCCACTGTCACCAACAAGCCATCTTCGGTACGGAAGCCCACTGTCAGGTCCTTGATCGCCAACAATGCGTTCGTCACTCGCCATCCACCCCACTTATTAAACTGTGATGTTTAATAAGTATACTTCGCACCGATTCAGATGCAAGGAGCAAGAGCGATGCTGGCGTGCCGTGACACGCCAGCGTCGCTCCATAAGGGGCAGTTTGCGCCACTTTTCGTGGGTGTTTGCGACAAATGCGGGAGGCCACGAAACCTATGCGCCGGCAGTGGCGGCTGCCAGAACCGTCTGGTGCTCCGCCTTGATGGCGGCAAGTTTCGCCGGGTCGGTCAACAGATCGATCACAGTGGTGGCCATGATCTTGGCGGCGGTGTTCAGGGCCTGGCGGCCTGTATCCGAGTTGGCCGCTGCCACGAAAGCCGGCGTATGCGGGCTGGAACCCTTATCGTCCAGGGGTAGGCCGAAGGTCAGATGCGGCATGGCGTAGCTGACATTGCCGCTGTCGGCCGAGGCAAAGGACTGCTTCACCGTGGCCGGCACCGGTAGCCCCAGGGCGGCCAGGTTGGCCTTGGCAATCTCCCGGTATGAGGAGAGCGTCAGCTGCTCGGCAAAGACCAGGCCCTGTTCGATCGCCACGGTGGCGCCGGCGGCCAGGGCACCGCCCCGGGCACAGTTATGCAGCCGTTCCACCAGTTGGAGGAGATAGGCTTGATCTTTCGCCCGTGCCAGCATCTCCACTTCGGCGTAGTCGGGCACGATGTTGGGCGCATCGCCGCCGTTCTTGATAATGCCATGGATCCGGCAGTCAGACCGGACATGCTGCCGCAAGGCGTTGAGGCCGGCAAAGGTAAGCATGGCGGCGTCGGCCGCGTTTACGCCCAGGTGCGGGTT
>JBLNEM010000091.1:0-3658 GCA_050262655.1 Mycobacterium leprae | reverse complement strand
GGTGTTTTGTCCCAACCCCGTAAAACGAAGCTGCGCGCCCCCTCCGACGGCGGCGCGGTTGCTGCCGTTAGGACGCCCCGAGGAGACCCGAAGGGGCTCCGCAGGAAAAGGCGTCCGTGGCAGCACCCGCCCGACGGCGGAGGGGATGCCCGCGAAGTGACCCGCGAAGGGGATGTCAGCGAAGTCCCCCGTTGAGTTAGGGTCACCACGATGATATAGTATAGAAAACAATTAAACATGACCTCTTTCATCAAGAGGTGGCTGAGGGACAGGCCCTATGACGCCACGGCAACCGCTCCGTTTCGGGGCATGGTGCCAACTCCTGCGGACGGGCGTCCGATAGATGAAGGGGAAGGCGGACCAAGGTCAAGCCAGCCCTTCCGTTTGGGAAGGGCTTTTTACTCATACCGGAGGAATTGTCATGGCACGACTACTGCACCGACTCCGACAGGGAGCGTTCTGCGTGACGGTAGAGATCGACCCGCCCAAGGGGGCAGATGTGACCAAAACCCTGGCCCGGGTGCGCCGCTTCGCCGACCGGGTGGACGGCGTCAACGTGGCCGATTGCCCCATGGCCAATGTGCGGATGAGCCCCATTACGCTGGCCCACCTGCTGCAGAGGGATGTGCAGGTGGAGGCGATCTTCCACCTGACCTGCCGCGACCGCAACAGCATCGGCCTGCAGGCGGAGCTGTTGGGTGCGGCCGGTCTCGGGGTGCGCAACATCCTGGCGCTGCGGGGTGACAGCCCGGAGCGGGGCGACCATCCCGATGCTCACGGCGTGTTTGAGGTGGATGCAGCAGGGCTGATCCGGACTGCCGCTACCCTGAACAGCGGGCGCACCGTTTCCGGCACGCCGCTGGATATGGGCACCGATTTCGCCATCGGCTGTGCGGCCAACCCGACCGCCGCCGACCTGGAGGCCGAGGTCTCCCGGCTGGAGCAGAAGGTTGCGGCCGGGGCGCACTTTGTCCAGACCCAGCCGATCTATGACCCGGTCCTGCTGGAACGGTGGCAGGCGAAGCTCCAGGGCCGCGTGCGCATCCCCATTCTGTACGGCATTCTGCCCCTGAAGAGCTACGAGTTCGCCGTGCATCTGAACGAGCACGTGCCGGGGATTGTGGTCCCGGATTGGGCCATCGAACGGCTCCGCCGGGGCGACGAGCACGAAGGAATGCGGCTGACCGCTGAGTTGCTGCAGCAGATCGCCCCGCAGGTGCACGGCATCCATATCTTCCCGATGAACAGCAGCGACCGGGTGCTCGCGGTGCTCGGCATCCTGGACGGAATCGGGGTCGGTCATCGGCCCACGCTGCAACAGGAGGCATCCGATTGACACGAGTGATTCGCCCGACCGTGGCAGAGCTGACCCTTGATGAGGCCACCGTGCTGCGCTACCTGGGCTTCAAGCCCGGTGTCACCCAGGTGGGGGAGCAGCAGAAACAACTGCTGGCCGATGGCATCCGACTGGCTAGTGTGGCCGCCCATCCAGAGGCGGCTGTTGTCGATACGGAACTGATTCTGCAGGAGAACCAGGTGATCACCCGGAGCGCCGGGCTGCTCTGGCAGTCGAAATCGCTGGCGCTGTTGTTGAAGAACGCCTCCCGGGTTACCATTGTGGCGGCAACCCTGGGTGAGGGGAGCGACACGCTCTCTCGCCAGTTGTTTGCGCGGGACGAATTTGCCCTGGCCACCGTGGTGGATGCCGTGAGCACCACACTGGTGCACGCGTTGACCCGTTACGTGGCCGACGTGCTGAAGGAGGAGTACCCCGGCCTTACGCCGACCCCCTTCTATGGGCCGGGGTACGGCGACTGGCCGATTGCCGACCTGGCAGGGCTGGCCCAGGCGTCCAGGGGCGGCGAGATTGGGCTGACCCTTACGACCGGCTCGCTGCTCCGGCCGCAGAAGTCGCTGCTGGGGATCATCGGCTGGCTCTGCCGCCCTATGCCGGCGGCGGACGACTGCCGTGGCTGCATCAAGCCCGACTGCGACTACCGCAAACGACCGGCCCAATTCACGGCGGAAGGAGGAGAAGGATGAACTTGATGGCCCTTCTGGGCAAGGAGGTTCTCGTATTCGACGGCGCCACCGGCACCATGCTCCAGTCGCAAGGGCTGCCGCCGGGGTACTGCCCGGACGCCTGGTGTCTGGAACGGCCTGATGCCGTAGCCTGGGTGCACCGGCAGTATGTAGCGGCAGGCGCTCAGATTGTGGAGACCAATACCTTCGGTGCGACGCCCGTCCGGCTAGCCCATTACGGACTGGCGGACCAGTGCAGGGCGATCAACCTGGCGGCGGTCCGCGTCGCACGGGAGGCCGTCGGTGAAAGCGCCCTGGTGGCCGCCTCCATGGGCCCGCTGGGCGCCCTGGTAGAGCCGTTGGGCGACCTCTCCTTCGACCAGGCGGTGGCCGAGTATGCGGCACAGGCCCGGGCACTGGCGGAGGCCAGGCCCGACTTCATTATTGTCGAGACCATCGCCGATCTGAACGAAATGCGGGCGGCGCTGCTGGCCTGCCGGGAGCATGCCCCGGCGATCCCCGTGATCGCCCAGATGACGATCGACAACTCGGGGCGGGCCTTCACCGGCACCGATCCCGAGACCGCTGCCCTGGTGCTTCAAAGCCTGGGGGCCGCGGTGATCGGCTTCAACTGCTCGGTGGGTCCGGACTTGCTGGTGGAGGCGGTCGCCCGCATGGCCAGGGTGGCCCGGGTGCCGATCTCCGTCCAGCCCAATGCCGGGCTGCCATTGCTGCAGCTCGACGGCACAACGCACTTCCCCATGGGGCCCGAGGAGTTTGCTGCATACGGCCCCAAGTTGGTGGCCGCCGGCGCCGCTATTGTGGGTGGCTGCTGCGGCACCACCCCGGAGCATATCCGCCAGCTGCGGGGCGCCGTGGAGGGGCTGAAACCACGTACTACGCCCGGACCGCTGTCGCAGGTGCTGGGATTGGCCTCGCGCACTCGGTCGCTCTTCTTTACCGACGACGAACTGCCCGTCGCCATCGGCGAGCGCATCAACCCCACCGGCCGCAAACTGCTCTCCAAGGATATCAAGGAGGGCGCCTTTGCCCTGGTGCGGCGGGAGGCGAAACGGCAAGCCGAGGCTGGCGCCAAGGTGCTGGACGTGAATGTCGGCGTGCCGCTGATCGACGAGGCCGCAGCGATGAAGCAGGCGGTGCGGGTGGTACAGGAAGCGGTGGACCTGCCGCTCTGCCTGGACTCGGCCAATGCCGACGTGCTGGCTGCAGGCCTGCGGGCCTATGTGGGCAAGCCCCTGGTCAACTCCTTCAGCCTCGAGGAGGGGCGGGCCGAAAAGGTCCTGCCGGCGGTGAAGCGATACGGGGCGGCGGTACTGGGCCTGACCATCGATGAGAAGGGGATTCCCGCTTCCGCCGAGCAACGGCTGGCCATCGCCCGACGGCTGGTGGCAACGGCCGAGTCATACGGCATCCCCCGCTGGGATGTGGTAATCGACCCGCTCTGCCTGACCGCCGGCGCCCAGCAGGCCGAAGCCAAGGAGACCCTGAAGGCGATCCGCCTGATCCGGGAAGAACTGGGGTGCGCCACATCCCTGGGCATCTCCAATGTCTCCTTCGGGCTGCCCAACCGCCCGTTCCTGAACGCGGTCTACCTGAACATGGCGCTGACCATGGG
>JBLNEM010000090.1:0-52868 GCA_050262655.1 Mycobacterium leprae | reverse complement strand
GACCACTACCCAACGCTTCATATTGTTCATCTCTCCTGATAGGGTATCGATTTGGACTCGAATGACCACATCATTATATTGTATTTAAGAATTTAGTTAAATGGGTCTTGGGTCCCATAGTTCGCGGCCCAATTCGGTGTTAATTTATCACTTTAACAAACCCTAAATAAAAGGCATTCTCCTGCAAGAACCCGAAATCTTATGCGGATCGTCGAAAATGATATGTCATGCACCTTGTTGGTCTTAAATTCCGTTCTTGACATATGGATATTATATCGATATGCTGATGATGACAGATGGGGGAGTAATCCCTCGGGGCTGTTATAGCCTTTGCGTCACAGAAAGGCTTCCGAAATCACAGGGGGGAATCCAGATGAAAAACTGGCATCGGGTTCTTGCAGGCCTAGGCACCGGCCTCATGCTAACGACCCTCGTGGCCGGCTGCGGCAGCAAGCCCGCCGACACGAAGACCGCGGCTCCGGCGGCCAGCTCAGGTCCCGTCGAGATCACCATGTGGGGTGATTGGAGCGGTGAAGGCGCCAACCAGATCAACACCATGGTTGACGCTTTCAACAAGGCCCAGAACAAGGTCCAGGTCAAGTACGTTGTGCAGCAAGACATGACCACCAAGTTCCTGACCGCCGCCACTTCGGGCACCGCACCTGACGTGGTGATCTGGGACCGGTGGCAGACCGCCCTGTATGCCCCCAAGAACGTGCTCGCCCCCATTAACGATTTCATGACCAAGGACAACGTCCCGCAGAGCGATTTCTACGGCGAAGCCCTGAAGGAACTCTCGTACGGCGGCAAGCTGTATGGCCTCCCCCTCACCGTGGACGCCCGTGCCTTGTTCTATAACAAGAAGTTCCTGGACGAAGCCGGTGTGAAGCCCCCCACGACCTGGGACGAGCTCGAGAAGGTCGCGAAGGCGACGACCAAGTGGAACGGCGATAAGCTGGAGCGGGCTGGCATGTCCATGGGCGACGTGGGCCTGTTCAGCATGTGGTTGAAGCAGGCCGGCGGCCAGATGCTGACCGCTGACGGCACCAAGACTGACTTCAACAACGACAAGGGCCTGGCTGTCCTGAACTACTGGGACAAGCTGATCAACCAGGACAAGGTTTACAAGCTCGGCTTCGAGCAGGGCCTTGGCAATAACATCGACGCTTTCGCCACCGGCAAGGTCGCCATGACCTACAATGGCCCGTGGATGCTGACCACCTACAAGAAGTACGGCAAGGACCTCGACTTCGGTGTCGTGCCTCCGCCCGCCGGTCCTAACGGCGCCAAGGCAAGCGGCATGGGCGGCTTCGGCCTCGTCATTCCGCAGGCCTCCAAGAATAAGGATGCCGCCTGGAGCTTCGTGAAGTGGTGGATCGCCGATCCGGCTAACGCCCTCATGTGGTCCAAGACCAGCCTGAACATCAACGGTAACCTGAAGGCTATCCAGGATCCGTTCTTCCAGAACGATCCTTTCTGGAAGCCCTTCCTGGACACCCTGGCCTTCGCCAGCATCCGTCCGACCGTGGCCGGCTATTCGCCCGCCGAGGTGAACGGTGTGATGCCGCAACTGCAGCTCTTCCTCGAAGGCAAGCAGGACGCCAAGACCACTTTGGCCAACGCCCAGAAGCAGGCCGACAACCTCCTGCAGCAGAACGCCGTCAAGTAAGCAAGCCGACAACGCCATACAGGGAAAGGGAGGTCTGATCCTCCCTTTCCCTGTCTCAAAACGCGTACCCCCGCCTGACAGGAGGTTTACGGACGTGAAGAAGAGCAAACTGGGGCGCTACCAGGCGATGATGGGCTACCTGTTCATCTCGCCGACCATGCTTCTCTTCCTGGCCTTCACGATCATTCCGATCATCATGGCCTTCTATCTCTCCTTCACCAACTACGACGTGTTCAGCCCCATCAAGATGGTAGGCCTGGACAACTACCGACGGTTGCTGAAAGATGACCTGCTGTGGCTCACTTTCAAAAACGTTTTCTACTATGTACTCCTCTACGTCCCCGCAAACTTGATCATATCGCTCTTCCTCGCCCTGCTGCTGAACAGCAAGTTCAAAACCGCAGGCGTCTTCCGGGCGCTGACCTATATGCCTACCCTGACCTCAGCCGTGGCTGCATCGACGATCTGGCTCTGGCTGCTCCATCCGGAGTTCGGCCTGATCAACGAACTGCTGTCCAAGTTCCATATTGTCGGCCCAGCGTGGTTGGCCCAGACCAGCACAGCTATGATCTCGGTTGTGATGGTCACCCTGTGGCAGTCGGTGGGTTCCAACATGATCGTCTACCTCGCCGGCCTACAGGGTGTACCGGAATACCTTTACGAGTCGGCCAAACTCGACGGTGCCGGCTGGTGGGCCCAGTTCTGGTACGTCACCCTCCCCGGTCTTCGTCCCACCACCTTCTTCGTCAGCACCATGTCGATCATCGGCTCCCTGCAGATCTTTGACCAGGCGTATGTGCTGACCCAGGGCGGCCCGGCTAACGCCACCAAGACCGTCGTGTATCACATCTATCAGCAGGGCTTCGGCCAACTGCAAATGGGCTACGCCTCGGCCATGGCCTTTGTCCTCGCCCTGGCGATCCTGATCGTCTCCATCATCAACATGCGCATTAACAAGGAAGGCGCCTTGATCTAGGGGGTGAGCCGTATGAAAGCGAAGAAGAATTCCCGCCCGAGCGGCTTTTATGTGCAGGGCGCCGTCTGGTACGCGGTGGCGATTCTCGTGGCCGTGCTGATGGCCACGCCCTACCTCTGGAGCGTGCTGACATCCCTGAAGCCGAACAGCGAGATCCTCTCCCTGCCGCCCAAGTGGCTGCCGTCTCGCTTCACGCTGGAGCACTACAAGACAGCCTTCAAGATGGTGCCCTTCGGCCTCTACTTTGCCAACTCCACGTATCTGGCTGTCATGGGCGTGCTGACCAACCTGTTCTTTGGCTCCCTCTCCGGCTACTCCTTCGCCAAATTGAAGTTCAAGGGCCGGGAGTCGATCTTCCGGGTGCTGCTGGCTGCCATGATGATCCCCGGCGTAGTCACCCTGATTCCGACCTTCATCGTGCTGCGCCACTTCCCGCTGATGGGCGGCAACGACCTGTTCGGCAACGGCGGTCTTGGCTTCATCAACACATTCTGGGCAGTGATCCTTCCCGGCGCATCTGGCCCCTTTGCCTCCTTCTTCATGCGCCAGTTCTTCATGACCCTGCCCGATGATCTGATGGAGGCGGCCCGGATTGACGGCTGTCCCGAGTTCAAGGTCTTCTGGCGAATCTACTTGCCGCTGGCCGGCCCTGCGTTGGCCACCCTGGCCATCTTCACCTTCCAGGCCGGTTGGAATGCCTTCCTCTGGCCGATCGTCGTCTTGAACGATCCCGCGAAAGCAACTGTTCAGATGGGCCTGCAGGCCTTCTCCTTCAACCACACCACCGACTTCGGCCCCATGATGGCTGCCTCGGTCGTGGCGATTCTCCCGATTCTTGTGCTCTTCCTTCTCCTGCAGAAGTGCTTCATGCGGGGTATCTCCTTCAGCGGCATCAAGGGCTAGCGCCCGCACACAGGATGGTGGCCCAATGAAGAAGCGCAATGTCATGGCAGCTGCTTGGATGGCACTGACCGTCGCCATCACCGGCTGCTCCTCTGGAGTGAAAGCTGTGGATAAATCGGAACCTGCCAACGAGCCCACTACATGGGCTGCCAAGGCCGACGCCGCGCAAAAGGCACTGGCAGACCTGTACTGGAATCCGAAACGTCAGATGTTTGACAACCAGACTCCGTGCCCCTTCGATTCGTGCAACCAGACCTTCAACTACTGGTGGCAGGCACACGCAGTCGACACGCTGGTGGACGGATATGTGCGCACCGGCGATGGCGCATACAAGCAGCGGTTGCACGACCTTTACACTGGACTTGTAAATCGGAACGGCGGCGCACTGCCCAACGAATTCTACGATGACATGGAATGGATGGCCCTGGCCTGGCTCCGGGCCTACGACGCCACCGGCGACGAGACCTATAAGGGGGCCGTCAATACCCTCTGGGCCGATATCCAGACTGGCTGGAACGACGAAATGGGCGGCGGTATTGCCTGGCGCAAGAGTCAGCTGAACTACAAGAATGCGCCGGCCAATGGCCCCGCCGCCATCCTTGCGGCCCGCCTATACGAGCATTTCAAGAATACGGCAGACCTGCAGTGGGCCACCAAGATCTACGCCTGGGAAAAGAGCAACCTCATTGACCCCAAGTCGGGCTTCGTATGGGATGGCATGAACCGGCAAGGCGATGGCGCAGTAGACTCCACCTGGGCCTTCACATACAACCAGGGGACGTTTATCGGTGCCGGCGTGGCCTTGTATCAGGTGACCGGTGACAAAGCCTACCTGGCCGACGCCGCGCGGAACTGGCAGGCTGCCAAGGAGCGGCTCGTCAACCCGGTAACCGGGAACCTGCCCGACGAGGGTGACGGGGACGGCGGACTGTTCAAGGGGATTCTCGTCCGCTACATGGGTCAGCTGATCCTGGCCGATCCATCACAGACCGACGCGCTCAAGGTCCTCCAGGACAGCGCCCGGGGGCTGTGGCAGTCTGCCCGGGCAAAGGACAAGGTGATCTTCAACCAAAACTGGGCTCAGCGTCCCGATGTCGCAGTGAAGCTGTCGGTTAACCTATCCGGCATCATGCTTTTGGAACAGATGGCCCTCCTGGAGAAGAACGGACTCCTAAAATAACGAATGGAAGGAGGGCTTTCACGATGGCAACGACTATGGCGGAGATTGGCCAACGCCCTCCGATCAGTGAAGCACTGCGTCGGGTCGCCGACTCCTGGTCCCGAAACCTACCAGGCGAAGCACTCCGGCGCATTGCGGGCCCCTGCCTGCTGAACACCCTGGAGACCACCACCTTCTGGCAGGCGGATGGCACCAGCTATGTAATCACCGGCGACATCCCCGCCCTCTGGCTGCGGGACTCCTCCGCACAGGTGGAGACCTATCTCCGCTGGGCCGGCACGGATCCTGTGTTACAGCGCACGATCCGAGGGCTAATCCTGATGCAGGCGAAACTGATCCTGCAAGACCCCTATGCCAACGCCTTCAACCATGGCCCCATCCGCCATGAACAGTTCCCGGACGACCAGACGGACTACAAATCGCCCTGGATGTTCGAGCGGAAGTATGAGATTGACTCCCTCTGCTACCCGATCCGCCTGCTGTGGCGGTATCTATCCGCTACCGGCGACACCAAAGTCTGCACCCCGGAGGTGCGGGCCGCCCTGGACACCATTCGGGCAACTTGGCGTCGCGAACAGCAGCACTCCGCCAACTCAGGCTACTTCTTCCGGCGCATGAAAGCGCCGCCCACCGACACGTTAAGTCATGACGGTCGCGGTGCGCCGGTAGTGCCTACAGGGATGACCTGGTCTGGGTTCCGCCCAAGCGACGATGCGTGCACTTACGGCTACCTCGTCCCGTCTAACCAGTTTGCCGTCGTGGTGCTGAACTACATGGCTCAAATCTACGAGAGGGTATGGCACGACGTCACCGCTGCCGAAGAGAGCAGAGCCCTGCGGGACGACATTGATGCCGGCATTCGCCAATATGGGATCGTAGACCATCCCGGGTGCGGTCGGATCTTTGCCTATGAGACCGACGGCAACGGTGCCTACAATCTGATGGATGACGCCAACTGCCCCTCGTTGCTCGCCGCTCCCTATCTGGGCTACTGCCGGGCCGATGACCCGGTCTACCAGAACACCCGCCGCTTCGTCCTGTCGTCCGATAACCCGTTCTACCACGTCGGCACGGTGGCGCGGGGCATCGGCAGCCCCCACACCGCCCCCGGTACCGTCTGGCACTTGAGCCTGATCATGCAGGGGTTGACAGCCACCGACCCGGCCGAACGCCATGCGTGCCTGGAAATGTGCCTGGCCACCGATGCGGGAACCGGGTTCATGCATGAGTCTTTCAACCCCAGCGACCCGACTCAGTTCAGTCGCCCCTGGTTCGCCTGGGCGAACACCCTCTTCGCCGAACTGGTATTGCAGACTTACGGGCCCCTCATCTGAATGAACCCCTGCCGTTGGCGAACGGCAGGGGTTCGATTTGTGTCGTTACAGTTGGCTATACCGCTCAACGATCAGGGCCACGAACTCCTGCAGGGTGGCGTCGTTTTCCCGTGCCCGGGGGTAAACCAACACGGTGGGTCGGGTGAATCTGCCATCGGCCACATCGAGCGCCACCAGACGCCCATTCTCCACGGCTTCCCGCACGGTACGCCAGGGCAGGAAGGCCACGCCAAGATCCTGCATGACCATGCGCTGGGTAGCCTGAACCGAGTCCATTTCCATGCTAATCTGGGGAAAGACCCCCCGCTCCGCCAGGAACCGGTCGACCCGCTGCCGGAATGGATAGGAGTTGTTACCGAACGCAACCAGTTCCTGATCTCCCCAGGCCCCGAACCCGGGAAACCCGGCGGCCCATGGATGGCGTGGCGCCATCACCAGCATGATCCGGTCGGCCGGAAGCGCAACCTGACACAGCGCCGGATGGTATACCTCTGCGCCCAATATGGCGAGGTCACCGGTTCCGGTCAGCAGGGCATGCACAGACTCCTCGTACAGCGTGGAGCGTACATAACAGGTGAAGCCAGGCTGCCGGCGCCGAAACTCCCCCAATAGCTCAGGCAGGTCATAGGCCAGGAAGGCGCGCCCGGCCACCAGCGTCAGGCTGCGTCGCTCTTGTGCAGTCTGGCTGAAGCTGCGCAGTTGCTCGCCAATCGACGTGGCCAACGGCAAGAACCGGCGCCCCTCCTGGGTCAGTTCCACGCCCCCGGCGTTGCGCTCAAACAGAGCGGTGCCCAGTTCCTTCTCCAACCGCTGCACCCGGTGAGTCACAGTCGATTGTGCCAGAAACAGTGCCTCGGCCGCCTTGTTGATCGACCGCATCCGAGCCACAGTCAGGAATGTCTCCAGCCCCTCCAGATCCATTGGGCTCACCCCTATTAATAGGATGCATAACTGCTTATCGCTATTCTATAACAAATTCGCTTGGAAAGGGGCTATTCTGGGCACAAAGGGAGTGAGCCGTGATGGCATTGACGGAAGCAAAAGAGCGCGTACGGCTTCAATTCGAGAAGACAGCGGAGGCGTATGTAAACAGCCAGGTCCATACCGATGGCAGCGACCTTGCGCTGTTGCCGGAACTGGCCGGAATCACCGGTAGTGAACATGTGCTGGACGTGGCTACCGGGGCCGGGCATACGGCCTTTGCCTTCGCCCCTCGTGTACGGCGGGTAGTGGCGATCGACCTTTCCCAGACCATGATTGCGAAGGCAGAGGCCGGTGCCCGCAAGCGTGAACTAAGCAACATGGAATTCTGGGTCTGCGACGTGGACCATCTGCCCTTTCCCGACAGTTGCTTCGACGTGGTCACGTGCCGCATTGCGGCTCACCATTTCCCCCAGCTCGATTCGGCAGTGGCGGAAATGAGCCGTGTGCTTAGGCCCGGCGGTCGCCTGCTGGTCGTGGACAACTACGCCCCAGCCGACCCGGCGCTCGATCAGTTCATCAACCAGTTTGAAGTCACACGTGATCCATCCCATATCCGGGCTCACAACCTGGCGGAATGGGAACAGGTCATGGCTGGGGCGGACCTTACCTTTAGCGTGGCCCACTTGTTCGCCTCCTCCCATGGCCTGAAGGAGTGGGTCGAGAGGGCCCAAACCCCGCCTGAAGCCGTGGCATCTCTCAGGCTACAACTGCAGCAGGCCTCCCCCGAAGCGGTGAAGTGCTTCAGCATTGTGTCGGAGCCCGAGCTTGGCTTCCGCCTCTTGAAGGCTATCCTGTTAGGGACGAAAGCCCGCTAAAGAAAGGCACGCGAATCGCAAAGACCCCTGAGCCGCAGATGGCTCAGGGGTCTTTCTTTATGACCGCGGCTCCACCAGCACAATGGCGTTGCCATACAAGTCGGCGAACACCGCCTCGACCCCGTAGGGGCGCTCGGCCGGCTCCTGCATGAACGTAACTCCGTTGGCCTTCAGCTTCTCCGCCGTAGTTCGGCAGTCCCGGGTGTAGAGACAGATAGGCGGTGCCTGTCCGATCAGTTCGCGGAGCTGAGCGGCCTGCTTTTCGCCATGCCAGCCACTCGGGTTGTGCAGCACGATCTCCGGTTCTGCCTGTCCCGGCAGGCCGATGGTCAGCCAGCGGGTGCCTGGGGCCAGGGTCACATCCATTCGCTTCTCGAACCCAAGCTTCTCGGTGTAGAAGCGGAGCGCCTCCGCCTCATCCGCGACGTAAAGCGTCATCGAATGAACACTGGCAAACAGATCGCTCACCTCTAGTACTTTCCGTCGCCCTGGGCCGTGCCGCCCTTTACGATGGCGATACCGGCGCTGGCGCCAATGCGGGTCGCACCGGACTCGATCATGGCTGCGGCGGTCTCGTAATCCCGTACGCCGCCAGAAGCCTTGACACCCATGGTCGGACCAACGGTCTTGCGCATCAGGGCGATATCGGCTGCGGTGGCGCCGCCAGGGCCAAAGCCGGTGGAGGTCTTCACGAAGTCAACCTTCGCCTGAACAGCCAGTTCACAGGCCTTGACCTTCTCCTCATCGGTCAGCAGGCCGGTTTCCAAAATCACCTTGACCAACGATTTACCAGCAGCGGCAGCCACAACGGCCTGCATGTCAGCCAGAACCACATCGAACTGACCAGACTTCATGGCGCCCACGTTCAACACCATATCGACTTCTGTCGCACCGTTGGCAATCGCCTCAGATGCCTCAAAGGCTTTCGTGGCAGAGGTTGTAGCGCCAAGAGGGAAACCGATCACGGTACAAACTTTAACACCGGAACCCGCCAATTTCTTGGCGCAGAACGGGACCCAGTGCGGGTTCACGCACACGGACATGAAGTTGTACTCGCGCGCCTCCTGGCAAAGCTTCGCCACCTGCGCCTCAGTCGCCTCAGGCTTCAGGAGCGTATGGTCGATCATGCGGGCCAAATTCCGGTCGAAGTCACTCATGCAGTTCCAGCCTCCTTAGCGCGTCCTACCCCAGGATCTCCACCATCGTACCGTCCTTCACCAGGGCGGCGTTCGCCTCGTCGGTATCAATATGACATTCGGGAGCGTAGTTGGCGCTGACCCGAACCACCACATCGTCAAACGTGAGCGGCCGGCCGCCGTTGACCTTCACCCGAACAACCTGCTTGTCCTTCAGGCCGAACTTCTCAGCGGTCGCCAGATCCAGATGAATGTGTCGGGCAGCGGCAATAACGCCCTGGGCGATCTCAACACGGCCCTTGGGGCCTTCCAGGATGATGCCCGGAGTGCCGGCGACGTCACCGCTCATGCGCACAGGAGCCGCCACGCCCAGGGTGCGTGCGTCGGTCAGGGACACCTCGAGCTGGGTATCGCCCCGAACCGGGCCAAGTACACGAACCTTGGCAAACGTGCCCTTTGGGCCGATGACCGCCACCTGTTCGTTGGCGGCAAACTGACCCGGCTGCATCAGGGGTTTCATCTCCGTCAATTGGGCGCCCGGACCAAACAGGGCCTCCAGGTCCTTCTGGCTCAAATGAATGTGACGGGCACTAACGTTGAGCACGACAAGACGCTTCTCTTCACTCACGGCTGTGTCTCCTCCTTGATTTAGCTACCTGAGACTCTTGATTTTGCTTCGTACCGGTATAACCTGATGGAATTTCGCCGTACTCCCAACCTTTCCTGCCCCTTCATCGAAGATCTTTGGCAGGGAGAACGCCTCTGTCTCTCGTAGTATTTCGCAGTTGCTTCCGAGGAGGCTTCATTGTGGACTTATCTTCGCCCCGCCGCTTTGTCGTCACATTCCTTGCCGCTTTCCTGGTCAGCAGCCTCCTGTTGGCCGGGTTCAACTTCACGGTCAACCCGCTGGGCTACTATCCGCCCCACCTGGTCCAACCGCTGTCGTACGGCGACCAGTTGATCAAGCTGGATCTCATGAAGCAGGCAAAGGCTCCCGATTTGGTCATTCTGGGTTCGAGTCGAACCATGAAGCTCTCTCCAGCCGATGTCACGGACCTGACCGGTTGGACGGCCTTTAACGGCGGCGTCTCCTCCTCCCGCCCGGAAGAGTGGTACGCCATGCTGTCACATGCCCTCAACGACCTGCACTGGCACCCCAAGGCACTGGTCCTGGGCGTCGATGCCGAAACGCTGTTCTACCACGGTGACCCCAACGATGACCTCCTGAGCAGCCCGGATCTGCGCAAGTATCTCCCGCTGCAAATGTGGGCGGGCAGCCTCTTAAACCGCACCAAACTGCTCATCTCGTATGACCAGACGCTGCTCAGCAAGAAGGCGCTCGGTCTGGCGATGGAACCCAACCAGCAGCCCAAGGCGATCACCTTCGAGTCCAACGGACTGCTCCATTACGTGGGCTGGGAGAAAGCGGTGCAGGATGGCACCTACCAACTCGGGTATGAAGTCAATATCAAGGACTACCAGCGCCGTTATGCGGCAACCGCCGATTTTGATGCGCAGCGCCAGTCGCTCTTTGAGCGCACCCTGGACCTGGCCGCCCGGAATCAGATCCAGGTCTATCTCTTCCTGACCCCGTTCCACCCCGGTGTGCTGGCGGCCATGCAGCAAGACCCGGACTTCAACCGAGTACGTTCGGCTGTGCTGCCTTATCTGCAGGGGATGACCGAGAAGTACCCTGGTGTTACCTTCACCGACTTGACGGATATTCACTCATTCGGGGGTGACCCCAACAACTTCTTCGATGGTGTTCATTATCGGCAGGAGAACGCCCGGCTGATCCTGGCGCGGCTACTCCTCCCCGGGAGGTAACAGCGCATGCTCTTCAACAGTTTTCGTTTCCTGTTTGTCTTCCTGCCGGTGGTCCTGCTTGTATACTGGCTGACGCCCTCGCTGAAGGCCCGGAAGTACATCTCCGTGGTTAGCAGTTACGTGTTTTACGGCGTCTGGAGCTATAAGTTTGCCCTGCTCATGCTGGCCACCACCAGTGTCGACTTCTTCACCGCCCGACTGCTCAACGACACCCAGAGCCCCCGGATGCGCCGGCTCTGGCTCACCCTCTCTATGGTCTCCAACCTGGGCGTCCTGGGGATTTTCAAGTACTACGACTTCTTCGCGTCCTCGTTGAACGCGTTGGCCCCCCATGCGCTGCTCCCCTTAATTCACGTGGCACTGCCCATCGGCATCTCGTTCTACACCTTTGAATCGATGAGCTACACCATTGACGTATACAAGGGAAAGGTCCCGGCGATCCGCCACTTCATCGACTACGCCCACTTCGTGACGATGTTCCCGCGACTCGTAGCCGGACCGATCGCCCGTTATTCCGACATGACGGCCCAATTTCATGCCCTGCCCCGGTGGTTGCCGGCAGCGGATGTGGCGGAAGCGATTCACTTCTTCACCGTGGGTCTGGCCAAAAAGGTGCTGCTGGCTGACTACCTGGCAACCAAACTGGTGAACCCGCTCTGGGCCAATCCCCATGGTCTAAAATTCACCACCGGCTGGGCAGCGGCGCTCAGCTATACTGCACAGCTTTACTTCGACTTCTCCGGGTACAGCGACATGGCCGTTGGCCTGGCTTTGTTGCTCGGTTTCCGCCTACCCCGCAACTTCAACCTGCCCTACACCTCCCGCTCCATTAGCGAGTTCTGGCGGCGCTGGCATATCAGCCTCGGCAGCTGGCTTCGGGACTATCTCTACATTCCGCTGGGTGGCAACCGCAAGGGGCCGTGGCGCAAGTCGCTCAACCTTTTCCTCACCATGGCCCTCGGTGGACTATGGCATGGTGCCAACTGGACCTTCGTCATCTGGGGCTGTTACCACGGGATCGCACAGGTCATTGAAAACACCCTGGAAGGCCGCATGAAGCCCCTGCCCAAGTGGCTTGCTGTGGGTGGTACCTTCCTGGCTGTAGTCGTAGGCTGGGTGCTCTTCCGGGCCAATTCCCTGGGCGATGCGCTGCTGGTCTTGCGGGCGATGATCGGGCTTAACGGCATCGGTCTGGCCTGGGTGCGCGCAAACCTGTTCCGATTGGTCATTCTGGCCGGAGCACTCGTGGTCTCGATTACGGTGGACACCTATGAGTTGAAGCCTGCGCTCAAGCTGCGCTGGGCCCTGGCCTATGGGCTGATTCTGACCGCCTGCATCACGATGTTCTCGGCACCAAGCCCATTCCTTTACTTCCAGTTCTAACTGTAGTGTGCCTCTCCGTAATCTGATATACTTTACCCTGATAATGTTAGGTGTTGGAAGGGGGCACTGGAATGACACGGGTTGGAGGCATTCCCGACAACCAGGGCTTACCGGTTCCGCAGGCGCCCACAGCTACTCAGGCCGCTGATGAGCGCTTTCGTGCCCTCCTTCTGGTCGCTCTGCAGCGTGAAGCGCTGACGCTGACCAGCAGTACTGGTGCTCAGGACGGAACGGACCTGCTGCAGGCAGGCAGTAATCCGCTCCTGCAGACAACTGACTGGAACCAGCTTTCCGGCCTGGCCGGAACGTGGCCGGCAAGCACCCAGCGAGGCGTTCGCACTGCCACGGTATCGGCTGCAGGCTACGCCGGAACAGCCGCCTCGCCGGCAGAACGCTTCCAGTCGCTGAAACCCTGGTTCAAATATGCCGAACAACAAACGGGCGTGCCCTGGCAGATTCAGGCGGCGCAATGGGCCCTGGAGACTGGCTGGGGGCAATCAACCCCCCGGGATCTTACGTCCGGCCAGGAGAGCAATAACCTGTTTGGTGTCAAAGGCCAGGGACCTGGCGGTTCCGTCAGAGCCGTCACCAGCGAAATCGTAAATGGCGAGTCAGTCCAGGAGGTCGCTGAGTTTCGGGCCTATGGGTCCGTCGGCGAGTCCGTGCTAGATCACGCCCGCCTCTTAACCAGCCCCCATTACGCCCCGGCCATGGCTGCCGGCAAAGATCTCAAGGCGTGGACCGAGCAGCTTGGCCCGCAGCACCTCGGGTACGCCACAGACCCCAACTATTCACAGAAGTTGTGGCAGATCATCACAGAGAATGGATGGAATAGGGAAGCATAAGAGCCGGGGGCAGTCTCGCCCCCGGCTTTGTCTATGACACCATCGGGCGAGCGATGGGGCCGAAATAGACCTACCAGTGACCCCAAAGGTATATGGACACTTGGTACACGAAGTGATACGCTTGCGTTGTTTCTTAACTATTGCAGAAGGAAGGGATGCGCCTTCTTCGAGGAGATTGGCATTGGCGAAATCGCCTTGATCGCTCTGGTAGCGCTCATCATCTTTGGTCCAAAGAAGCTGCCCGAATTGGGAAAGGCTCTGGGTCAGGGCATTCGTGAGTTCAAGAAGGCCGGCCAGGCCCTTACCGAGGACGTCAAGTCCGTGGCCCAGGACCCAGCTCCTGCCGCGAAGCAGCCTGAGGCCCCTGCCGCCGAGGGCCCGAAAGCATAGGTGTTCCGCAAGCATAGCCCCGCCTCCCATGCTGGAGGCGGGGCTTCCGTTATGCCGGCCGCTTACAGTTCTTTCGCCAGTTCAAGTTCGTCATGCAGTGGAATGCCGTGGTCCCCCACTGTGGGGATGGTTGGCTTAAGACGCCGCGCTTCATCTATGGCATTGGGGTGAACAGCTGTCAGCCGGTAGCCCCGTCGCTGATAGAAGCGGAGAGCGTCCAGATTATCATTCGACGTGATCAGCCATACCCGGTGTGCACCGGCTTCGCGAGCGCAGGCTTCCACGGCCGCCAGCAACCGGGTCCCGATGCCTTGGCCCCCCAGCCGGGCGTTTATGCTCATCAACTCACACTCCCGGCCGTCGAGCCGATATGTAGCGGCGCCAACCGGCGTGCCCGCCGCAAACGCAAGCAAAGCCTGCAGATCCTGAAGCCGGTATGTAGATCCTTTCGTCACCATCAGCTCGCCGCCCCACTCTTCCTGCCACAAAGCAGCCAACCATTCCCGGTCCATGTCGCTGGCTGGCGGAGCGATCTCAAACGCGTCACTCATCCATTACTCATCCTCCTCTGCTCAAACTGACGAGACGCAGCCGGCCAGAGTTCCACATCGGCTGTGTGGTCTTCCATAATTTTAGCTTTGACGATAAAGGTGTTTTTACGTTAACCTGTAAACACCGAAAGGGCACACCGACCTGATCGCTCAATTTCGCATCGGCGAAAACGGGGGAACCATCACTAGGGGCAAAGAGCAGCTTGATCGCAGATCAATTGCTGCCCCGGGCCAGACTCCTGCGGCCCGAGTCCGTCAGCTAACCTCGTAAGCGTGGCAGGAGGAGGTCTAACCTCCTCCAGGTTCCCGAGCGCGGAGCCCTTCTCGAGCTATAACTGGAGGAGGATTACACACATGTTCGTGTTCATCATGCAGATGAAGGCGCTGGCTGCGGCCCTCGCCATGTTTGGTACCGTTTCCTTTGGTCTCCCGATCCAGTACACCGTGACTCAGCAGCCTGTCACCCCGACCACCATCCACTACACGATTCAGCAGCCGACCACCACCCAGCAGCCCGTGGCGCAGAAGCCGGCCGCCACTGCTCAGCCGGTGGTGCAGAAGCCTGTCACCCAGCCGACCACTACCACTTCGTCGGCCGGTATGACCGCCGCCGAGCAGCAGATGCTGAACCTGATCAACAACGCCCGTGCTCAGAACGGCCTGGCTCCGCTGAAGGCGGATGCTACCCTGACCCGCATGGCCGAGGTGAAGAGCCAGGACATGATCAACAACAACTACTTTGCCCACCAGTCGCCGACCTACGGCTCGCCCTTCCAGATGATGGCTCGCTTCGGTGTCACCTACAACACCGCTGGTGAGAACATCGCCGGAAACTCCACCGTCAACGGCGCCTTCCAGGCCTGGATGAACTCTCCGGGTCACCGGGCCAACATCCTGAACGGCCAGTACACGAAGACTGGCATCGGTATCGTGAACGGCGGCCCTTATGGCATGATGTTCACGCAGGAGTTCGTCGGCTAACCTGAACAATAATGCCCCCGCCAAGCCTTCCATGCATGGCGGGGGCTCTTTGCGTCTGCTCCCAAGCATAGACCGCGAGGCCCTGCCATAGGTAGGCTAATGGGAACTTGCCATTTTGTTGTCGCAACCCTTCACAATGCGCAATGATTTTGAGTTATAATGAGAAGCAGTAAAATGTTTCGGGGATTGTCGGCCGACGACTTGATGACAGCCAGGTAAAGGAGCTGTTCTGGATGAATTCAGGCGTAGCGTTGACACTGGAGGCCCGCACGAAACACGAGAAGGGGCTCAAGTTCGTAAAGGAGAGCGGAAACGTGCCAGCCGTTCTGTACGACGCAGAGGGCCGTGCGACACCGGTAAAAGTACCGCTAAAGGATCTGATGAGCGCCCTGGCCCGAGGCGGAGAGCACCATCCCTTCCCGGCTACACTGAGAGACAGCGACCACACGGACCTGGTCGTCGTCAAGGAACTCCAGCGTGATCGGGTCACCCGCACTCCCCTCCATGCGGACCTGATGGTGGTCACTCCCGAGGAGGTCATCACCGTGGACGTGCCGGTTCACATCGACGGCGAGTCCCGGCTGGCGCAGCAGGGCCTCCACCTGCTGGTGCAATTGAATGAGGTTACGGTGAAGGGCAAGGCAGGGCATCTGCCGGATAGCTTCACGATCCCCGTGGGCGATCTCAAGGGTGGCACCACATTCACGGTGGCCGATCTCGAGGTGTCGGAGGAATTGACGGTGCTGGCTAACCCGCACTCTATCGTCTTCAGCATTGGTCATGTGCGGGTCACCAAGACAGCCGAGCCCGAATCAGGCACGATGAAGATCGTTCCAGGTCCTGCGGGTTCCGCCGCCGTCTTCGAGACCGGAGCGCAGAAGCCTCAGAGCACCAAGCCCGAGTAACGCAAACGCAAATACCCCGCCTCTCCCGTGGAGGCGGGGCTCTTGTTTCACCTGGCGGCCACGGCTTGATCCAGGTACCAAATGGCGTGGCCATCCAGACTCACTCTGGCCGCTGGATATCGCAGAGCCGCTGCCCGCGGATCGGCCTGAATATCGGACCAGACGGGCCACTTATCAGCACCCGAGACCAGGAACAGCGTTCTCCTCGCCCCGGTCAGGATCGGCATGGTCAGGGAGATCCGCACCGGCGGTTCGACATCGGCGTGTACAGCCACTACCCAATGCGACTCTTCGAGAGCGGCCGGATGACCTGGAAACAGCGAGGCCGTATGACCGTCGGCGCCCATCCCCAGCAACAACAGGTCGAAGACAGGTGGCTCCGACCCGAAAAATGCCCGCAACGTTTCTTCATACTGGATCGCCGCCTGATCCGGATTCCCTGGATTAACGGGCACAGGGTGGACATGTCCGGTCGGTATGGAAATACGGTCCAGGAGCGTCTTTTTCGCCATGGCATAGTTGCTCTGTGCGTGGTCAAGCGGCAGGTTGCGCTCGTCCCCCCAGAACAAGTATGTTCGGTCCCACGGCATCGCCCGTCGATACTCGTTGCCCAGGAGTTCATATAGCCTCCCCGGTGTGCGTCCGCCGGAGAGCCCCATGGTAAACCGCCCTGTGTGCGCAACCGCATCGGCAGCTGCTGCGACCACCGCTTCTGCCGCCGCCCGGCTCATCGCCTCCAGCCCGGCAAAAACGTTTACCGCGTCGACCAGTGCCACCCCTCCTCCCAATTCAACAGGCGCATTGCCGCGTTCGGCCCCCAGCTACCGGGCTGGTACGCGTAGATCGGCGGCCGTCGCTCCAACAGCGGAGTGTACAGGCTCCAGGCCGCTTCGACTTCATCGGCCCGCACAAAAAGGGTGGCATCGCCGACCATCACATCGAGCAGGAGCGTCTCGTAGGCTTCGGGAAGGGCACCGTGCACCTCGGAATAGCGGAAGCGCAGGCTCTGAGTCTGCAGGCCAAACTCCGCCCCGGGGGCCTTCACCTGGAAATGCACGTCAAACCCTTCGTCCGGCTGAATGGTGATCACCAGTTCGTTGGGGTCCACCGGCCGGGTGCATAAGGGTTTGAAGCAGGCCACCGGGGGTCGCCTGAATGTGACCACAATCTGGCTCACCTTGCGGGGCAAATGCTTGCCCGTCCGCAAGTAGAAAGGAACGCCCTGCCAGCGCCAATTGCTAATCTCCAGCCGCAACGCAGCGAAGGTTTCGGTCACCGAGTGCGGTGCAACACCCGGCTCATCCAAATAGGCAGGTACCGCCTGCCCATCGACATTGCCGGCTGCATACTGGCCAAACACGACATGTTCCGGTGGAATAGGGCGGATGGCCTGCAGAACCTTGACCTTTTCGTCCCGAATCGCTTCGGGTTGAAAGGAGGCCGGCAGTTCCATGGCCGTGAGTGTCAGTAGTTGCGTCAAGTGGTTCTGGATCATGTCCCGCAGGGCGCCTGCCTGATCATAGTAGCCTGCTCGCCCCTCCAGCCCGAGCTTCTCCGCCACGGTGATCTCCACCCGCTCCACACGGTCCCGGTTCCACGTGTGCTCGAACAGTGGGTTGGCGAACCGGAAGACCAGTAGGTTCTGCACAGTCTCCTTGCCAAGGTAGTGGTCGATCCGATAGACGCTGCCCTCGTCAAAGTAACGGTGCACTAATCGGTTAAGCTCCTGGGCCGAAGAAAGGTCCCGGCCAAATGGCTTTTCAATGACCAGGCGGGTCCAACCCGGACTCCGGTTCAGACCAACCCGCCCCATGCTTTCGATCGACGGAGGGAATGCCGCCGGCGGCAGCGCCAGGTAGAAGACGCGGTTGCCTGGCAGCCCGTGCGCCGACTCCAGCTCGGTGATCCGCGCGGCGAGATCCTCGTATCCTCGCTCCCCGCCGATCGACTGATAGTAAACGCGGTCGCAGAACCGGTCCAGCTGCTCCGGATCATCCGTCGGAATCTCCCTGAGCGCCTCCCGAGCCTGCGTCTGGATCTGGACATCATCCAAAGCGGTGCTGCGCGCTGCTCCCAGAACGCAAAAACCGTTCGGGATATGCCCGTGTATGAAAAGCCGGTACAAGGCCGGCAGCAGTTTGCGGAACATCAGGTCCCCATGTCCGCCCAATACCACAAAAAGGTGGGAATCAACCGGTTCGTTCGACACATCCTCGCCTCACTCACTATAGGTATGCGCCCTTATGATTCCCCCGGTCCGCCTTCGGATACGGCACAATGATTCACCCTTTGCCCTTTTCGACAATATGGTCTAGAATGAATTATACATATCCAACGTATTGGAGGCCCAGGCGCATGGTATTGGATGAAGTCACGGAAAAGCTGATCTCCGACCTGATCACGCATCTACGCGCCAGCCATGACCTGACCACACTGCCCACCGGGGAGTCGTTACCGCCGCTGATACATGAGCTTGTGGCCGCCATTGCAGCCTGGCAACAGGAACTGGTGCAAACCTTGACCGCGCAGGAGCATGCCGTGGAAGGCTCCTCTGCCGCCGCCGCCAAAAGTTCCATTCACGTCGGATTGGTGGCCGAGCAAATCGGTGGCGTAAGCCGGGAAATGGCCGTAGTGGCCGATAGCGTTGCCGAAGTCGACCAAAGCGCCACCGGCATGGCCGAATTCGCCAATCGCGTTGCGTCCCTCACCCACGATATGGAGGCGCAGACCAGTACTGGACTCGAGCAGGTTCAAGAGGCAATGCGAAGCGTTACGGCGCTGGGGGAAGCAGCCGCCCGTGTCCGCACTCATATGGATCGCCTGCAGAACCGCTCCGCCGAAATCAGCCGGGTCTCCGGCCTGATCAAATCGATCGCCAGCCGGACGAACCTGCTCGGCCTGAATGCGGCGATTGAGGCGGCCCATGCTGGCGAACTCGGACGCGGTTTCGCCGTTGTAGCCCAGGAAGTTCGACAACTGGCGGAACAAACCGGTCGCCAGACTCAGGAGATTGAAGGCATTGTTAATGGCATCCTCTGCGATCTGGCTGAAACACAGGCTGCCCTGAACGAGGAACTGATGGTCCACGTATCCGCCAGTTCCCGACAGGCCGCCATCGCTCAGGAATCCTTGGAACGCATCCGCGGCCTGTCCAGTTCGGTCATGGAGCCGGTGTCGGAAATGGCTGCCGGGGCGGATACCCAAGCAGCATCGCTGGTGCGGGTCAGAGCCAGCGTCGACGCCATTAACCAGTCATTATCCGCGGTTGCCGTTGATGCCCAGGGGGCGGGCCACGAAACCGAAGCATTGGCCGGCTTGACCGAGGAAGCCCAGGCCACCCTGGTTCGGTGGCAGAAGGGCAGCCCACTGGATTCGGCCCTGGCTCATGTGCGCGCCCTCGCCCGGGACGCTTCCGCAGCCCTGTCGGCTGCCGTGGATGATGGCCGCATCAGTCTGGATCAACTGATGGCCCTTCGTTATACGGAGATACAGGGATCCGCCATCCAGGGGTTGCAGCGACTGTTTGACACCACCCGGGTCCCGGCCAGCGGGTTCAACCCACCCAAGTTTGCCACCGGATATGATGCCGCCGTCGATCAGGAACTGATCGCTCTGCTGGACCAGTACATGATACAGCCGTACCACTTCGTGACCATTGGCGATCTCAACGGCTATGCGCCGGCGGTCCCGAGCAGCGTATGCCTGGATTGGGTTGGAGATTTCGCCTCGGACGCTTTGAACAATCGGATCAAACGGTTCGATACCAACCCGGCTCAGGTGCGGGCCTTTGCCACAGGCCTCGCCATGCGACTGACAGAGCCCCTGACGATCGGCACCTATGTGCGTAACCCCCGGACCGTTTTCAACCGTGCCCAACTCACCGCGTTGGGTATCGACCTCCGTGAGCCGTCCCAGCATCCATCGCCGCTGGTTGCCACATACGCCAGCAAGTCAAAAAGCGTGGTCACATTCGTGGCGGTCCCGCTCTACGTCAAGGGTCTGCGATACGGCGCATGCCTGGTAGGCTGGCGGCACCAGTAATGGGTCACAAAACCGAAGGGCACTCCCAAAGGAGTGCCCTTCTTCAGTCCCGCCCTATACGGTTTAAATGCTTCTGGCCATCCGCTTCCCATGGGGGGGGCCCATGCGATCCAATTCCCAGGTAACAATCCACCGTAGGGCTTCCTCTTTTAAGCTATCTGAGTCGCCAGTTGAAGTAATCGTCCGGCGGGTATGAATCCCCTCGCTGGTGACTGCTACGCCTACAACACTATAGTTGAAAGCATCACCTTCGCCGAGGTCGACACCAAGCAGCTTGCCTGCTTCCGCAAGGGTGATCCCTGGTCCGTACATGTAGATGAACTTCCCGGTTCCCTTGAGACCAGCAGCTGTGGCACGCAAGATCGGATCGGCACTAAGCGCACTGTACGGCAGGACCAAAGAGGCATTGGCTCTACTCAAATGAGAGCGAATGCGCACGTTTGACACAGCCGAGAGCACGTTGCCGACCGGCTGCTCGATTGAGACAGAGATTCCTTTGCCGATCTGATCGAACTGCGGATCGGTTGAGCGCCCATCCTTGTACTGATGGTGAGACAACTGATCAAAAGTTGGTGAGCCATCCGCCACGATCACCAGATGAGGCGACCATGTGGCCAGGTCAGAGGGCACCGATGATGGTACCTCGGAGAGATGCAGCCCCGACATCAAGATACTAGCGTCAATCACGATGCAGAGGCCTCCTTTCCAACCACCATCCCCGCGATCGGTGCTAAAAGTTCAACGGCGTAATGTCATGCAGCTCGAGTGAGTGCTATAATGGCGAGGGCTAAAGCCCTGGTTCCGGATCCCGGGTCACTGCCGCACTGTCTTAGCGCCCAAACTGCTGGCAGTGCGGCTCCCGTTCATGACTAGTACGTGGTAATGCAGCCGGATCCGTTGGGAGGCCAGCAACCGGCGTCGGTCGAAGTCGCGACCAAGGCAGTGACGGCAAGCGCCAGAGCCAGGAGAACGGCGAACTTACGGAGGTTCATGATTTCAACTCCTTCTTCTGTTCCTGCAATTCACGGAGCAAAACAGCCGTTAGCACGTGATTCTTGCGCTTTGCGGTGTGCTCCAAAGCTTTTTCCAGTAAACGGTTGGCCTGATCGGCGTCGCCCTGCGCCCGGGCAATCTGCGCCCTGACTTCAAGTATCAGCGCTGGCTGGTCAGGGTCCCAGCTTTCACCGTGCTCTGCCTGCCCGATCCATTCAGCGGCCTTGTCAAGATGACCTAGAGCGAGCCAGTAACGGCTCTGCACATAGTAATACTGCGCCGGGCTTTCCCAAGATGCCTTGGTGGGATCCACCCGAGACATGGCCTCGATCGCCTTGCCGTGCTGGCCTATGCGGAGATAAGAATCGGCAATATTCAGGTGTGCCATGGTGCAGTAGACAGATCGTGTATGCTCATTGACAGGAAAAAGTACCCGATTGGTTATCTCCACGCCCTTTTGGAGCAGCTCAACCGCTCGAAGAAAGTTTCCAGCCGCTCGCTCCACCAGGCCCTCGTTGAACAGCACAATGCCCTGCAACTTCTGTATGCTGAAGTCCGATTGATGGCGCCGGGCCATTGCCCGGAGGCGCCGGATATGTACCCGCGCAGTGTGCCAGTCACCCCAGGAAATGCTGGCAGAGATCTGGGTAAGGTAGACATGACACAGACCCTCTGGGTCCCCCTGCAGCAGGCGCGCGGCATCTGCGCAATGGACCAAGAACGCATCCCGGTCATCGGGGTGCAAACGCTGCATACTCTGGGCATAAAGGAAGTGCCATCTACCCAGAGATTTACCGCTGAAGTTCGACTGGATCTCCGAGAGGTATGTTTCGGCTTCTGCGTACTTCCGCTCATGGTAGAACTGGTCAATCCTTGCCCGGAGTTCTTCAAAGGTCATTGGATCACCCCTCCGACGCCGGTCCGTCTTGATTGTTGATTACTGGACTATTAACTGACATTTTATCTGATTCGTCGGCTGCCTAGTTTCTCCTGCCCCGCTGCACAAAATAGCTCTAAAGAACTAATATCATAGACCTGTAATATTAGACTTCGCCCTTTATCCTCGGGTGTATAACCGACGACTCCGCTGCCGCAACGGTGATTGCTCCATCGCCGCTGGAAGTGGGCAAACTCAATCCGTGCGGATCTGCCCATTCTGCTTGACGGTAAAGGCTCCCGTGGGTAATGTCTATCTGTGGAATGCGAACAAAGGTAGGTGCTCGGCAGATGACAGCAAACCGATGTGCAATCGGTATCGATCTAGGCGGTACCAACATCTTCAGCGGGATCGTAGACAGTAACGGGCACATCCTGGCTACCGCCAAGCTTGCGACCCCCAAGGTGGGTGGACCTCAGGCCGTCTTCGTGGCTATGAAGGGCTTGATCCGGGAACTGCTCCCGCAGACCGGTGGACGAGAGATTCTGGGTATCGGCCTGGGCATCCCCGGTACGGCGGACAAGAACGGTGTGGTCATTCAGAGTGGCAATCTTGGGTGGGAGCATGTGCCGGTACTACCCGAGTTCGCGGATCTGGGCCTGCCCCTGGTCATGGACAATGACGTTCGTTGCCATACAATGGGCGAGTTGCACTTCGGCGCGGGACGTGGCGTCTCCAACTTCATCCTGCTGACACTCGGAACCGGTATCGGTTCTGGCATTGTGCTCGACGGGCAGTTGTACCGCGGCCCGGCGAACATGGCCGGGGAACTTGGCCATATTCCGCTTGAGCCTAACGGTCCGGTATGCGGCTGCGGGAAGCGCGGCTGCTTCGAAGCACTGGCCAGCGGTACTGCTATTGCCCGTCGGGCCAAAGAGGCCATGCTCGCGTCCAGTGCCAAGGAACTCTTCGCACTGGCTGGCAGCGGCAATGCGCAGGCTCTTGCACTGGTTGATGCCATTGCCTATGATCTGGGTCGCGGCATCGCCTGCTATGTGAACCTGATGAATCCCCAGCGGGTCATTGTGGGCGGAGGCGTCGCCATGGCCGGGGACCTGCTTTTTACTCCCATGCGGCGTTATGCCCTGCAAGAGACGATGGCCTCCATCCGCAGCACAGTGGATATCGTCCCAGCGCAACTTGGCGACGAAGCCGGCATTGTCGGCGCTGCCTCCATGGTACCCGGGCTGGTCTGCTGATCGTTGTCGGCTCCATAACGGCGGAGGTTGGAACCACCGGCCTCCGCCTTTCTCATTGGTCTGCACGCTGTCAGTCATTCAGGCTCTCTTCAGGTGGGCATCTTAGTATCAGGTATGCCCCGACCTGGCACTGGCCGACATTCAGCAAGGAGAGGACCCCTGCATTGAACTCTTTCGATCTCAACACACTCAGTTGGCTCAATGGCCTCGCCGGCCATAGCGCCATCCTCGACAAAGTGGTAGCGATCTTCACCAACTACTCGCCGGTGCTCTTCGGCCTCCTGTTCCTGGTATACTACCTCCCCCAGACCCGAGACCGTCAGCGGATGCGCCGGACGATTATCACGGCAGGGGTTGCCGGCGTGATCGCCCTGGCGACCGTCGCGGTGATCGCTCACTTCGTGTACCGCCCAAGGCCCTTCCTCGTGCTGCCGAACCAGATCCACCTCCTGGTGCCCCACTCAGCCGACTCCTCCTTCCCCAGTGACCACGCCACCGGCAGTGCGGCGTTCGCCGTCGGCATGTGGCACGCACCGGATCGGAGTGCCAGATGGCTGTTTACACTGGTGGCCATACTGGTGGGCCTGTCCCGACTGATTGCCGGCGTCCATTGGCCGACGGACGTGCTGCTCTCCTTCGTATTGGGCGGGATCATCACGCAACTCGTCTATGCCCTGGCCCGGCCCCTACGCCCTCAGCTAGACGCTCTGGTCACGCTGATTGACCGTGTCTTGAATCGCCTTCTACACCGCCATTAATCCAGAGAAATAACCGAAAGCCACCGCCCTGTGCGGTGGCTTTCGGTTATTTCCAATATCCTGTGGATTTATAACCCAAAGACTAAATAGGTGGTCCTATTCTGTATTGCAAAAAAGGGTCCACCCGCGATGTAATGGAATATAAGAATGTACGGCTGGAAAACTATGCGCCCACCCGGTTTGCCTTCGCTTCTCACCTGATCCCCCAGGAGGGAGACTCTCCATGCTGTTCCTGGAAGTGTCGGTGCTTAGCTTCCTGATCGCCTTCTTGCGAGGTGGACGTCTCAAGCCCGATCCCGAATTACGCCAGATGTGGGTTGCCCCGGTTTCGTTCGTGCTGCAGGAGGTCAACTACTTCTGGGTTCCTTCATATCTGAATGTACCGGTTACAGTTATTGCGTATGGCTTACTTTTTTACTTCGCATGGGTTAATATGGAGAATCAAGGGGTCCGTTTCATTCTCATCGGCATGCTGCTGAACGCAGTGGTGATCATGAGCAATGGCGGGCGAATTCCTGTTGATCTCTCGGTAGCCAGTCGTATTGGGGTAGATGTGGAACAGCTGGTCCATGGCGTAGCGGCCAAACACGCTGCCCTCACTTCCGCTTCGCACCTGAAGTTCCTGGGCGATGTCATCCCGGTTCGATACCCAGTCCCCCGGATTATTAGCGTAGGCGACATCTTCGCTTTCATTGGCACATTTCTGCTTGTCCAGGACCTGATGGGCAAGCGGATCACCATTCGGCCAGAGGAACAGCGTTGACATTCTGCGCGTAAAAGGGGGTGAATGGGCGTGAAGCGTTATAGCGGCTATCTGTGGACGGCGTTGTTCGTCGTTACTATTCTGGCTGCCACTCTTTCCGGTTGGCGGTTGAACTAGTGCGAAGCGTGAGCCCCAATGACCATCTCCTCTGGCCGATTTCCATTTGGCCGTCCATGAACTAGGAGGAGCGCCATGCGTCGGGCCTACATTCTTTACCTTGCATCCCTCTCTCTATTGGCCGGCATCATCCTCGCCATCACAGGTAAGGCTCTGCTTCAGACCGTCTGGCCCCAGATGCTCATACTGTCGCTGCTGATGATCATCGGCGCCAGTGTGGTCTTGACCTATCTGTCGGCGGGAAATCTGGACTTCATGGCTGCGGCAATCCTGCTGTCCTTCCTGATCGCCGGGCCGGATATCACCATCTGGGCGGGTGCGATAGCCTCTATTGCAGACAGTCTGATCCGTAGCAGCCGCATCGACAGTATGATCTTTAACTGGGCCAGTTTCACGATCATGTCCTGGGTCTCTTTCACTTTCTATACCCTGATCGGCGGGCTGTGGGGACCGGCCTTTAACCATCCGGTTCAGGCCGTGGCGGCGGCAGCGTTCTTCATGCTGCTGAACTCCACCCTCTTCGCCTCGGGCCTATACTTCCTGGGCAGCATGCGGTTCCGGGCAGCCATGAAGGCAGTGTTGGCACCCGCCAGTATCAGGGCCTACATGATCACCATGATTCTGGGTATCCTCACCAGCTATGTATATGTCCACGGCGGGCTCCTCTGGGCCCTTCTGATCGTAGGGCTCGCCTATGCCCTCCACGCCAGTTTGCGAGAGTACTTCAACGCCGTAGAGACCGCCCGTAGCCGCGCCCAGGAACTAGAGGTTGTGCTGAACGCCACACAGGGTGCCTTGATCATGACCGACCCCAACGGGCTCGTGCAGGTAGCCAACCGTCAGGTGGGCTACCTATTGGGCGTTGAGCCGGAATCACTGATTGGCCTGCCGGAGTCCAGTGCCCCTGAGCTGCAGCAACTGCTGACGCAGACGGCGGACCGCAATAACCAGGTGCAGCAAGTGCTGGAGCTGGTGAACGGTCCGGCACGGTATGTGCAGTGGTACCGCGGCGCCGTGCATAACGCACAGGGCGAATTGCAGGGGCACCTACAGGTCTTTACCGATGTCACGCCCCTCAAAGAGGCTGAGCAAAACCTGCGTCAACTCTATGATTCGATGATCAGCGTGCTTACCGCCGCCATCGACGCCCGCGATTCATACACGCACGGTCACTCGGCCCGGGTATCCGCCTATGCGGTGGCCATTGCCGAACAACTGAGACTCCCCGCGGCCGACATTGAGCGCCTACACTATTCCGGGCTTCTGCATGACATTGGTAAGTTGGGCATCGACGACCGGGTACTGCGCAAGCACGGCGCACTGACTCCCAGCGAACGAGCCTTGATGATGCAACACCCCTCGATCGGCGCCGAAGTGCTGCAGCGGGCTAATGTGCTGGCGGACTTGATTCCCGGGGTGCGGTGGCACCACGAGTGGTACTCCGGTGGCGGCTACCCCGATGGCCTCATGGCCGACAAGATCCCGCTGGATGCCCGGATTATCGGTGTCGCCGACGCCCTGGACGCGATGACTTCTGACCGTCCCTACCGTTCCGCACTCTCGGTGGCAGAGGCGGTGCGTCGGCTACAGGCCAGCGCCGGCGTCCAATTTGATCCGGTGGTGGCCGAGGCGGCGGTCGCAGCCATCAAGTCAGGGCTGATCACCGTGCAGGGCGACGTGAGTGCCCGTTTGCAGGCGGCTCCGGCCAGCGAAAGCAACGATGCTGCCGCCCACAACGGCATGGGCGATGGGAACGAAGGGATGATACGCCCGATCCACAGCAAGGAACTGGCCGTCTTCTACCAGTTGCTCCGTCAACACAACGACTCGCTCGATCTGGATACGGTTCTCCAGCGATACATCCGGACGCTGCACGAATCCGTAGGGCCAAACCTATATCTGGTCTATCTGACCAACAGCAGTACCGGCCAGCTTGAGCTAAAGGCCGGTATGGGGCCCGAAGGCCAATCTCTCGCCTTTGAGCGAGACCTTGAACGGGTGAAGGAAGCCATCGCGGTCGGCACGACCATCGTGACCGAGGATACCCGCCTGCTGGACAATTACCGCACGGCCGATGCTACCACCAAGTCAGAGGTCATTATTCCCCTGGCGGGACAGGAAGAACGGTTCGGTGCGCTGGTGATCGAAGCGCCGCTGGCCCGATTCTTCGGCCGAGATGAACTCCATCTCCTGAGAGCCATTAGTGAAGTGCTGACCAGCAACATCAAACTGGTCCTTTACCATGAACGCCTGGCGATTGCGGCAACCCATGACGGGCTGACCGGTGTTTATAACCATCGGCATTTCTATGAGCGCCTGACCGAAGAGGTCGAGCGGGCTCACCGATACGGCCGCAAACTGTCTGTCGTGCTACTGGACATCAACGGCCTGAAGGCTGTCAACGATACCTACGGTCACCTGGGCGGCGATGAAGTCCTGCGACGCTATGGGCAGATTCTCCGGGCACAGGTGCGGGCGAGTGATGTAGTGGCCCGTTATGGCGGCGACGAGTTCGCCCTGATCATGCCCGAACTCGATCACGAGGCCGCCATACAGGCTGCCAACCGCCTGATGACTGAACTACAGAGCACGTTTTTGTTGGGGAGCAACGAAGTGGCAATGCCCCTGCCGGCCTGGGGAGTAGCGACTTTTCCTGAGGACGGCCTGCGGGCACCTGAGTTGGTCCTGGCCGCCGACACAGCCATGTACCGGGAAAAGCCATGTTTCCCCCGCATACCTTAAGAAATCGAAGCCCCCGTGTAGATCTACACGGGGGCTTGCTTTATGCGGTGTTACTTCCACTTGCCGCGCTCATATTGCCAGGGCCAGGCGATCTCCTGCCCCAGTAAATGCGCCGCCTGCAGCGGGAAATAGGGGTTGCGCAACAGTTCCCGGGCGAACAGGACCACGTCAGCCTTGCCGCTGATGATGATCTCCTCGGCCTGCTGCGCCTCGGTGATCAGCCCCACAGCGCCGGTGGGAATGCCCACTTCACGGCGAATCCGTTCAGCGAAGGGCACCTGATAGTTCGGTCCCAGGTTGGTGATCTTCTGCAGGGGGGAGTTGCCGCCGGTCGAGCAGTCGACCAGATCGACGCCCCACTCCTTCATCAGTTTGGCCAGCGCTACCGACTGTTCGATATCGAGGCCACCTTCCACCCAGTCCGTAGCGCTGATGCGGACCCAAACCGGGCGATCAGCCGGGAACTCCGCCTTGACTGCCTGGAAAACCCGCTTGAGCAACCGCGCCCGGTTCTCCAGCGACCCTCCGTACTCGTCCTGGCGGTGGTTGGAGAGCGGCGACAGGAATTCGTGGATCAGATAGCCATGTGCGGCGTGAATCTCCACGCTGTCACAGCCGATCTCACGGGCACGAGCAGCGGCGGCGCCGAAGGCAGCCACTACCCGGTCAATGCCGGCCTGATCCAACGCCTCGGGCGTATTCCAGCCATCGGCATATGCCAGGTTGCTGGGGGCCACCGGCTGCTCCGGACCAAACGCCTTCGTGCCGCTCCAGGCCTTGCGGCCGGCGTGGGCCAACTGAATGCTGAACTTGGCGCCGTGCTTGTGGACGAAGTCGACGATCGGCTTGAAGGCTGCGGCCTGCTGGTCATTCCAGAGACCCAGGTCCCCTTCGGAGATACGGCCGCGGGGCTCAACCGCAGTTGCCTCGACGATAATGAGGCCGATGCCGCCGATGGCCCGGGTACCCAGGTGCACCATATGGAACTCATTCGGGATGCCATCGGTGCCGGCCGAATACATGCACATGGGCGCCATTACCGTACGGTTGCGCAGGGTCATCGCTTTCTGGGTAAAGGCTTCAAATAGGTGGGACATGTGCTTCAAACCTCCCGCACACATAATCTGCTGTCTTTGGACGAAAGGCTCACTTGGTTGGAGACTGCCCCCGCGATGATCCGTGCAACTGGGCCAGGAAAGCGCCTACTGCCTGCACCACTTCCTGCCGATAGAGCAGTTCTGGGTGTCCCACATGAGGCACCACCAGGAGTTGGGCTCCCGGTATGCTGTCCGCCAGCAGCCTGGCCTGTGCCACAGGCACCATCTGGTCACGGTCACCCTGCACAACCAGGGTGGGAGATTGAATGGAAGCCAAGGCTCCCGGGCCAATCCCCGGCCATGCGCTCAACACGCGGCCCAGTTCCAGGGCCAACTCCCGCCATGGGGTCTCCTCATGCTTCTCGCTCAATTGGCGTGCCCATAGCGGAGAACGCCTTTGGATATCCGCCGGATCGAACGCGGTTCGCTCTTCGGCGATCGGAACGGCGCGGGCCGCCAAGGTTACCAGCCCTGACGGCACTCCCCGGGTCGCCAGTTCCAGTGCCACAATCCCGCCCAGGCTATAGCCGATCAGCACAGGGCTGGCGATCGCCAGATGGTCCATCAGCTCAATAATGTCGTCCACCAGCATGGGGATCGAAAGTGTCCGCCCGGGGTTAGCCGACCGGCCGTGGCCACGCTGATCGGGGGCCACGATACGAAAGCCAGCCGACTGCGGCAGCTTGGCCAGAGGCTCCATCGACTCCGCAGTCTGCAGAGCTGCGTGCAAAAGCAGAAGGGGCCTTCCGGTAGAAGGCCCCCATTCCTGGTAGTACAGGCGGGTGTCACGAACCGGGACATAAGGCATGTATTTTTGCTACTCCTCCCGATACCCCAATGACCGGAGAACGCTTTCGCGGTTCCGCCAGTCTTCCTTCACCTTGACGAAGAGTTCCAGGAATATCTTGGAGCCCAGCAGTTCCTCAATATCGGTGCGGGCCCGCACGCCAATCTGCCGCAGCATGGCCCCCTTCGCGCCGATGATAATCCCCTTCTGGCTGTCACGCTCCACGTAGATATCCGCTGCAACATAGACTGCGCCGGATTCCCTCCGCTCCATGTGCTCCACGACCACGGCGATCGAATGCGGAATCTCGTCGCGGGTTAACTCCAGGATCTTCTCCCGGACAAACTCGGCAATGACGAACCGCTCAGGCTGGTCGGTCACCATGTCTTCGGGATAGTACTGCGGGCCTTCTTCCATTTGATCCACAATGAGGTCCAGCAACTTGTCCACATTCTTGCCATTCGCCGCGGAGACCGGCACGACGTCCAGCCATTCGATGGTCGGCGACTCGGATGACGCGGAATTACTGCGGAATGCCCCATCGCTCAGGGCCTTGTATGCGTCCAGGACAGCGTACCAGTTCTCACGGGGCACCTTGTCCATCTTGTTCACCACGAGGATCGCCCGCTGACCAGAACGGGCAACGGTCTCGGCCACATACTTATCCCCGTCGCCAGGATGCGGTGACGAACCGTCCACTACCATCAGCACAACGTCTACATCGGGCAGGGTTTCGGTTGCCACCCGGTTCATGAACTCGCCCAGCTTGTGGTGGGGCTTGTGAATGCCAGGCGTGTCCATAAAGACCACCTGAGCATCCTCCCGGTTGTAGACTCCGAGAATGCGGTTTCGGGTGGTCTGAGGCTTATCGGACATGATGGCGAGCTTGCGCTCGATAAACGCGTTCAGCAGGGTAGACTTGCCCACGTTCGGTCGCCCGACAATGGCGCAGAAACCAGAAACGAACTGCTCATCAGCCATTCCATTACCTCCGGGGCACAAAAAAGTGCGGTTGGGCACAGGATCGCCTTCGGTCAAGCTCCAGTGGACAAGTCTGAAGGCTGGAACGCCCCGGGCAACAGTTCTGCCACCGAGGTAACCAGCACATCACCCTTCAGATTGGCCAACAGAACGCGTGCATCCGGGCCAAACTCGCTCATTACCTGCCGGCACGCGCCACAAGGACTCACCGGTCCCGGTGTGTCAGCAACCACCGCAATGGCGACAAACCGGTGATGCCCTTCGCTCACCATTTTGAACATCGCTGTGCGCTCGGCGCAGTTCGACAGACCGTACGAAGCGTTCTCGATATTACAGCCCAGGTATAGCTTGCCCTCCTGGGTGATCAGCGCTGCGCCGACCGGGAAGTGCGAGTAGGGTACATATGCCTGCTCCCGCGCCTGCTTGGCGGCTTCAATGAGCTCAAGATCGGTCAACCAAAACACCTCCGAAACTAACCCGCTGCGCTCCCCTCAGGAGCGGCCGGAAAGACCTCTACCAGCAACCAGGCCCAACACCCCAGTCACAATCGGCACTGCCAAAACCCAGGGGCGGATATGTACCAACGCCCCCAGGCCGGCAATCGTCTGGGCCAACCCATGACGACCAATGAAGACAAAAGCACCGGCGAAAAAGGCGTGAACCGCCGTGAGTAGCACCGCCCCCGCCGCAGCGTCCTTGCCCTGACGTGCCAGCGGGTGGAGCCTGCTGCCCGCGGCCAGGTCCACCACCCGTTCGACGGCTGTATTCACGACTTCTGCGATCAGCACCATAGCCACCGTGAGGACCAGATAGGCCACTTCCCAGGGTGCGAGCGGCAGGCTGCAGCCCACCACCCACACCACCGAAGCAGCAAACACGTGAAACCGCATGTTCGGCTCTTCACGGTATGTCAGGACCAGCCCGACGAATGCGTCTCGAAAACGAGGCAGAACAGATCGGTGTCTGACCGCATCATGCACGGTAACGCCGGGCGCTTTCACTAGCGTGTCAACCCCAGTTCCGCCAGAATCTCCTCGGTCTTCCCCATCATCGCGGCCTCTTCTTCCGGGGTCTGATGGTCGTACCCCAGCAGATGCAGCATGCCGTGAGCGGTCAAGAACCCCAATTCCCGGTTGAACGAGTGCCCATAGTCGGCCGCCTGTTCGGTGCACCGCTCCAGGCTGATCACAATGTCGCCCAGCGGTAACAACTGCCCTTCGGGCAGCTCCGGCATCTCCTCCCCTTCTAGCTGGGAGAAGGAAAGAACATCGGTGGGTCGGTCCACATCGCGGTGTTCACGGTTAAGTTCGTGAATCGTCTCGTCGTCCACAAACGTGATCGATACCTCGACGTCTGCACCCAAGTCCTGACCGGCCAGGTTAAGCGCCCGCTCCGCCACCGAGCGGACCATTGCCTCCTGCTCCGTTGCCAGCGCCACTTTCTCCTGATCGTTGCTGATCCAGATCTCCATCCGTTTTCTCCTCCTGAACCTCGTCGCGCCCGCTTTCGGCCTCTTCCGCCGGCGCCGGGGCACCATCGGCGGGGAGTGCCCCCTGCATTTCGGCGGGGTATTCTACTCGGGCGTGATGCACTCCGCTCAGCACCCGCACAAAGGTCTTTGCGATCCCTTCCAACTCCCGCAGGGTAAGATCACAGTTGTCCAGTTGACCCTGCCGCAGTCGGTCTTCGATGATCCGCCGTACCTGTTGTTCCAACTGTTCCAGCGTCAACGGCCCCTTCTGCCGAATGGCCCGGACCGATGCCTCGCATCCGTCCGCCAACATGCAGATCGCGGTCTCTTTCGACCGGGGCTTGGGACCGTCGTACCGGAAGTCTTCCTCCAGCACGTACTCTGACTGGCCGTTCTTGCTGGCCATATGGTAAAAATAGCTGACCAGGGTTGTCCCATGATGCTCCGGGATGAAGTCTGCCACTTCCTTGGGTAGTCTGGCCTCCCGCGCCATCTCCAAGCCATCTTTGACGTGGCTGGTGATAATCAAGGCCGATAGGCTGGGCGGCAGCTTCGTATGGGGGTTCTCGCCCCCCATCTGGTTCTCCACGAAGAAATAGGGGCGTTTGGTTTTGCCTATGTCGTGATAGTATGCCCCAACTCGAGCCAGAACCGGGTCGGCGCCAATCGCTTCAGCCGCCGCTTCGCACAGGTTGGCCACCAAAATGGTATGGTGGTAAGAGCCTGGCGCCTCCACCAGCAATCGTTTCAGCAACGGATGATTGGGGTTCGACAGCTCCAGCAGCTTCAGCGGTGTAACGACGCCAAACAGGTTCTCGAAAAACGGCAGAGCGCCGGTGACAAGCACCGCCACGACCAGGCCGTTGATGGCGCCCAGGCCGGCATCAATCCACGGCCGGGGGTCCAAAATGGAGTAAGCCTTCATCAGGTAAATGCCCATGATGGTGATGACGTTGGCTAACGTCACCAGCAGGCCCGCCCGATAGATGTCTGTTCGGCTCTCCAGCCGCTTGACAGCGTATACGCCCACCGAGGAGCCAACCAGAGCCACCAGGGTATAGCTGACCTGATCCACATCGGTCAGAATGCCCACAGTCATGGCCAGAATGGCACCCTGAAGCAGGGCCAGACGTGGCTCCAACAGGATGGCCACCAGCATCGAGTTGACCGCAACCGGCATCAGGTAGCCAACGCTGGTGCCCAGGGTGTCGGAGAAGACTTTCATCAACAGGTTGAGCACGATCGTGGCAACCCCGATCAGGCCCAGCAGAATCAGCTTGCTGTCCTTCTCCAGGATATCCGGACGGTAACGCATCAGGTAGAGGGCGGTCAGGGCCACGAACACAAAAGAGAGTACCGCCGTGCCGAAGATGGAGCGAATATCCACATGGGCGCCGACCAGATGCAGATCCTGCAGCGTTGCATACTGCTCATCCGTCACGGGGTCGCCCCGCTTGATGATCAGCTGATCCTGCTTCCAGATAATCGGCTGAACCCGATCTGCAGCGACCTTCTGGACAGCTTTAGTCGCCTCCAGATCGACCACCGCATTGGCCTTCAGATGGCTTTTCGCCACTTCTTTGACGAAGGATTTGAGCCACGGCTCCTGCGTGTTCTGGCTGTATGGATCCTGCCCTTCATCGATCTTGGCCTTCAGGTCTGTTACGTCCGCCTTATCGACTGTACCGGACAGGGCCTGTTTGACCAATCTATGGGCATCGGCAGCCGCAAGATCCAGCACCTGATCCGATGCGGTGAGTAAGGCGGCATAGGTTTCGGGTGGCACAGTGCCCAGATTCAACTGATTCGCCAGGGTGTCCGCCCTGGTCTTCGCGTCCTGGTTAGGCAGGCCCCGTACTTTCTTGATGTCGTCAAAGGCATACGTGACATAGGCATCCGCCTGGTCGAACACCGCCGGGTCGGCCTTCATAACCGGTGCCGTAGCGGCCGCAGCGGCCTCCTTGGCCCGCAGCGTCGCCAGCCGGTTCTGAATGTCGCGGGGCGCCGCCACGTCCCGGGGTGCGATCGCACCCTCCTTCACATCCAAGCGTTGGGGGACAACCTGGGTGGAGAGGATCAGGGTAAGGAGCGCGAAGAATAGCCCCCCCAGGAGCACCCGGCGGAGCGTCGCATTCTTCAGCCTGGCCGGGCCTAATACCCGGCGTAGGCGATCCCGCAGCTCATGCATTGCATACATGGATATTGTTAAGGGAGGGGATTGAAGTCCCCCCGCTCCTCCTGTCCCCCTGAATGAGTCCCCTGGTTGATTGGTCTACTGGCTGATCTGCTACCCGGGCATCTGTGCATTCGGTGGCTTGGCCATCGGATTCGGCATACCCACGTGCCCGGAGAATGCCTCGTACGCCTTGATAATCCGCTGCACCAAATCGTGCCGGACCACGTCCCGTTCTGTCAGGTAACAGAAGGCTACCCCTTCTACCCCCCGCAGAATGCGCTGGACCTCTACCAACCCGCTCTTGGTGCCTTCCGGCAGGTCCACCTGGGTGATGTCGCCCGTGACAACCGCCTTGGAGCCGAACCCCAATCGGGTCAGGAACATCTTCATCTGCTCCGGAGTCGTGTTCTGGGCTTCGTCGAGGATGATGAACGAATCATCCAACGTGCGGCCCCGCATGAACGCCAGGGGCGCCACTTCGATCTGCCCCTTCTCCAGGTACTTCTCGAAGCTGTCGACCCCCATGATGTCGAAGAGCGCATCATAGAGCGGCCGCAGGTATGGATCGACTTTCTGCTGCATGTCGCCGGGCAGGAACCCCAGCTTCTCGCCCGCCTCAACGGCGGGCCGGGTCAGAATGATGCGGTTGACTTCCTTGTTTTTGAACGCAGCTACGGCCATCGCCATGGCCAGATAGGTCTTGCCGGTACCGGCCGGGCCGATGCCGAAGGATGCGCCGTGCTTGCGAATGGCATCCACATATTCTTTCTGGCCCACCGTTTTCGTCCGAATCTGCTTGCCGCGGTGGGTCGTAACGATGACGTCGGAAAAAGCCTCTTCCAGGGGTTTTTCCTCGCCTTCGGCGGCCAGTCTGACCGCGTAGCGCACATCCCGTTCGGTAATCTGCGCCCCACGGCTTTGCACCGCCAACAGCCGCTCAAACAGGCGGTATACCCGCTCTACTACTTCCTCCGACCCCTGCAGGATTAGTTCATTGCCACGGGGCACTAGTCGGATGGCAAAGGCGGACTCTACCACCTGCAGATGGGCATCGCCCAAACCGAACAAGTCACGTGCCTTGTCATTATCAGGCACGAGAATACGCTTTTCGTAGGTACCGTCCAATATTCGTGTAACCCCCTTCACGGGCTTGCCGGTGACGGGACCTGCACCGCTGGCAGGGGAGCCCCCGCCTGAGGTGCCGATATCTCCTCTTCCGTCTGAGCAGTCAACCGAATGCCCACGTAGTCGCGTTCCTGTACGACTACTTCAGCCCTTACCGGCACAAGAATCTTGTCGCCGGGGCCAAGGGCCCAGCGCAGCTGATTCTGGAGTAGCTCCTCCGCCTGCTTCACCACGGAAGCGACGGAGACCTGTTCCTGGAGCGGCTTTACCTCGGCCACGTTGTGAATTACCAGTTCGACAAGTGGCCCCCAATTCCTCCAGCTACCAAGAGTGTAGGTCCGACGCTCCTCCTGATACCGGGCAAAGGAAGTCCGCCCACCGCCCCAACTTATTATGGGCTTCTGCTTCCAGTTCAACACCCACTGCCACTGATGCTTGCCGGTCGGGGTCATCACCTCGCGGACCAGCGGTATCTCCTGGTACTGTGCGTACGCCACCCGCGCCGTCACCCGCGCTTGCGCCGTTACGGTGCGGGCGGTCTCCGTCCGTGGCGGCAGTGGCATGCCTGGGACGACCAGCGGCCTGCCGCCGCCCCAATAGCGGAAGGCGCACTCCACCAGCACGTCTCCCGCTTTCACCACATCGCCCCGCTTCACCGTTGGCTCGCCCTGAAAGGGCACGACCTGCTCCACGACACCAGGTTTCCGCGCCACCAGATTGACGCAGAACGCCTCCTGACTCCCACCCCAGCCAGGCTTCTCGACCACCTCAATGACGGCCCGGGTCCCCTGCAGCCGAACAATGACCCAAGAAGCCTCCCACAGACGGGTCTGCACGTATTGTTGTACCCGGGTCACATCAACCTGGCGCTTCCACACCCCTGCCCGCAGCCCCGCTTCGGCGGCCACGGCTGAGACGGCTCGGGGGTCAAGCAATTGCGGCCCGGAAATGCGGACCTTGACTACCCAGACATGGCCTGTTGCCCAGAGCAGGAAAGCCAAACAGGCGAATGCACCCGCGATCAGCGCCGGCCTTCGCCACAGGCGAGTCAGTTTGAAGGGCAGCCCCCGACGTGTGAGAATGCGGACCCGGCAATGTGCGCCCCGGGCGACCGGACGCAGGCGGCGGAAGTCGTGGATCGACAGATGGGCCCGCATCCGCTCGGCATCCCGATCGGTATCCCACAGGTACAGGCCATGTTTCAGGGCCAGATTGAGGAACCGTTCAATCTGGTCACCATATACCCCAATGCGGAGGTAACCCCACACCCAGGCTACCAGGACTCTAAGCATCGGCATGGCCACTACCCCCTCATTACTCGTACAGCAGCCCCACGACCTGGCCGCGAATGATGACCTGGTCAGGCGAGACTGACTCGATGGTCAAGCTCGCACCGTTGACCGCCACCCGTCCCGCCGGCAGCGCCAGAACCACCCGCTCCGCCGTATACTCGCAAAGGCCCCGGTGGTTCTCGATCACCACCTCTGAATCACCGAACAGGGTGATGCGGGGCGCGTTGAGTACCACGTCACCCGGCAGATCCAAAAGGGACGCCACCCGATCCTTCAGTTCGCGCTTGCCCGCCATGTTGCAGCCTCCCCGGCGATTTATGTAGCTGGGTACAAGGTATGCAGACAGGCCACACTAAAGCCCAAGGAGGGTGCCGTTCTTGGTAAACCTGTTTCAACAGATGCCGCAGCAGGGCGGCCCTACGGCCGCCCTGCTGGCGTTGCTGGAGCATGCCGACACCGATCTGATCGGCGAAATACTGGGTAAGGTCGGGTACACAGCGTACCAGACCGGAGCCGGGCGGCGCCCCGAGGTGACCTTCCTGGGCGGTCCTCCTGAGAGCGGCCTGATCAGCGGCCCGGACTTCTCCGTCCTGGTCACCGCCCAGGCCCCTGGCCAGGAGATCCCCCCTCCTTCCCCCGGAGTGCCCGACGACCGGCAGCGGGTCGTGGTCTCGGTAACCGGCAAGGCGCCTCCCGGCGCCTCCGGGCTCTCCTGGGGCCAGGTAGAGCGCATTCTGGCACAGGCGGCAGAACGGCACGGCGCCGAAAGTAGAACTGGCTTTCTGGTGCGACAGTTCCAGGACTATCTGCGCAGCATCGGCATTGAGTCATTTCCCGGTTTCACGAATGCTGACCTGATGCAGGCGCCGGAGGCGCTGGTCACGCTGACTCGTTTCCGGCGCAGCAGTGAGGGCTTCTTCCGTCAATTATCTCTGAGCCTCGCCACCGAGCACGAAGGCATGGCCGAACTCCGGCAGAGCGGACCGACCGAGTTCCTTACCGGGTACTGCTATCGTGATTACGGGAGCCCTCGTCTGGGACACGCCAGCTTCCTCCGTACCGCCATCCATCTGCCCCTCCAGGCCATGCAGATCTCCCTCTGGTTTACGGGGCAACCAGATGAAGCGGCCCGCGCCGAACAGAGCCAACTCAGGGAGCTGCTGATCCATGACCAGGAACTGCTGGATCACCTCCGACAGTTGGAGCACGATCCACTACTCTGGCTCTGGTCCCCGGCTGAAGAGCGGCAGATTCCACTGGCCGACTTGACAGCGGGCACCCTGGAGGCAATCCATTGGAACCAATTTCAGGTCTGCATCCAGCGAAGCATCCCTTTTCCACAGCTCAGCGATGACGCGATTGTAGCCCTGACCACGGCGATGGCGGGAGAACTGATTACACTGCTGGGTCCGGCGTTTTCACCGGTCATACACTAAAGGGGCTCAGGGTATGTACCCGGAGCCCCTTTTTTCTCGATACGTGACTATCGCCGGCCGCGCAAGGCCTTGGGCTTCCCCAGGACCTCGGCCAGCACCACGGCCTGAGCCAGACTGCTGCGTTCCGCCAGCATGCCGGTCAGGTTCATGCCGCTATCGGCCGTCTGAACCTGCAGCACCGGCACAGCCTCAGCCGGAGCACCAATATCGCTCCGCAGCTCCGCCAGATGCCGGTCCTCCAACTCCTCCCTGAACTGGGGGAGTTGCTGGCCTTCAAACCGGTCGATATCCCGGTTGAACCGCTGTAGTTCGGCATCCACGGTCTCATCGCCCCGCGGTCCCTCTTCGGACGAACCGACGCCATCCAACCGGACACCCTCCTGGCTGCTGCCGGGATAGGCCGGTTGCCGCGTGGGCTTGGGCGGCATGGGCGGCATCATAGGCCGCTGCGGACGGGGGTACATGGGCCCTGGAGCCACTGGCCCGGGCCACTGCGGTCGCTGACCCTGCTGGCGTTTGGCGTCCTTATTGGCTTTCGCATAGATCGCCACAAAGAACATCACCGCCATGAAAGCAATCCCAAGCAGATCTTCCACCCGGGGTCACCTACTTCTTCTGGTCAGGCTGCGTGGGCCCCTGGCCCCGGCTGATGTTATCCCGCATGGCGGTGTCAGCCTGGATGTTCTGCATGTTGTAGTAGTCCATGACGCCCAGCTTGCCTTCCCGCAGAGCGGTAGCCAGAGCCAGCGGCACTTCCGCTTCCGAGGCGACGACCTTGGCCCGCATCCGCTGGGTCTCAGCCTTCATTTCCTGCTCCTCAGCGACAGCCATGGCACGACGCTCTTCGGCCTTGGCCTGAGCCATCCGCTTCTCCGCTTCGGCGGCGTCGGCCCGCAAACGGGCACCAATGTTGGCGCCCACATCGACGTCGGCGATGTCGATGGAGACGATCTCAAAGGCGGTACCGGCATCCAGGCCCTTGGCCAGCACGGTCCGGGAGATGCGGTCGGGGTTCTCCAGCACTTCCTTGTGGCTGGCAGCCGAACCGATGGTGGTGACGATGCCTTCGCCGACACGGGCGATGACCGTCTCCTCACCGGCGCCGCCAACCAGACGGCCGATGTCCGCCCGAACCGTCACACGAGCCTTGGCCTTCAACTCGATGCCGTCCTGTGCAACACCGGCCACGATTGGGGTCTCAATGACCCGCGGACTGACCGACATCTGCACGGCCTGGAGCACATCACGACCGGCCAGGTCAATGGCCGCCGCCCGCTCGAAGGGCAGTTCGATACCGGCCCGATGGGCCGCAATCAGGGCGTTGACCACGCGGTCCACATTACCGCCAGCCAGATAGTGCGCTTCCAGCCGCTCTATACCGGGTTCGAGGCCCGCCTTCTCGGCCTTGATCAGGGCCTGCACCAGCCGGGCCGGCGGAACCCGCCGTAGCCGCATGCCGACCAGATAGAAGATGCCAACCCGCACGTCGGCAGCCAGGGCCGAGATCCACAGGCCAATGGGCACGAAGCTGAAGAAGACCGACAGCACCAGAATCACCAGGAAGATGACCACGATCGCACCAAACCCGAAGCCAGTATCCATGTTCGAAACCTCCAGTCGCTACTCGAAAGCCTGTGTTGCCGTTACTCCGTAACCCGCCGTACCACGACGCGAGTCCCGTCGACATTCAGGACCTGGACCAAAGTGCCCGCTGGCAAGAATTCGCCTTCGGTCACCACATCCACCTTGTTGTTGCCAAACAATGCACTGCCAGCCGGACGCAGAGTCGTCACAGCCTTGCCCTGTGCCCCGACCAGACTGGATAGATCAGCCCGGGCAGGCACGTAGCCTTTGGCGGCATGCCCAAGCGTCAACGCCTTGCCCAGTCCTCGCCTGGCGATCGCCCGGATGATGGCGAACAACGCCAGTACGAAGGCGATCCCCGTCCACATCAGATAATCCATGGCCAGCGCTGGTGAAGGCACCGACAGGAAAATCGATGCGGTCATGGCGACAATGCCGCCAAAGCCGAAGACGCCAAACCCGGGGACGAACGCCTCGATGATCAGCAGCAGAATGCCGATCAGGGCCAGGGACAGCTCGGGCCAGGAGGCAGTGCCGACCAGCATGTTACCCAGGAAGAACAGCCCCAGGCTGGTGATGCCGATCAATCCCGGAACGGTCAGCCCCGGCTTGATGAACTCAATGCCGATGGCGATCACGCCAACCACCAGTAGAAGGATTGCCACAACCGGCAGCGTTAAAAACCGCCCAAACTGCTCGGAGACGGTTGGCTGAATGTCGACCAGATCCGAGTAGTCCGTGACTCCCGCCTGGGCAAGGGCATCCTTCAGGTCAGTGGCCAGACCGTCAGCATAACGCTGATCGACCGCGTCTTTGGCCGTCAGGCAGAGCAGTTCGGTCGTCTGGCCCGGCACCTTGGCGTTCTTGTCGACCATCGCCTCGGCCAGTTTTCGGTTCCGCCCGCGCGCCTCGGCGGTAGAACCGAAGTCCGACGTGAGGGCAGAAACCGTCTTGTAGTCCGCCGTCTGGTTTGAGCCCAGTTCCCGCGGTTCGGCCGCACCGATGGAGGAGCCAGGCACCATATACAGCTTCTCGCCAGCCGTCGCGATTAACGCACCCGCCGACCAGGCATTGCCTTGAACGAACGCCACGGTCTTGACCCGCGAGCGGAGAATGGTGTCGGTGATGTCCTGCGCAGACACCACCAGCCCGCCTGGCGTATCGATCACAATGGCGACGGCCCGGGTATCCGGATCGCCGGCTGCCTGCGCAAAGGCACGGTGCGCAATCTGCGCCAAGCCCTGATCGATCGTCTGCTGACCATCCATATGGAGCACGTAAACCTTGCCCCGTCCAGCCGCCTGGACGGATGTTGCCGGCAGGATCGCCAACAGGGCCATGAATGCCAACACAAGCACAGCAAACGTACGGCGCACACTACCGCCTCCCGTTTCCCACCGGCAGGCGGCTTCGTGCCCGCCGGCTATACTCTTGCTTTTCGATACCGGTCTGGACCAGGAACCCACGGGGTCCCTTCTGGCGCTGCGGACTTCTCCACCTGGACCAGATTCGTGTGGAACGACGCCCCGCCGCCCATGTCGGCCACATGATCGGTGGTCAACACGTTGATCCCCACCCCATCCGGCATGAACCGGGGCCACCAGATCGTGGGGGTGATGGCGACTCCGGGCTTGCTCCAGTCGCCCACCTCGACTCTCAGCCGCACTGATCCTCGGTCGTTGAAGACCCGCACCCAGTCTCCCGTCTCTATGAACCGTGCCGCTGCATCTACAGGATTGAGGTAGAGCGTCGGCACCTTCTCCCGGGACATCAACGTTGGCAAGTTCGCGAAGGTGGTGTTCAGGAAGTGGTGAGCGGCAGGGGAGACCAACTGCAGCGGATACCGGGCAGCCAGTTCAGGCGATCCGTCCGGCGACTCCGCCGCCGGCACATAGGCCAACACCGGATCCAGCCCCTTCAGCACCAACTGCTCGGCATAGAGTTCTACCTTGCCCGAGCGAGTAGCAAAGCCGCCGTGGGCAAAGGGGGCCATGGCCCGCTCCAACTTGATGCTGTGCTCCTGCTGCAGCCGCTCCAGCGTAATCCCGTTCAACGTTGGACTCTCGGATGACAACGCCTGCCGAACCAGGTCCTCATCAGAGTCCTTGAAGCAGGGGTCCGTGAAGCCCATCGCGGCAGCCAGGCGCCGGAACAGTTCGGTGTTCGGGATGGCCTCGCCCAGGGGCTGTATCGCCGCTTCGTTCAGCTGCAGATGGAGGTGCCAGTAGGAGTACATCAGATCCATATGCTCCAACTGCGTAGTCGCCGGCAAGACGAGGTCAGCCCATTTGCAGGTGTCGGTGAACAACTGCTCGTGCACCACTGTGAACAGGTCTTCACGGGAAAGACCCCGCAACACCTTGTTTTGGTTCGGTGCAGTTGCAGCCGGATTGCAGTTATAAACAAAAAGCGCCTTCACGGGCGGCTCCGATACTTCGGTCAGGGCTTTGCCAAGTTCGATCATGTTGATCGAACGGGGCGCCGGGGCCGGCATCAGATCCGGCCGCTCCAAAGCCTTGCTGTTAAACCCGTAGGCGCTGGACTGCGAAAGCAGGAAACCCCCGCCTACATCCCGCCAGTGACCGGTCAGGGCCGGGAGCATGCAGATAGCCCGAATGGCGGTGCCGCCGTTGGTATGCCGCTGCAGGCCGTACCCTACCCGCAGCACACCGGGGCGAGAGTCATACCAGAGTCGGGCGAATCGGCGAATCTCTTCAGGCGGGATGCCGGTGACCTCAGCCGCCCGCTCGGGCGTCCAATCGGCCACCCGTTCTTGCAGGGCTTCAAAGCCTGTCGTGTACTGCTCAATATAGTCGTGGTCCAGCAAATCCTCCGCCATCAGAACATGCATGACGCCCAACACAAAGGCCGTGTCGGTGCCCGGGCGGATCTGAATGTGCCAGTCAGCCTCGCGCGCACCCTTGTAGCGGTAAGGGTCGATTACCACCAGCTTGGCACCCCTGCGGCGGGCCTCCTGGATGATCGGCCACTGATGCGTGTTGGAGGAGATCACGTTGACGCCCCAAACCACGATCAGTTTGGCGTGGACCATATCTTCCGGGTCCGGCCCCTGACGTCCACCCATGGCGCTGATGATCGCCTCGGTGCCGGCCGAAGCACAGATGGTCCGCTCCAACTGGGTGGCGGCCAGCTTATGAAAGAAACGCCGGTCCATCGAGCCGTAGTGCAGCACACCAATCGTGCCAGCATACGAGTAAGGTAGAATCGCTTCGGGCCCAAACTCGGCCGCCACCGCCTTGAAGCGAGTAGCGATCTCGGTGAGGGCCTCATCCCAGGTGATCCGCTGGAACTGGCCGGAACCCTTGGGCCCAGTCCGCCGCATCGGATAGAGCACCCGATCCGGGCTGTATACCCGCTCCAGGTACTGGTTCGTCTTCACACACAAGTAGCCCCGGGTAACAGGATGGTCCGGGTTCCCCATCACCCGGACGGCCTGTCCATCTTTCACATGTACAAGCATGGAGCATGTATCCCAACAGTCATGCGGACAGACCGCATGCTTTACCGCCAACTCCCCCACCATAGGCCCCCCGCTTGTCAGGTTGTGTTTAAGGATTTTGCAGGAGCCCGCCATGCCCCAGGCGGACGAAATCGCGCTTGGTCAGCCGCTCGTCGGCCAGCACCATCGGCAATACGACATCGAAAAGAGTCCGGGACTCAAACATGACGGCTCCTGGCAGCCCCATCACCACGCACTGGGCACCCAGGTAACCCATCATGAACATCGAACCAGGCAGCACCGGTGCCCCATAGGTCACGATTTCGGCGCCGCTGCGCCGGATCGCGCCCGGCGTGGCGTCATCCGGGTCCACCGACATGCCACCGGTACAAAGAATCAGCTCAGCACCGGCTGCGGCTGCTTCAGCAATCTTGGCGGCCGTCACGTCAGGCTCGTCGCCGCTGACAGCCTGGTAAACCACAGGGCAGCCAAAAGCTGCCAGTTTGGCCGCCACCACCGGCCCGAATTTGTCCTCAATCCGTCCCTTCGCCACCTCGCTGCCGGTTACGATGATGGCCGCCGGACGGATACGGTAAGGCTTCACTTCGATCCAACCGCCTATGGCTTCAGCGGTTTCCACCTTCTGCTCGTCAATCACCAGCGGAGTCACCTTGCAGCCCGCCAGCGTTTGCCCCACCGTCACCGCAGTCCGATCGCGTAAGGTGGCAATGGTGATCTCGTCGATCCCATTGATCGCCTCCAGCCGGTCCACATCCACCCGCAGCAGGCCGGGGTGTGCGGCTTTCAACGTTACTTTCCCTTCACGGGGAGCAGCCCACTGAATGCCGCCGCGCACGCCGGCCCTGGCCAGCCGCTCGGCCGCCTCCTCCTCATGGATCATGCCGGGTTGGGCTTCCCACACATAAAGGTGCTCCTTACCCATGGCGAGCAGGAGTGGAATATCCGCCGACTGCACAACGTGGCCTTTTCGAAACGCCGGGCCTTTTTCCTGGCCCGGGACGATGCGCGTGAGATCATGACAGAGCATCATCCCCACCGCTTCCTGTGTCGGAACTACCTTCACCTTCAGAACCCCTCCCTCGCTGGGCTGACCGGTTCCACTACAATCGCCTTCGGGGTGGTCGGGCAGAATGCGGCACAGAGACCACACCCTGTGCACGCTTCCGGCAGAATCACCGGATGCCCTTCTCGGAGTTGCAGGACCTGGTCCGGATAGGGACACCGGCCGTAGCAGAGGGAACAGGCCTCGCCCTGGTGCGCCAGGCATCGCTCCTGGTCCAGCCGGGCTTCGCCGATCCTGACCTGACGCATGTCGGCTACGGGCGTGAGCGCCCCCGGCACGCAGGCCGGGATACACTTGCCACACAGGGTGCACCCCCGCTCGCCCGGCTCGATGTAGGGGGTGCCCACTGCCGTACCGGCGGTGGGCGGCAGAAACTTGACGGCAAATTCGGGGCAAACCCTGGCACAATCGCCGCAGCGGTTGCAGATTAGCAGAAACTCAGCCTCATCCACCGCCCCCGGCGGCCGTATGTAGCGAGTTCCACCGGCCGTTCCTTCCACTGCGCTGCTGACCGATTGCGCCAGCATGCGCCCTAACCCCTTCAGGCTATCCAGCAGAAACGACCGCCGGTCTTGCGCCTTCTCCTCGGCCATTTCTCCCTATCACCCCTACAGCGGCATCTGCTACTTACTATAGCACATAAGGCTTACGCGACGAATCGGGGGTAGACAGTACTCAGAGAAACAGAAAACCCGGTGGATTACTCCACCGGGTTTATGCTGTTAACCAAGAAGTTCTTTGACAACCTGGCTTACCAGCTTGCCGTCTGCGCGCCCTTTCGTGCGGGCAACCAGCGGTCCCATTACCTTCCCCATGTCCTTGGGACCCTGAGCGCCAACTTCAGCAATGACCTGGCGAACCAGATCACGCACTTCCGCTTCGCTCATCTGCTGGGGCAGATAGCCAGCCAGGACATCGATTTCGGACTGGGCCTTGTCAACAAGGTCCTGCCGACCGCCGCGCTCAAACTCAACAATAGAGTCCTTTAGCTGCTTCACCTGCTTGGTGATCACGCCAAGAACCTCTTCATCGGAGAGCGGAGCATGCTTATCGATTTCCAGGTTCTTCAGAGCGGCTTTTAGAAACCGGATCGTTTCCAGGCGGACCTTTCCGGACGGGCCAGCTTTCATGGCCGCCTTCATGTCCTCTGTAAGCTGCTCAATGAGGCCCATAGGTAGCCAGCTCCCTTACATCAGTCGCGCCACTTCCGCTTACGAGCGGCCTCACTCTTCTTCTTGCGCTTCACACTGGGCTTCTCGTAATGCTCACGCTTACGAACCTCAGCCAGTACGCCGGCCTTCTGAATCTGGCGCTTAAAACGTCGTAGAGCGCTCTCAAGCGTCTCGTTCTTACCAATTTTCACTTCTGACATCCCGGAATCTCCCTCCCCTCCGCGTCACATCGGGGGAAAAAGAACACGCCTCGCGATTATACCGCAGGGCTAGAGGTTATGTCAAACCCCTATCCAATAGCCCCGAGCGTTTTCCCACCCATTACGTGAAAGTGCAAGTGTTTGACCACCTGGCCAGAGTCTTTGCCGATATTGGTCACCAATCGGTACCCGCTTTCGGCAACTCCCTGCTCACGTGCTACGCGCTGGGCTGCCGCAATCAGCGCACCCAGCAGGGGGGTATCCTCAGCGTGCAAATCATTCATAGATTCCAGATGCCGCTTCGGGATGACCAGGACATGGACCGGAGCCACCGGGTTGATGTCCTTGAATGCCATCACGAGATCGTCTTCATAGACCTTGCTGGCCGGAATCTCTCCGTCCGCGATCTTACAAAAAATGCAGTCCGAGGGCAATAGGATCACTCCAACTGGCGAAATGAGGCAGCAGGGTCCACCTGCTTATTGTAATAAATCCCTGTCAAATTATTCTACTTCGTGGAGAGAAATTCCTCCCGCCCCGCTTTATTTGGGGTCCCGCGACATAGAACACGTCAGCGACTAGAAAAACTCGATGAAGAAAAGGCTGTCGCCTGCCAGAGCCCGGCCCAGAAGATCCAGCGCTTCCGGGTTGGCGGCGCTCAGTCGACCCGTGCTGACCGCTGCGACAGGCTTTACGAACCCCGCATAGAGTTGGGCCAGGGTCTGCACGTTGGTGCTCAGGTCAGACGCAGCAACCGTGACTCGCTCCAGCGAAGCATGGCCCGCCTCAAAAGTGAAGCGCCAGGTCCCATGGTTCCAGGCGGCCTGCTCATCGGTCACCGTGATGGTCAGGGACCCCCGCAAATCCGCCGGCCAGCGGCGCACTTCAAAGGCCTGCTTCAAGTCGACCAGCCGCAGCTGCCATCCGGACGAGAGCGTTGACTTGACGTCGTAGGTATGCTCCAGCAGATGCCACAGCGGGTAGTCCCGCTGCGTCCGCGTGGTCACCAATTTGACCTGCGAATCGTGATTCGCAATATAGCCCCACAGCCCGACCTCCGCAGCCTGCGTCAGAGCCACCAGTTCCCGGATGATGAGGGCATCTTGATTGCCCACCTTGTCAAACCGGTAGGCGACATAGCCTTCCGGCTCGCCGCCGGCAGACGGAGCCCACAGGGCCGTGTGCATCTGGCTCTTCGGGTAGATCGAGTCTACCCAACAGCTCCAGTGCCACTCGTCGGGCCGCACCATGCTGCCCCGGTGACCCGGCGCCCAGTGGTCATAGATGGCCGCCAGCCGTTGCCACTCCATGTGCCCCGGCATATACCGCTTGACCACTCCGGCATTCCGCCGGTACGGTGCCAGCAGTTCGATCGGTATCTCGTGACGCAGCCACGCACAAGCGACATCCCAGCCGAACTGGCGGTAAAACGACTGCTTGAACGGATAGAGCGCTGACAGCGGAATGCCCTGCTCTTTCATCTCGGCAATGCTCCGCCGCAATAACTCGCCCACGTAGCCCCCACGCCGGTTTTCCGGCACCGAGGCGACGCCGGCGATCCCGCCCACCGGAATCCGGACTCCGTCGATCTGAATCTGGAAAGGCCAATTGAACATGGTCGCCAGCATCCGTCCGTCAGCCCCGAACAGGGACCGGTTGGCCTCCAGGCGACACTGGCGCTCCAGCCAGAGGTTCAGGCCCTCCGCCGGTGACTGGAAACAGTACTGGTCAAACTCCCACCACTGCGTGATCTCTTCTGAAAGAATTGGCCGATACTCCACATTTATCACCCCATACCGGTAAGAGACGAAGTGCCAGCCCGAAAAGTTCCGGGCATGCTCTTACCACGTGGGGCGCCTCCATTCAGGATACCCTGATTGCCCTAAACCGATGTAGCGTTGCGGTTGCGATCGGCATGCCGCTCCAACGCCAGTGCGATCAGCCGGTCGCACAGTTCGCCGTAGGAGAGGCCGGTGGCCTGCCATAGCTTGGGGTACATCGAGATGCGGGTGAATCCCGGCATCGTGTTGACTTCGTTGATCAACACCCGGTTGGTCCCCCGTTCCAGGAAGAAGTCGCAACGTGCGAGTCCGGAGCCGTCCAGCGCCTGGAACGCGATCACCGCCTGCCGCCGAATCTCTTCAGCCAGGTCGGCCGGCAGATCCGCCGGTATGCGAGTGGATGACTTATCGTCATAGTACTTGTCCTGATAATCGTAGAACTCGTGTCCGGGGAGCACTTCGCCCGGAATCGAGGACACGGGGGCATCGTAACCCAGGACTGCCACTTCAATCTCCCGGGCATCAACGGCCTCTTCCACCAGGATCCGGCGGTCAAACCGTGCCGCTTCACCCATGGCCACAGCCAGAGCGCTGCGGTCCTTGGCCTTGGAGATCCCCACCGAAGAGCCCATGTTGGCCGGCTTCACGAAAACCGGGTACCGCCCGAAGGCTGCCTCAATATCGTCCAGCACCCGCTCGGCATTCAGCTCCCATTCCCGGCGCAGGTAAACACGATAAGGCACCACGGTGAGGCCTGCCTGGGCGAACAGCGCCTTGGCAACGGCTTTGTCCATGCCCGCAGACGAGGCCAGAACGCCGCAACCGACGTACGGGACGTTGGCCATTTCCAACAGCCCCTGAATGGTTCCATCCTCGCCGTAGGTGCCGTGCATGACCGGGAAATAGACCACTGGACCCGTGGGCGGGGCTAGCCTCGTGGTTTCGTCCAGCGCGACCAGATCCTTGTGCGTGGGATCCCCCAGCAGTCCGACCGGGAAACCACCCGCCTGCTCCACACCTTCCGTCAGCGACTTCATCGGATCGCCGGACAGCAACCACTGTCCGGACTTGGTGATGCCGACGGGCACCACCTCGTACTTATTGCGGTCCAGCGCTTCCATCACGTTCTTGGCAGACATGAGGGAGACCTCATGCTCCCCGGACCGCCCGCCGAAGACCAAATAGACCCGTGTTTTCTCAGTCATGCTGATGAACCCCTTCCGGTTAGCATCCTGGAATCCTTAACGAGATCGGGCGCCGTGCGGTTACGTCCGGCAGCCCTCCGTATTACCCGGGCGAACGGAACATGGGCAGTTCCATCGCCCGGTTCACCTTGCGAACCGGCCCAATGGGGTGTCCGTCCATTTCGCCCAGACAGAACTCCTCTTCCACCGCCGTGATTCGAACGGGGATGAGACAGTTCCGCAATTCCTCGCCACCCTTGAGGCGGACGCGAATGTAGTTGTCGGTGTAACCCTCGAGCCACCCGGGGTCAACGTCTGCCTCTTCTTCGGCCAGGACATGCAAGGTCTGGCCCAGGAAGTGCTGTGCGGCCTCCAACGCCATTGTGTGACCCAACGCGATCATCTCATGCGTCCGCCGCTCTTTCACCGCCCGGGTCACCTGCTCGGGCATTGTGGCGGCCGGCGTCCCCCCTCTTGGGGAGAACGGAAACACATGCAGACGGGCGAAACCCATCTCGCGGATGAACGCCATGGATTCCTGGTGCTCTGCTTCGGTTTCACCCGGGAAACCGACGATGATATCGGTGGTAAGCCCCATGTCCGGAATGCGGCGCCGCAGCTCCTGCACCACGGAGCGGAACTCGTCCCTGGTATAGGCCCGCTTCATCCGCCGCAGTACACTCTCCGACCCGCTCTGCAGACTCAGGTGCAGGTGGCGGCAGACTTTCGGCTCGTGTTCCAGCAACTCCATCAGATGCGGCGAGACGTGCCGAGGTTCCAGACTGGAGAGCCGGATTCGGTCGATTCCCGGAATATGCGTCAGTTCCTCTACCACTTGCGGCAGGGTGAACTGGTTCTTGTAGTCCTTCCCGTAGCTACCCAGGTGGATGCCAGTCAACACCACCTCGCGGAAGCCGGCTTCCGCCAAACGGCGTGCCTCCTCGATGACAGACTCCGGCAGGCGGGACCGCGGTGTCCCACGGGCGTAGGGGATAATGCAATAAGTACAGAAGATGTTGCAGCCTTCCTGGATCTTCATCACCGCACGGGTATGTCCGGTAAATGAGTCCACGGGCAGATCCTCGAACTCGCGGGCCTGCCAGATGTTGTTCACAGCCCGAATCGGCTCCGGCGAGTTCATGGCGCTTTCGCAGAGTTCCACAACCCGGTCCCGGTCCTGGTTACCGATGATCAGGGAGACTCCCGGAATGGTCGCCACGGCATCAGGGTCCGTCTGCGTGTAGCAGCCGGCCACCGCCACGACACTTAGTGGAGAGCGCCGAACGGCATTCCGGATATATTGCCGGCTCTTGGCCGCACCGCGGCCCGTAACCGTACAGGTGTTGACGATGTAAACATCGGCGGGCTCTTCAAAATCCACAATGGTGTGGCCCGCCCGCCGGAACAAGGCCATCATGGCTTCTGAATCGTACTGATTGACCTTGCAGCCGAGTGTGATGAAAGCAACTCGCTTCCGTTCAGCCAGTTCGTACCCCTCCTTCCCCTCCTCGCTATCTTCTCATGATACCACCGCAAGTTCAGTCTTCAAGGGTCGACTGCCTACCTACAGGTAAGAAAGAAGGGAGGGAACTTGCTGTTCCCTCCCAAAACTACCCGTTTCAATTAGCCGAGCAGGTGAATGAGACCATGCACCGCCAGATAGGCGATGGCGCCAACCACGGCACTGGCTGGAATGGTCAGCAGCATGGCCCAGCCGATGTTGGTCATGACCTTCCAGTTCACCTTGCGGGCTCCCTGGCTGAGTCCCACGCTCATGATGGTGCTGGAGATCACATGCGTGGTACTCACCGGCACGCCCAGGTGACTTGCGGCCTCAATCACGAGAGCCGCCGAGGTCTCGGCCGCAAAGCCGTTGAACGGCGTCAGCTTAACCACTTTATGGCCCAGGGTCTTGATAATCCGCCAGCCACCACTGCTGGTCCCAAGGCCCATGGCCAATGCCGAGGTCAGAATGACCCAGGTGGGCGGGTGCAACGTCGGGATGAAGTGGGCTGCGAATAGAGCGGTCGCAATAATACCCATCGTCTTCTGTGCATCGTTAGAACCGTGGCTGAAGGCCATGGCGGCTGCCGAGAGGATTTGCAGTTTGGAGAACAGCTTGTTCGTCCCACTGTTGGAGGCGTTCCGGAAGAAGAACGTCATGATGGTCAGGACAATCAAGCCGATAATGACGCCGGCGATCGGCGAGATCACGAAGCTCAGGACGATCTTGATGAAGCCCTTCCCGGCAAGGGCCGAAATTCCACCTGCGGCGACGGCGGCGCCGGCGAGACCGCCCACCAGTGCGTGAGAACTGGACGAGGGAACACCGAAATACCACGTGAACAGGTTCCAGATGATGGCACCGATCAGGCCGCCGATGATAACGTCCAGGGTAACCACTTCAGGCCGCACAATCCCTTTAGCCAGGGCCTCTGCGACACCCGTGCTGGTGAAAGCGCCGACCACGTTCAGAACGGCAGCCATCAACACCGCTTGCCCGGGCGAAAGCACACGGGTAGAGACCACCGTTGCAATGGCGTTGGCGGTATCGTGAAAGCCGTTGATGAAGTCAAACGCTACCGCTAACACGATCACAATGATTGCAAGTACCAGCACACTACTCATTTATGCCACTATCCCCCGGCATCCGTTGTTATGTTACAAAACGCACAACCTCTATCAGTATACTCTTCACCGAAATAGCGTCGAGCAATCTTAACAGTGTCAAACGAGGTCGCGCAAATGTCACATATTACGGCGGGAGATCACCCCAAATCCCCCAGTGCATAGAGGATTGCGGTGGCCGCAACCAGGCCCGCGGTCTCCGTGCGCAGGATTCGCGGACCCAGCGTCACCGGACGGGCGCCGTGCTTCCGAGCCAGTTCCACCTCTTCCGCTGACAGACCGCCTTCCGGGCCAATAAAGATTGCCACGCTGCGGACCTGGCCAGCATCGGCCAGAACAGTCTTCAAGGACTCGCCCCCCTCTTCCCAGGGGACCAATGCCAGATCGAATTGGGCCGACCGGGCGGCAGCCTCTCGCCACGGGGTGACCGGCAGCACCTGCGGCATCGAGCCGCGACGGCACTGTTCGGCCGCTTCCCGGGCGATTCGCTGCCAGCGGTTCACCCGCTCCACGGCTTTGCCGGCCTCCAGTTTGACCACCGAGCGACTGCTGGCCACCGGAACGAATTGGCTGATCCCAACTTCGGTGCCGTGCTGAATGACGCTCTCCAGCTTTTCGCCTTTGGCCAACCCCTGAAAGAGCGTAATGTGGACCGGCGGTTCGCCGGCGGCCGGGCAACTGGTCACAACCTCACCCACGGCATACCCGTTTTCCACCTCTGTCAGCCGGCACTCGTGCTGCATGCCGCCCGCCAAAACGGTAAAGGGCGTCCCGGGTTCAGCCCGCATCACCCGCAGCAGGTGGTGGGAGTCCTCCTTGTTCAGGTGAACCCGGTTTCCTTCCATTTGATCCACGAAAAAGCGTGTCATGGCTTCGTGGCCAGGATTGCGACCCAGCCGCCCTCCTCTTTTACCTCCTGCGGGAGAAGCCAGGCATCCACCATCGCGTCCAGCACCTGCTGCTTCTTCTCCGCGATGATGCCCGAGGCCAGGAACCGCCCACCACTCTTCATCCGCGACACAACATCCGGCAGAATATCGATGATAACGGCGGCGATGATGTTGGCCACGACCAGGTCCACCGGCTCTTTCGGCAGCTTGTCCAACGTGGTGTGCGTCACCGGGATGGAGACGCCGTTCTGCTCGAAGTTCTCAGCCGCCACCTTGACCGCGACCGGGTCCACATCCAGCGCCTGAACCCGGGCCGCTCCGAGGCGGCTGGCGGCCAGAGCCAGAATGCCAGAGCCAGTGCCCACATCGATCACGTCATCGCCGGGTTTGACTAGCTTTTCCAGCCAACGTAGACATAGCCCCGTGGTCGGATGGCTGCCGGTGCCGAACGCCATACCGGGGTCGAGATAAAGCGGCAGTTCGCCGGCCTTCAGTTCGTACTGCTCCCACGACGGAATCACGACCAACCGCTCGCCCACGTGCATGGGCTTGAAGTAAGCCTTCCAGGCGTTGGCCCAATCCTCATCCTGGACCCACTTGAAGGACGGCGGGTCCACCTCACCCAGGCCCAGGCTGCGAATCTCCTCAAGCCCGTGTTCCAACCGGAGCCGAGCCTGTTCCACGTTGCCGGCTTCCGTCAACCAGCCCTGCACGGTGACCCATGCGGGGTCGCCCGGTACGAGGTCGGTTGCATCCCAGGCGCCGCGCTCCTGGTTCTGGATGATGTCAAGCGGATCGTCTACTGCGTAGCCGCCGCCGGTCAATTCATTGATCAGGTTCCCAATCGCATCCATCGCTGCACGTTCACAGCGGATGCTGACTGCCAAGTACCGCAAAACCTGCACTCCTTCTTGCCACCAATCTCCGCCCCATTATACCATACCCCTCCAGACCGGCCGAAAACCCGCAATCCCCCCTTGACGGGGGCTAGTCGAAATGTGAACAATAGACTATAATGCGCATTTCATCACGGTAATGGTTAGGAGGGGTCCCATGGGTCGAAGGCTCCTCTCGCTTATCCGCAAAGAGTT
>JBLNEM010000089.1:0-2981 GCA_050262655.1 Mycobacterium leprae | reverse complement strand
TCTGGCCGGGGGGCATGGTGCCGATGAGCTGGGTGAAGCCGAGCGTGGCGTCGGTTACTGTCACGTTGGTGGCGTCGAAAGCGCTGCTGTTGGTCACCACGAACTGATAGACCGGTGCGGTGGGCGAGAAGAGTGTCGGGCCGGGCGCAACGGGCGCCGGGACGAAGGGGCCGCCGGGGCCGCTGACCGAAATCTCCTTCACCAGGGTGAGGCCCGGACCTGGCTGCGCCACCCCGGTGAAGAAGGCGGTGCCGGTAGCCGTAACGGGCTCGCTTAGTGTGGTGCCGCTGGCCGTGACGACGTTGCTGTGCTCACCGAGGCCGAATACGCCAGTCACAGGATCGGTCGTAAAGGACTGGCCGGGGCCCAGGATGGTGGTCGGGAGGGTAATCGGACCCAGGGTGTTATCCACCAGGGTGATGTCGACGAGGTGCGCCGTGCCGGTGTTGGTCACCACGAAACGATAGACCGGAGCGGTAGGCGAGACCAGTGTCGGCCCGGGCGGCGTTCCCGCCGGGACGAAGGTGACGCCGCCATCCACGGAGATCTCCTTCACCACTGAAATCACAGTTGACTCCACTCCCACGAAAAAGGCTGTGCTGCTGACGGACCGGGGCGCATAGCGACGGCCCCGATCGGGGTGCAGGCGGCCCGACAGGGGGCACAACCAGACCATGATCGGGGCCGTGGCGGGATGTTAGCTGCTAACCGGGAGGAGGGTTAGATATGCGGCGGGCAGGGAGCGATGCACCGCTCTTTGTGCGACAGGATCGTCGATAGCTTACGGGCCAGGAAGCCTTCCTTCACGGCGGCTTCTCTGATGACAGCGGCGACGGCATTGTTGATGGCCTCGAGTTCGGCGGCATCGATCGGTCCCACGACGCCGGCTGCGGCCACAGCCTGCACCTTCTCGGCTTCCGCATTGATGAGAGCGGCCAGGGCCAGCTCTTCAAGCGCTACGGTCTCGAGCAAGCGGTCAATGATCTGTGCCTGCGGCGCCGGTCCGGAGATGTTCGGGAAGATAGGCAGACCCATGTGACGACCTCCCAGGAATTGGTTTCCTCTATGCATCCTTGCGTAGAGGAGTGGGATCGGAATCAATCTATGTGCGTTCCCTGACGCTCGTTACATAATGGACGGGGACCCAGCCGGGATTCCATTTGTTACCACGCCTCAGTCCCAGTCGCTCTCCCCATCCGCTTCACAATGGCAGTCGCACTCACATTCGCATTCGACCTCGAGGTGGTGCCTGTGCCCATCGCGATCGGCCGGAAACTCCTGGGCCAGCAGCAGCCGCAGCTTCTTCAGAAGCAGTTCCTCCTTGGCCACGATCATCTCCAACACCTTGGCCACCGAGCGGTCCACCTCGACCAGTTCGTCCGCCGTGACCGGACCCACCGGCTTGTGGGCCACCGCCTGCGTCTTCTCGGCTTCGGCGTTGATCAGATGCGCAATGGCCAGCTCCTCCAGTGCGATGCTCTCCATCAGCCGCCGGCGGAGGCACTCGGGGCTGGGGGCGGGGCAGCGCTCCTTCGAGTCGGAAGTGGTGGTCTCGGTGGTAGTCTCGGTGGTCGTATCCGTGGTCGTGCAGGAGGGGGTGTCGCTGCTCTCCTCGGTGGAAAGATCGGTGCACTCGTCAGCGTACTCCTCTGTGTACTGATCGTGATGCCGCTCCGGGCGGCGCTCGGTACGCGTCTCATGGGGGCGTGTCGGACGCTGCTCCGGACGACGCTCGGTGGTGCGCCCTGACCTGGGCTGCGGGTCGCTTCCCTGCCGCCGGCCATCACGGGGTCTCTCGCCCGACGACTGACTCTGGTAGTAGATCACCCCGTCTCCACTTTGGTTTGAGTTTCCTATCACTGGCATAGCCTTCACTCCTTGCCGGTCTCGAGCCAACCCAATTCACCTACACCGTATGTCGAAGCGGGCCAATGGGTAACCCCACCCCGTCCGTACCGGCATGCCGCAGCGGGAGGCTTCAAACTCTGATCGGCCCAACTCTGGCAAAAAGTGGCCCAGCCGCGGTTCTAGCAGGACTCTGCCGCTCACCGCCTAATTGCTTAGGAACTAAAGCTTTAAGGCGGTGTTTTGACGTGCGAAAAGAGCGAATCCTGGCAGTGTTGCAGCAGATGGCGCCCGCCGGTTCGCCACTCGGCCTGACTGCCGACGAGGTGGCCAGTCAGGTGGGCGTCCAGCGTCACAACGCCAGTGCAGACCTGAATGAGCTGTGCCGGGAGAATCTGGCGGTGAAGAGCAACGGGCGGCCGGTCCGTTTCTGGGCGGCGCCGGCGGCCCCGGCTGCAGCCACGATCGCACCGCGGACGCTGGCGGTCACCGCCGAGCGGCCCCAGGGACTCGCCGATCTGGTGGGGGCCGAGGGCAGCCTGATGGGGGCGGTGGAACAGGCGAAGGCGGCGATGCTCTATCCGCCGATGGGGCTGCCCACGCTGATCGTCGGCCCCACGGGCGCGGGCAAGAGCCGTCTGGCTGAGGCGATGTACCTGTACGCGGTGGAGGCGGGGCGGCTGGCCAAAACGGCGCCGCTGCGAATCTTCAACTGCGCCGACTATGCCTCGAATCCCCAGCTGTTGTTGTCGCAGTTGTTCGGCCACGTCCGGGGGGCCTTCACCGGCGCCGACCGGGATAGTGCCGGGCTGATCGCCGAAACCAACGGCGGGGTCCTCTTCCTGGACGAGGTGCACCGGCTGCCGCCGGAGGGGCAGGAGATGCTCTTCCTGCTGATGGACAAGGGGGTCTACCGGCCGCTGGGCGACTCGGCCTCCAACCGGCGCGCATCGGTCACGCTGCTGGCGGCTACCTCGGAAGATCCCGGCTCCACCTTGCTTCGTACCTTCCTGCGCCGCTTCCCGGTGGTGATCACCCTGCCGGACCTGGAGAGCCGTTCGCTGACAGAGCGGTTGGCGCTGGTGGAACTCTTCCTGCGGGAGGAGGCCTCTCGGGTTGGCATTCCGATCTCCGTC
>JBLNEM010000088.1:0-10700 GCA_050262655.1 Mycobacterium leprae | reverse complement strand
GGCCGTCATCACCTCCTTCTGGCCGCATGAGTTCGATGCCCGCCAGGGCGACGTGATCATCGACACCGGCGCCTTCGTCGATGCGCACCGGCTGATGACCTATGCCAGCGAGATCGAAGCCGCCCAGATGGGCTTCCAGGCGGCGGTCAAACGGGAGATTCACCACCTGGGGATCGCCAAGAAGACCCACGACGAGTTGGAACGCTACTATGTACCCCATATGAACTTCGCCGCGATCGAGGCGAAGCGGGTGGAGACGCTGGGCCGGATTCGCAAGCTGATTGCGGAGCGGGGATAGGGGACGACAAAAAGAGCAGTCCAGTCGCTTGCGACTGGACTGCTTTCGTTTACTCCACCTTCTCCAGGTAGTTCGCCACCAGGATCTTCTGGCCGACGCCGGGGAAATGGACCGTGATAGTGTCGCCACGCACGCCGTGGACAACCCCTTCGCCGAACTTGGTGTGGCGTACCCGATCGCCCTCCGCCAGAGAGGGACCCGCTGCCGCGGCCGGAGCCGTGGCAGCCGCCCAGGCGGGGTTGCTGCGGGTGCGGCGCTGCATCTCCTGGGCCTCGGCGGTCTTGCCCCAGCCGCTGCTGCCGATGGCGGGCGACGCATCCTCCTCTTCGGCGGTGCGCCGACGCCCCGTCGACCGGCTCGAACCGGTCCCCCAGCCCGAAGAGCGGCCCCAGCCGCTCTCTTGGCCGAAGTCATCGGTGAAGTCGGCCTCCCGCCCGCGGCCGTAGCCATAGGCAGTCCCCTGGCCCCACCCGGAACCGGCGCGGGCCCCGCCCTGCATCTCCATGAGTTCAGCAGGGATGTCCTCCAGGAAGCGACTGCTGGTGTGATACTCCAGTTGGCCCCAGAGGGTCCGGCTGGCGCTGCTGGTCAGATAGAGCTGCCGCCGGGCACGGGTCATGCCCACGTAGCAAAGGCGGCGCTCCTCCTCCATTTGGATTTCGTCGTTCAGGGCCCGGTTGTGCGGGAAGACCCCTTCCTCCATGCCTACCAGGAAGACGACGGGGAACTCCAGGCCCTTGGCAGAGTGCAGGGTCATCATGGTGACCTTGTCCTGCCCTTCCTCTACCTCGTCGGCCTCGGACATGAGGGCGGCGGTGGCCAGGAAGGCATCCAACTGCGACAGTCCTTCGGCATCGGGCCCCGAAGGCATCGCAAACTCGGAGGCCATGCCCTTCAACTCCTGGAGGTTCTCAAGGCGGGAGGCCGCCTCAATGGACTCCTCAGCTTTCAGTTCCTCCAGGTAGCCGGTGCGGCTCAACACCTCTTCGATTAACTCACCCAGCGGAATCGTAGCCGACAGGTTGGTCAGTTCCTCGATGAGGGCGCCGAACTGCTCCACTTTCACCCGGTAGCTGCCGGTCAGGCCCGGGACCATGCTGCAGTTGATGGCAGCAGTGGCCACCGGCAGGCTCCACTGCTCGGCATAGAGCACCAGCTTGTCCACCGTGGCCGGCCCGATGCCCCGCTTGGGCGCCGCAATCGCCCGCCGCAGCGAGATCGTATCGGCCGGGTTGGCGATGAGCCGCAGGTAGGCCAGTACGTCCTTGATCTCCTTGCGCTCGAAGAACTTCAGGCCGCCGTAGATGCCGTACGGGATCGACTTGCGCACGAAGACCTCTTCGAACGAACGGGACTGTGCGTGGGTGCGGTACAGAATGGCGACGTCCTGATACAGCACATGCTGATCCAGGCTGCCGGCCCTCATTTTCTCGATCTCCGAGGCGACATACCACGCCTCGTCATGCTCGTCGGTCGCGGCGTAGCGGATGATCTTGCTGCCCGGTCCTTCCATGGTCCAGAGCCGCTTGTCCTTTCGGTCGGTGTTGCGGCTGATCACGCTGTAAGCCGCGTCCAGCACGTTGCCGGTCGAGCGGTAGTTCTGCTCCAACTTCACCACTTTGGCATCGGGGTACTGTTTTTCGAACTCGAGGATGTTGCGGATGTCGGCCCCGCGCCAGGAATAGATGGACTGGTCGTCATCGCCCACCACGCACAGATTGCGGCGCTTGCCGGCCAGCAGGAAGACCAGTCGGTTTTGCACGTGGTTGGTGTCCTGATATTCGTCGACCAGCACGTGCTCAAACTTCTCCTGGTAGTACGACAGCACATCCGGATACTCTTCGAACAACCGTACCGTCAAGACCAGCAGATCGTCGAAGTCGAGGGCGTTGTTGGCCCGTAACTGCTCCTGATACAGCTTGTACACCCGGGCGACCTGACTCTGATAGTAGTCCTTCGACCGGTCCTCAAACTGTTTGACATCCATGAGGCTGTTCTTGGCCTGGGAGATGGTGCCCAGGACGGCACCGGGCTGGAACTGCTTGTCCGACAGGTTCAGCCGCTTCAGGCAATCTTTCACGACCGCCTTCTGATCGTCGGCGTCGAGGATGACAAAGTTCTTCTGGTAACCGATGCGTTCGATGTCACGGCGCAGAAACCGGACACAGGCTGAATGGAAGGTAGAGGCCCAGATCTCTTTGGCCTCCGGCCCGACCAGATCGCTCAGTCGCTCTTGCAGTTCCCGGGCTGCCTTATTGGTAAAGGTAATGGCCAGAATGCGCCAGGGCGACAGGCCGCGCTCAATCAGTCGGGCAATCCGGAAGGTGATGACCCGCGTTTTGCCCGAACCGGCTCCGGCCAGGATCAACAGCGGCCCGCCACCGTGGACTACCGCTTCATACTGCTGCTCATTTAGCGTGGTTAGGTCTAATGCCATGAGGAACCTCCGTCTGTGGCCGACTCATTAGCCTACTTTCTTCGCCTATGAGGGGAGAGTGTCCTGCCGAACACCGAAGGCAAAGAGTGGAGAGAAGCGCTCGTCAAAATGACCGGATTACGGCCGCAGGATTCAACCGCTGCGCGGCCAAAATGATGCGTCGACCCTTTTTCGTTTTTTCTGACCGCATTGCCGGCTGCGGCAGAGTCGACGTTGACAGAATGGGAATCGTTTGGTAAGGTATGTCCTGTTTGCTTGGAACCAGATGGTTCTAGTTTATTCTGTCAGTTTGGAGGTATCGGATGTTAAGACGTCTGCGACAGCGCCGCCGCCTGTGGGCCGCCCTGGCCGCGAGCCTCATGGTCGCCCCGGCTCTCCTGGGGGGACATGCCGCCGCTGGGCTGGATGGCAATGATCAACTACCGCCACCGGAGCGGAACCCACAGGAAGCGCTCCCGCCAGACCCCGCTGCGATGGAAGCTGCGCGTGTCCTGGCCCAATCCATGGCGATCGCCGACCTGGCGCCAGCCGAGTATCGAATGCTCGTGATACGCACAGCAGACAGGCACCGGATCGATCCCCGCCTCATCGCCAGCCTGGTGACCGTCGAAACCGAATGGGACACCCATCTGGTTGGGAGTCACGGCGAGCGGGGACTGATGCAGCTCCTACCGGATACCGGCGCATTCCTGGCCAAGGAGGCCGGCCTTACACAGTACGACCTGGCGGACCCCGCCACCAACCTGGAACTGGGCTGCCTATACCTCGCAGCGCTCCTGCAGGAGTACGGCACCCCCGAGCGGGCTTTGGCGGCGTATAACGGTGGACCCAGAGCCGCAGATCAGGCCGCAACCAATCCTTATGCCCGAAAAGTGCTATCCCTATACCATTCCACGGCAGACGTCCCCGTCAGACCCTGGGGAAACTATCATCTGCCAACGGCTGCCTGAGTCTGCTAGTCCCACCTACTCTTGCCTATTGCCTCCTGCATCGCTTCGGTTCACAATACTGGTAGAAGGCGAAGGAGTCGCCCGAGCGAAGTCGAATTCCGGGGTAGTAACTCAGATGGGAAGCGTGCGCGATGCAGCGAACTAAATGGGCACTGGCTTTCGTGATGATGGTCTTCGGCCTCCTGTTGATGACTCAACTGCGGGTGCAGCAGCGCCTGCCCAATAATAGTGTAGATGTCCAACGGGTGGACGACCTGACGAAGGAGTTAAAGGCCACCCAGGAGCGGCTGAAGGCCGCAGAGGCCGAGCGGGACCGGTTGTCTACTCAGTTGCAGAAGGCGGCGCCTGGTTCCAGCGCTCCGGCCGTGGACACGACACCAACGCAGATTTTGGCCGGTACGGTAGCAACGCAGGGGCCCGGGCTGATCGTTTCGGTGACGGAGGACCCCACCTTTCCCAAGGCGCGGGTAACCGACCAGGACCTCTGGCTGGTGGTAAACGAGCTGCTGGCTGCCGGTGCTGAAGGGATCGCCGTGAATGATCAGCGGCTGACCGCCCTGTCGGGCATCCGGAACGTTGGCACCCGCATCATCATCTACGGCACCATGACTACCTCGCCCTACCAGATCTACGCCATTGGCGATTCCAATGTCATGGAGACAGCGCTGAAAATGCGGGGCGGCATTGTGGACCAAACTTCCAAGTGGGGCGTCAAGGTGACGACCCAACGCAGTGCCAATATCCTGCTGCCAGCCTTCGGGGCCCCGCCCGTATACCGCTTTGCCAAAGCCGCCCACTGATCCACAAGCCGGCCCTCTCCCAGGGGGGCTGGCTTTTCTGTGTGGTCGCTGCACGCTACTATTGACAATCGTCTTTCAAGAGCGATATACTATCAGTCCGTCTTTGTGAGAAGCTACATACACGCAGCAGGGAGGTGGACCGCGGGTGGGGATCGAGACGCATCCTGCCTATCCCGAAGAGTCCAGGCGGCTCCATGAGACACTGACCGAAGTGCGGGACCAACTGGGTGTACTCCGGGCCAAGCCGCCGCTCAACATTCCGGAACTGATCGATGACTCGATGGAGGCCATGCTGGTGGCCGAGATGGCGCTGGAACGGATTCGGCTGCAAAGCATTCGGCGGCTGGACTTGGCCGAGCGGGAGCCCTACTTCGGCCGGTTGGACTTCCAGGAGAAGGGCCACCCGGCACCGGAGCGCCTCTACATCGGGAAGGTCGGAGTCCAGCGGGCCGCCGACCAGCAGCCTTCCGTTATCGATTGGCGGGCCCCGGTCGCCAGCCTGTTTTACAACACCGCCACCGGCGGCACCGACGAGGTGGGCTACGACTCCCCTGGCGGCCACACCACCGGCTCCCTCTGGCTGAAGCGCCACCTCGGGATCAGGCAGGGGCGGCTCCAGCGCATCGTCGACAGCCGGGTGAAGGGTGCTCCCACCGAAACCGAGCCGGTGTTGGATGAGTTCCTGCAGTACCGCCTGCAGGAGAGTCGTGACAGCCGGCTGCGGGACATTGTCTCCTCGATTCAGAGCGAGCAGAATGCGATCATTCGGGCCCCCATGGATCGGCCGCTGATCATCCAGGGTGTGGCCGGGTCGGGCAAGACTACGGTCGCCCTGCACCGCCTGGCTTACCTGCTCTACACCTTCCGGGAGAGCATCGCCGCCAGCCGCATCATCATCTTCGCACCCAACCGGATGTTCCTGGACTACATCTCCGACGTGCTGCCCGAACTGGGCGTGGACGGCGTTCAGCAGACTACCTTCGCCGACTGGGCCCTGAAGGAACTGGAGGAAGAGGTGGAACTGGTCGACCCGGCCGAGCGCCTGGCCGCCCTCTTCGCCACCGGCAAGGACCCCAGCGAGGGAGCGGACGCCCCGGGCCGCTTCAAGGGCTCCCTCCTCTTCAAGCAGGTGCTGGACCGGGCTGTCAGCCAGTATGAGGAGGCCTTCGTCCCGCAAGCCAACCTGGTGCTCTGGCCGGGGGCCGAACTCCCCCGCAAAGTGGTGGCTGAATGGTTCTACCACAACTACCGCCACTACCCGGTGATGGCCCGGAAGGAGCGGTGCATCGCCCGGGCCAAGAAATGGGCCGATGACCACCTGAACCACTATATTGGCACCATGGAAGAGCGGGAGCGGCGCAAGACGGTGCGAGCCGCCGTACAGCGGTGGGTCAAGCTCTGGCCCGCCCACAGCACGCTGGCCCTTTACCAGCAGATTCTCGGCGCCAGGCCCCGGGGAAGGCAGGCGCCTGCAGCCGTTGGCCACCCTGACATCCCCGAACGGGTGGTGCGAGAGTCGGTTGCGGTCTTCAAAGCCGACCAGATTGCGCCGGAGGACCTGGCACCGCTGGTCTACCTGAAAGGGCTGATCCGGGGCTACAAGGAAGACCGGCAGCTGGACCACGTGGTGATCGACGAGGCGCAGGACTTCAGCCCCTTCCAGGTCGACCTGCTGAAACAACTGACCCGGGCCAACTCCTTCACGATTCTCGGCGACCTCTCCCAGGGCATTCACGCCTACCAGGGGATCCAGCGCTGGGAAGAGTTCATGGAATGCTTTGCGCCAGACCCGGTCAGCTATTACACCCTGGAGCAGAGCTACCGTTCCACCTACGAGGTCATGACCTTCGCTAACGCCGTCATCTCCCACGTTGGAGCGCCGGCGGCCCTGGCCAAACCGGTCTTCCGCTCCGGCAGCAAGGTGCGGGTGGGCGGGGTCGATCCCTCTGCGCTGCCGGCCCAGATTGCCGCACAGGTGGAGCGGCTGCGTGCGGCCAACCATGCCTCTATTGCCGTGGTCGGCCGGACGGAAGCGGAATGCACGGCCCTCCACGAGGACCTGTCCAATCTGGGGCTGGCGCCCGAGTTGATCACGGCAAACCAGACCAGCTACCGCGGCGGCCTCTCGATCATGCCGGTCTACCTCACCAAGGGGCTGGAGTTTGATGCGGTGATCGTGGCCGGAGCCAACGCCGAAAGCTACGGGGCGACCCAGCGGGATGCCCGGCTGCTCTACGTGGCCTGCACCCGGGCGCTGCACGAACTGGTGCTGCTCTGGACCGAAACCTCGTCGCCCCTCCTCCCCACCGACTCGCCGGTGACCGAACCCCTGGCGCCCGAACTGGTGCATTAAAAGAAGGCAGCTGCGGCTCTACCGCAGCTGCCTCTTTCTATGTCCGCCGATGCTGCTCCCACAACTCGAGCCACCGCAGGTCAGCCTCGAGATGCAGGATCGCGTTTTCCACCAGCAGCCCGATCTCGTCCGCCTGCTCCTCCTCGTACCGGGTGCGCAGCGCAGTCAGCTCGCCGATGGCCTCCAGGTAGGCCTTTCGCTGGGCCCGAATGATGGCCGTCACGTCGGAGCGGCCGGTGCGACGGGCCAGGCTGAGCTTGATAAAGAGCTCATCCCGCAGTTCCACCCGCTCTACAGGTAGCGCAAACCAGTGCTCCAATTCCGCCTGCCCGCTCGCCGTCAGGGCATAGACCTTCATGTCGGTCCCCTGCTCCCGGGCGACCCGATCGGCGGTAACCAGGCCCTCTTTCTCCAACTTGGCCAACGCCGTGTAGACCTGGCCCACGTTCACCTTGCTGGTCCGTCCCAGCACCTGCTCCAGCGAAATCTTCAGGTCGTACCCGTGCGCCGGGCCCTTGGCCAGGAGCCCGAGCAGCGCTTCCTTCATCATGCGCAGCCCTCCGGCATCAGTCTCATTCGGCAGCCAATACCCTCGCCGTTCGTAACCGTGCAGCCAGGAGGGCAGCCGGCAGGGCGGCCAGTGCGGCGAGCAGGGCGCTGCCTGCTACCAGCAGCAGCGTCACGGAGAGCGGCAGGCCAATCGTGATCTTGCCCACGCCGAGCTGCTCCGTCAGCATCTGGATCACCACCCGGTTCAACAACACGCCCACCGGTACTCCGAAGGCGGCGCCGATCAGACCTAACCAGGCTCCCCCGGCCGCGGCAGCGGTAATCACCTGGGCAGGGGTCATGCCGACCGCCTTGCGCACAGCTGCCTCCCGCATCTGTTCCCGTGCGCCCAGCAGGGTCGTGTTCAGCACGCTCAGGGCGGCCATCAGAACCAGAGCCAGCACCAGCGTGCCGCTGCGGTCCAGCATCTCTTTGATCATGGGGTGCATCGCAACCTCGCGCAGCAGCACGACGTGATACTGACCTCCGCCGGCCGAGCGCAGGGTGGCCGCAACAGCCGCAGGATCCACTCCCCGTTTGACCCGAATGCGCAGGTCGGTGGGGGCCGCATCCGGCCGCAGCAGCGGCAGGTCATCGAGGCTGATGAACGCAATCCGCCCGAGTTCCAGCGAGTTGGCGTACTCCCCCACTACGGTGAACCAGGCGCTGCGATCACCGACCTGGAACCTGACCCGGTCGCCGATTTTGGCATTCAGGTTCTTCATGACGATGGGCGCCAGCATCACCTCGCCCGACTCACGGATCGCACGGCCCTGCAGAATCTGCCAGGGCAGCTTCTCCCAACCGGGGCCGGCGGCACTGACCGTGATCTCGTGCTCCTGTTCCGGCACCTGGGCGCTGAACTGAAACTCCGGGTAGACCTGTTCCACCCCGTCGATCGCCTCCACCTGCTGCCGTGCGGCCGAGAGCGGCCTGGCATCCACCGAGGCGATCAGATCGAAGGGCACGCCTACCGTTTCCAGGTCCGTCGCCATGCGGTCGACGAAGCGGCTGGTGCTCACCACCATGGGCACCGCCAGGGCACAGAGGAAGACGCTGAGCAGCGTAACAGCAGCCCTGCTCCGCCGCATGGTCGCATCCCGAATGCCCAATTGGACGGCGATCGGCAGCCGAAGCCAAGCGAATACCCGAGTCAACAGTGGGCCGCCGGCCCGTTCCGGTGCATCGACGCCCCGAAGCGCCTGTGCCGGTCGCACCACGATCGCCCGCTGTGCGGCCATTGCGGTGGTCAGCCCCGTAATAAACAGCACGCCGCCGGTTACCACGGCTGCCACCGCCAGATGGAAGCTGAGCACCTCCGGGTTGCCGGTGTTGTCGGCCAAGGGCTTGGCCATTCGCAGCACAGCCCAATGCCCCGCCGCTAGCCCGACTGCGCTGCCAGCCAGCCCCAGGGTCAGGTTCTGCCCCAGAAAGAGCAGGAGCACCTGCGTCCGGGTGAAGCCCAGCGTCTTGATGATGCCAATCTCCCGGTAGCCATTCAACACCGCCCCAGCCACGATATTGGCCGTAATCATGCCAGCCGCCAGCACGGCCAGACCGGCAAAGAAGAGCAGGAATACGTTGCTGAAAGCCTGGAAGGCAAACAGAAACTGACGGGTGGCCAGCCAGGAGATCTTGAAGAGTACCTGATCGCCACCGGGCAGGAGCGCGGCCCGGTAGAGAAACGGCCCCGCCTCAGCTGGATTGGACAGACGCAGCCCAAGGACCGTCCCCGTGTACGGCGCCCCGGCGGAAAACCGCTCCAGCGTGGCCGGCAGCACGAAGAGGTTCTGAAACGTGGTCAGCGGGTACATCGACCACATGGGGTCGGCCTCGATCCCCACCACCTGAAGCGGCTGAAGGCCTGCGGGCGTGTTGATCTGCACTGTGTCGCCTACGTGAATGCCATAGAAGCGGGCCAACGAGATGCTCATGAGTGCGCCGCCGGTGTCGGTGGACGCCAGTTCGCGGCCTTCCATGATGCGCCACCCCATGGCGGCAGCAGGGCCCGGCTCCACCGCGGTCATCACCACGGTACTCTCTGCCCCGTCCTTCTCCAGCCTGATCGGCGCCAGCCAGGCGGGCCGCTGAACGCTCGACACCACCTCTGGCTGCTGCCGGATCGCTGCCGCCAACCGGTCGGCAGCCTCGCCGCTTCGAAGCAGCAGAAAGGCATGTGCCCCCTGGGTCCGGTCCATCAGCCGCCCATAGGCCGCGGAAGATCCGGTCAGGATGACCAGGCCAATGTACAGCATCGCCGCCGCCACGCCCACTGTCAGCAAGATCAGCGCCGACTGCCCCTTCCGCTGCCACAGGTCGGCCCATCCTTTACGCCATACCGCTCTCATTGCCCTCACCCCCTGCTCCCCAGCAGCCGTTCGGCCAACCGGGTGGGGCGCACTGCATCAGCCATCTGTGAGGCGATCACTCGCCCTGGCCGTAGTTCCTCGGCAACTCGCCCGTCCTCCATCAGCAGGATTCGCTCGGCGTGGCCGGAGACCCGTGGGTCGTGGGTGACCATCAGGATGCTCTGGCCATCTGCATGCAGCTGCCGGAAGAGGCGCATGACAGACTGCCCGGCCTCCTGGTCGAGGGCGCCGGTGGGCTCGTCCGCCAGCAGCAGCGCCGGTCGGTTCATCAGGGCCCGGGCGATGGCCACCCTCTGCCGCTGACCGCCGCTTAACTGGGCTGGCATCTTGCGGGCCACTTCACCAATCCGCAGGGCATCCATCAGTTCTGCCGCCCTGGCCTTCGCCTGGCCGGCCGTCATTGCGGCCAGCAGGCCCGGCAGTTCGATATTGTCGGTGACGTCCAGGTTGCCGACCAGGTTGAAGAACTGAAAGACGATCCCCACGTGGCGGCGCCGAAAAAGGGCCAGAGCCGTTTCGGAAAGTTGGTCCACCCGCTTCCCGCAGACGGTGATCTGCCCCGCGTCCGGCCGGTCGATCCCGCCGATCAGATTGAGCAGCGTCGACTTGCCACAGCCGGAGGGACCCATGATCGCCACAAATTCGCCAGGGGCCACGGTGAGGCTGATCTCCTGCACCGCCGGATGCCCGGAATTGGCATCCTGATATGTACGTGTCACCTGCGCTACCTGCACCAGCGGTTGGCTGGTCTGCGCCGCTTCTGCGCCCATGGCGGAAGCCTCCTTGCATATAGTGTAACTAGTTACACTGTAACTATTCGCGTTTGACCTGTCAATCGCGATTTTTCACGCACACGCCGGAAAGAAGTTGGAGCGGTCGCCGTCTAACACGATGATAGATCCGCTGGAGGTTATCGCCATGAAGTACCGCGTGTGGTCCCCCCT
>JBLNEM010000087.1:0-10016 GCA_050262655.1 Mycobacterium leprae | reverse complement strand
CTGCAACACCAGAGCATAGACGCCGGCGGCATACGGTATCGCCCAACTCTCGCCCCCTGTGCGGTAGAAGGTGTACTTCTTATCGCCGGTGGGTGAGGCCACCGTGCGAGAGTCCATCGGCACGTAAATGGCCTTGCTGCCGCTGGTGGCGGAGAACATGGGGTCCCCCCCGTAGAAGCGGTCGGCCCACCAGTCGCCCGGGATATAGGAGCGTGGGTCGTTCGGGTCCGACGCCGGCTGACGCCCCAGCCCCCAGAAATCGTACGGGTAGTGGTTGTTCATGTCGGTGGTGACCACCAGAACCCCTTCCCGGATCGCCCGCTGATAGGCTTGCAGAAGCTCGGCGTAGCCTTCCTCCTGTGCCATGACGCCGATGGAGGCGCTGATCACGCGAACCTGCTCCTGCCGGGGCAGGTTCTTGTTTTCGTCGAGAATCAGATTGATCACCTGAGCCATGGGCAGAAAGGTGCGGGTGCGGGTGTTCCAGTCCTTGATGAACTCCGTGGCGTAGTATTCCAGGGTCACACCCGGGGCCACGCCGATCGACTTGCCCGCCAGCAGCGAAGCTACTGCGGCGCCGTGCAGCTCAGGGCTTGTCACCACCAGGCCCACTTCGGTATAGCTCTTGACCTGGCCCTTGTACTCCTCATGGGTGCGCAGCAGCGTCTGGTCCAGAATCGCCACCCTCACACCCTTGCCGGTGATGCCTTGCTTCTGGAGGGCCCGAATGCCCAGCCCCGGGTCCTTGCCCAGTTCCATGAACTTCTGCGGGTCGAAGCCGTCCGGCAGTTGTTTCGGCCAGACCGTTTCGGTGCCGAAGGTCGCATACTTGACCAGGAGATCGCCGGCCTGGCGGAGATCCAAGTCTGACAAGTTCTTCCGGGTGAGGTCAATGTCATTTCCGGGCTGGCTGGGTGCGGGGGGCAGGGTGGTCAGTTTGGTCATCGGCCACTGCCGTACAGGTGGTTGCCGGTCTTTGACCACCACATAGCCGCTATCCGTACTGTGGAAAGTGGCGTCGGTCACGGGCTGGGGGTGCGTTGCGCCGGACGGCTCCAGTGAAGAGACGTAGTGGGAAGCAGTCAGGCCGATCAGGAGGGCTGGTATCAGCGCCAAAAGTATCACCCAGGTGCGGGCAAAGGGACTCTTCTGCATGGGGATCGGTCCTCCTTCGCTTATTCGGCCAGATCGGTGCCACAGGCGCCGCAGTAGGCCCAATCCAGTTCGACGGGACGGCGACACTGGGGGCATACTGCGTGCAGCGGGTGACCGCATCGGACGCAGAAGGCCGAGCCGGCGGGGCTGTCGCCGCCACAGTCGGGGCAGATTGTCCGGTCACTGGCCGGCTGCGCGGCAGGCGCTGGCGCCTCTTCCGCGGCAGGCGCCGGGATCTCGGCGGGTGAGGCTGCCTCACTGACCACGGGCGGTGCAGCGGGGGTGGTCGTGGGCTGGGAAGGCCGTGTGATCAGCCATACGGCCAGGCCGACGGGGCCGCCCAGCAGCCCCAGGACGAGCCAGCCAAACGCCTTGGCACTCTCACGCTCGGCAGCGTCAAAGTACAGCCAGGTGGCCACGGCGAGCCATGCGGCTACAGCAGCGATTTGGGCCATTTCCAGAATACCGGGCCAGGGCAGGTTCACCGGGTCCCTGACCGCCCAGACGGCGTACCACTTACCGTCTGGGCCTGCAAAGGTCTGGTCAATGCGTCCTACCCAGTCTTCCTTGTACCAGCTCTTGAGCACCCAGCCATCCTGGCCATCCAGGGATTTGTTGCTGCCGGCAATGATCGGGACGTGTTCCGGTGGCTGTTCGGGAGGACTTTCGCTCTCCACCGGCGTCACGAAGCCGTCGATCCAGCCCATTCGATCGGTCATCCGCTTCAGCGCAAGCTCCAGGTCGGACGGATTGCCGCCGCTGTTGATGAGCTGGGCGACGTCCGCCTCGGGTCTCCCCATATTCCTGGACTCCTGCCGGTACCAGTAATGCTGGAGGTAGTATCCATAGCCGGCGAAGAGCAGCGTACAGAGGCCGTAGAGCATGGCAATGAGTCCCGTGATTCGCTTCAAGTTCCACTTCAGCTTCATGATCTTACGCTCCCTTACGCAGCAGAATCGGGGAGAAGAGGAGGACCGCCGCCGGAACGCCGGCGAGCCACCAGGGGTTCAGGCCCAGCAGCAGGGCCAGGAGCACGCCGCCGACCAGGGCGGTGCCGATGCCAACCAGTAGCGGCCATTCCGGCGACGGTCGGGCGGAAACCTCGGTGACGAGCCCGAGCCGGTTGCGCACCACGGCCTCGGTATAACGGGGGTCAGGCAGTTCCGGCAACGGGGCCACTCGATCCTGTCTCAGCAATAGCTCCATGGGCTTCACTGCGGTTTCACCTCACTCGTTAGTCGGTGCTCCAGCCGGGCCAGGCCGTTGTGGATTCGGGAGCGGACCGTGCCGATGGGGATGGAGAGCGCCGTGGCGATCTCCTCGTAGGAGAGGTCATGGTAGTAGCGCAGCAGCAGGGCGGCCCGCTGTTCCAGGGGGAGCTGGAGCAGCGCCTCCCGCACCGCCAGGTATGTAACACGATCCAGCGCACGCTCCTCGGTGGAGTCAGGCGCCGGCAGGGGCAGGGCGTCCAGGGGGAGATGTTCGCCCTGCCGGGCCCGGCGGCGCCATCGGTCGCGCACCAGATTGGCAGCGATGTGGAAGAGCCAGGTGCGAATCTTGGCCCGGGGGGTGTAGGTGGCGGCGGCCTGCAGGGCCCGCACGAAGGTCTCCTGCATCAGTTCCTCGGCCAGGTCCGCGTCGCCGCACATCCGGTAGAGGAACGCAAAGAGCGCCGCCTGGTGTTCGGCAACCAGCGGGCCAATCTCCATCGCACCTTCACCTCCCCTTACTTAAACGCTTTAGGACATATAAAGTTCACACCTTGTAGCGAGAAAAATCAAGTTGTACCTTTGCGAAGAGTGGAACAGCCAACCCCGATGAAATGGACCAGCCGGGAACATTTCCGCCGCTGCGCCCGTCTGATCCTTGGGTATCACAAACGGGGAGTGGTCGATTTGATCCATGCGATCAAGCAACGATACAAGGAGTCCGTCCTGCAAGAAGCGGCCGCCCGCTATGGCGTAACCGCCGATGGGGTCAAGGCCGTCGGCGGCTGGGAGAGTTTCGTTTACCAGTACAACCGGGACGGCCGGGACTACATACTGAAGATCACGCACACCATTCGCCGGTCGGAGAGCTACCTGATGGGCGAGTTGGAGTGGCTGAACTTCCTGGCCGATGGCGGCATCGCCGTCTCCCGGGCCGTGCCTTCAGTGGGCGGTCATCTGGTAGAGCGCATCGCTGACGGAGCGGAGCATGCCTGGCTGGCCATGGCATATGAAAAAGCCCCCGGCCACAGGGTAACGGCCGAGGACTGGAACGAGGCGTTATTCGTCGACTGGGGGCGGCTGGTGGGCAGGATCCACCGCCTGACCCAGTCGTACCGGCTGAGCAACCCGGCGTACAAGCGCCAGGAATGGTACGAAGAGGAGCAGCTGAACGCCCGGAAGTACCTCCCGCCCCATGAAGCGGCGGTGATTGCACGGGCGGACCAGTTGATGGCGCAGTTGGCTCAACTGCCCACCCCGCCCGACGCATACGGTCTGCTGCACACCGACCTGCACCACGGCAACTTCTTCGTCGACCAGGGACGGATCACGGCATTCGACTTCGATGACTGTGGCTACAACTGGTTTGCCAACGACATCGGCGTGCTTCTCATCTGTGCGTTGGACTATCCACCCCGGAAGGCCGAAGAGCCGGCGGCTTTTGCGACGCTTTTTCTGAAGCATTTCCTCCGTGGTTACGACCAGGAGAACCGGCTCGATCCGTATTGGTTGGAGCAGATCCGCAACTTCATGCTGCTGCGGGATCTGCTCTGGTTCATCAGCCTGTATCAGGCCGGCGAGGCAGCCGATGAGAGGTCCCGACTGGCTGAACGGCGGCAGCGTATTCTCGAAGGCAGGCTCGCCGTCGAGCCTGACTGGGGCCAGTTCGTACACGGCACAGGAGGTACGAAATGATCAGTTCGATCGCTCTGGTTCTCACTGCACTTCATCTGATCGTCGGCCTGCTCACGGTTGTCGCGGCGGCTGCCCTGCTGAAGCGGCCCCGGGTCGATCCCGGGGTGAAAGTACTGCTGGTCTGGGGAGCATGGACCGTCGTGACTGGGGTGTGGAACCTCTTCGGGCATCTCGTCTTCTCCCGTCCGACTCCGTCCCTGATTCCCCTGCTGAACGGACTCTCCTGGGTGTTTGGCATCGGTGGCACGCTGCTGCTCTATGCGATCGCCCTCTACGCCGTATGGCGGTTCTGGCGGGGGTCCAAATGACGATCTTTACACTGGTCAGGCATGGCACGCCCTTGTATGGCATGGCCGAAGAGCGGCGCCTGAAAGGCGGCGTGCGTGATTGGGTACCACTGTCGCCGCAGGGCATCGCGGAGATCGAGCAGACAGCGGAGCGGCTGCGTGGCACATCGGCCACGCTGATCCTGGCATCGCCCATGACCCGGGCTCTGCACACGGCCGCCATCCTCGGCCGGGCGCTTGACCTGCCGCTGGCGGTGGAGTTCGACCTGCATGAATGGTTGCCCGATACGACCCAATCCTACGACTCCGCAGCCGTAGCCTTCGCCGCTACCAGCGACCTGGAAGCCCACGGCGGGGAATGGCCGCCAGGGGAATCCCGGCCGTGGGAGCCCCTGTCCAGCGTGCGGCAACGGGTTCTGGGCGTGCTGCAACGCTATACCCATCTGGAGCACGTCATCGTGGCCTGCCACGGCATGGTGATCACGGCCCTCACGGGAGAGGCCCTGCCGTGCGGTGGGAGTACTACCTACACGTGTTAAGAACCTAAAACCCGGACTGCTGTAGCTTCTGTAGAACGGCCGCCAGTTGAGCCCAGCCCTGGTCATCGTCACGGTCGACCTGGGAACGCGGGAAGCCGGCGGCCTTCAGCTTGGCTACCAATCCCTGGAGTAGCGCTTTCTGATCTGTTGGAAACGGATCGGGGTTGGAGGCCACCTGGGCGGCCAACGAGGCGGAACCGGGCAGCGCCATACCCAGCCAGTTCAGCCCGGCAGCGACCTGCCACCGGGGACCGGTAACCAGCCCGCTCATCACGGAACCTGTGGCCTGTGCGTTGTGCATGGCCCCGTCCAGGGACTGCACCAGGCCTGTGCGGAAGCCGGGGTCGTCCCAGTCTGCATTCGGGTCGTCCGCGACTTTGATCAGGCCATCCAGCCAGTAGACGGCCGCGTTGGCCGTGAAACTGAGGCCCTGTCGGATATAGAAGGAGTCGCGATTAGCCCGGAAAAGCAGCCAGCCGTTCAGCACCAGTGAAAGCAGCAGCGCAACCCCAAGCCCGGCATACAGCTTCTCCCACTTCACGCACATGCACCTCGGCTATACTGTGCCACGAATCCCGACTTGGCTCTCCTCATGGGGTGGCATCCTAATCCCTGTAATGCCAATCGACAGGGAGGCTGCTCCATGCGACGATTCGCCCTGGTTCTGACCCTCTTACTCCTGATGATGACCTGCCCGGGTTCGCCGGCCGCGGCTGCACAGATGCGCTGGCTGCCGAAGCCGCCCGAGCAGTTTGCCGATTATCCGAAGGAGATTGCGGCGTTCCTCAACAAGCGGCCGGAGAACCTGCAGGCGCTCAAGCAGCTCCTGGTCCGCTGGAACGCCATCAGCCCGGCCACGCCAATCTTCGCTGGCGACGTCTCTGGGCTGCGGCGGCTGGACTACATCGTTCCGATCTGGCAGCGGGTGGAGGGGCGAGGCACCAACGACAAGCTGGCGGGAGTACTCTGGCTGCATCAGGGCCGGGGTGGCTGGCAGGGCGAGTTCATCGCCCGGCCCGATTTCACCGTTGGACCGGCGGGTGGGGATCCCAGCGTGATCGACATCCAGGTCCACTACGTGGGCGATCTGAACGGCGACCGCCGAGATGACGTGCTCTGGTCGTCGGCCACCTTTGGCGCCAACACCGGTTTTCAGCAGGTTCGTGGGCTCACCTATGCTGGGCGCACCTGGAATCCGATCTTCAGCGTCGATCAGACCTGGGGCGACGTACTGGTCAACCCCGGCAACAAACCGCCCAGCATGCAGCTGACCCCCGGCTTCATGGGGAGCGCCGGCGCCGGGCCGCAGCGCCGGGTTTCGCAGTGGTACCGGTGGAATGGCAACGGCTTCAAGCTTTACCGGCAGGCGCTGGGCAGCAACCGCTACATGCCCCTGCGCTTTGTCGATGCGGAATGGAATCTGCTGGCCGGCCGCCCGGTGGATGCGGCCAAGCTCTACACCGAAGTGCTGACCGATGCGTCGCTCGATGTCTGGCCGGAGGGGAACGCCGAGGCGGCGCAGTTCAACCGCACGTTGGCGGCCTTCCGTTTGATGGTTCAGGCGGCGGAGAAGGGGGATACCACCCAGGTCGAGAACCTCCGCCCCAGCGCCACGTTCGGTTACCCACCGTTCCTCCCGGTGGTGGATGCGTTCATCCGCGCCTTCCAGCAGAGCCATAACGTGAAGGCATCCTGCGAGGCGGCCCGCAAGGAGTGGCCCGGTCCGGCTGACCCGTCGCTGCCGCCCTATTACTGGGGCTTTGCCAACCCGCCCTTTACGTCGGCCGCACTCTGCCCGGAGGTGTTTGGCTACACCCTGGCCAGGGGGACGCCTGAAGTGGCGGCGGTCACCGCCTTCGAATAGGAACGCAACGGAACCCCTCCGCCCGCGGCAACGTCTAATGGGCGTTAAGCCGAACGGGAGGAGGGGTTCACCATGTGGCGGCGAGTCCTCGGGCTGCTGGTGCTGGCGGGAGTTCTCTGGGCTGGCGGGGCGCTGTATGGGCTGCACTGGAGCGCCACGGCTGCAGCGGCCGCTGCGCCCGGCATGACGTCAGGTCACGTGCGGATCGTTCGGGCGGAGCCGACCCGATACGGGCAGGCCGTGGTCCTGGAAGATCTGGAGCGGCAGCAGTTCGGCACCGTGCTGCTGCGCCGCACCCTCTTCGTGTTCTGGTGCAACTGGGGCGGTAGTTACGGCTACCAGTTGAACGAACGGGAGCCGTTTCGTGAGACAGGGTATGGCCATGGGCAGGGGCCGCAGCAGTTTGTGATCGGCATCAAGGCCGATCCTGCCATTCGTTACATCGCCGCAGGCACTTCCACCGGGCAGCAACTGGCGGATACCACCCTGACCCTGGCGCAGGTGCGCGCCCAGCCCGAGCGATATCAGGTGCAGCCCGTGGTGGACGGCTATGCCCTCTTTCTCGCTGATGAAGCCAGCGCTTTTAACTGGACCTTTGTCGCCTACGATGAGCAGGACGAGCCCATTGCTGCACGAATCCGGCCTGGCAGTGCACCGGCCTGGGTGAAGCGCCTGGTCGACTGACCAGGGCCACAGGTCGGGGAATGCGCTATACTATGTGGAGTGCTCCCACCTATACAAACAGTCCGTGAAGGAAGGCGCTCCCGTTGGGCGATCTGCAACAAGGCACCCCTGCATTCCGGCGGGTGACCCTGGCACTCTTTGCCGGGGCACTGGCCACCTACGCTAGCCTCTATACCACTCAGCCCTTGCTGCCCTTGCTTTCGACAAGCTTTCACATTACGCCGGCTGTGGCCAGCCTGACGGTGTCGGTGGCCTCGGCCGGCCTTGCTTGTGCGCTGCTGCTGGCTGGGCCGTTGGCCGACTCCCTGGGCCGCAAGGCGGTGATGGCCTTCGCCCTGATCGCCACCGGCATCATCGGCGTGCTGGCCGCCTTTGTCCCCAACTTCAATAGTCTGCTGGTGCTGCGGGCGCTGGATGGCCTGGTTTTGGCGGGCCTGCCCGCTACGGCCATGGCCTATCTGGCGGAGGAGGTGGACCCCCGCTTCCTGGGCGTGGCCATGGGGCTCTATATCAGCGGCAACTCGGTGGGCGGCATGGGCGGCCGCATTATCGCCGGTACCATCGCCGACTTCTGGAACTGGCGGGCGGCCATCGGCAGCATCGGCGTGGTCAGCCTGCTCTGCAGCATCTGGTTCTGGCGGACCCTGCCGCCCTCCCGTCACTTCAAGCCACAGCCGCTGAACCTGCGGCGGTTGGTGGGCTCGCTGCTGGAGTGCCTGGCCGATCCGGGGCTGCGCTTGCTGTATGCCGTCGGCTTCCTGGTGATGGGCGCCTTCGTCACCCTTTACAACTACATCAGCTACGACCTGATGGCGCCGCCCTACAGCCTGCGGGCGAGTGTGGTGGGGTGGATCTTCCTGCTCTACCTGGTGGGCACCTTCAGTTCGACCTACATGGGGCGCCTCTCCGACCGTTACGGCCGGCGGCGGGTGCTCTGGGTGGGCATTGCCATTCAACTGGCGGGCGTCTGTGTCACGCTGGCGGCGCCGCTGCTGGTGAAGATCCTGGGCGTGGCCGTCTTCACCTTTGGCTTTTTCGGCGCCCACTCCATCGCCAGCGGCTGGGTCGGGGAGCGGGCCGGCAAGCATAAGGGTGCGGCCTCGTCGCTCTACCTGTTCTTCTACTACATGGGCTCCAGCTTTGCCGGCACCGCCGGCGGCACCCTCTGGCTGCGCTACGGCTGGCCCGGGGTTGCTGCCTTTGTGGCCGGCTTCCTGCTCTTAGGATTGCTGGCGGCCCGGCTGCTTTCCCGGTTGGCCCCGGTGGCCGCGGCTGCTGAAGCGGCAGACTAACGGTAGACCGGGCAAATCCATCACAAAGTGGCAGGAGTTCCCGTTTCGGGGAGCTAAAGTGTTTTATAGCTTAAATGAAAGAGGCGAGTGGATGTGACCAGGCGCATCGGTTTCATTGGTCTCGGCGCCATGGGTAGCCCCATGGCGAAAAACCTCCTCAAGGCTGGCTTCGCTGTTACGGTTTACAACCGCACGGCCGCCAAGACTGTGCCCCTGGCAGAGGCTGGCGCCAAGGTGGCGCCGGACCTGAAGAGCCTGGCGGCGGAGTGCGACACGATTATCACGATGCTGACCGACGGTCCGGCCGTGGCCAGTCTGGTGGAAGGGGAAGAAGGGCTGCTGGCCCTCTGCCGCCCCGGTCAGGTGATCATCGACATGAGCACCATTGCACCCCAGGAGACCCGGCACTTCAACGCCCTGGCTGCGGCCAAGGGCATTATCTGGGTGGACGCTCCGGTTTCGGGCACCGTGAAGCCGGCGCAGGATGGTACCCTGGTGATTCTGGTCGGCGGCGACCAGGCGACCTTCGAGGCCAACCGGGACGTGTTTGCGGCCATGGGCAAGGCCTCCTTCTACTTTGGCGCCAGCGGCCAGGGCTCGGTGGCCAAGTTGGCGGTTAACGCCATTCTGGGTGTGCAGATTCAGGTTCTGGCTGAGGCCGTGGTGCTGGGCGAGAAGAACGGCATCGCCAGGAGCCAGATGCTGGAGATGATCGCCACTACCGCCGTGGCGTCGCCGATCGTGTTGGGGAAGAGCGGGAACTTCGTGAAGGGCGAGTATCCTTCGGCCTTTGGCTTGGCGCTGCAGCACAAGGATCTGGGACTGGCCGTGAACCTGGGTCATCAGAGCGGCGTGGCCATGCCGGTGGCGGCCGCGGCCCACCAGACCTACACGGCTGCGAAGGCGGCTGGCATGGGCACCGAGGATATGTCGGCGATTCACAAGCAGATCGAGCGTTTAGCGGGGCTCCGCTAGCGTCGCCCGGGTCGGCGGGGGGACTTCGCGGGGATCCCCTCCGCCGTCGGGCCCGTGCCGCCACGGCCCCTTTTCCGGCGGAGCCCCTTCGGGTCTCCTCGGGGGGCCGAACGGCGTCACGGGCCCGCCGGCTCCGGGGACGCTCGGCTTCGTTCGGGTAGGGCCCGCCGGCTCCGGGGACGCATCACATGTCGGGGGTGGCTTCGGGGACGGCCAGCGTCGTCGGGCGTCCTGGTAGATAAAACCGTCGGCGGGCGCTCCGGGGACGCCCAGCTTCGTCTTGCGTTATGGGACAGAACACCCTAGGCGTGCGCTTC
>JBLNEM010000086.1:0-6976 GCA_050262655.1 Mycobacterium leprae | reverse complement strand
CGGGGGACCAACTGCTCCATCAGGCTCAGCACATCATCCCGCTCCACAAAGGACATCTCCACGTCGATCTGCGTAAACTCCGGCTGCCGGTCGGCCCGCAGGTCCTCGTCACGGAAGCAGCGGACGATCTGGAAGTACCGGTCTAGCCCGGATACCATGGAAAGCTGCTTGAAGAGCTGCGGCGACTGGGGCAGCGCATAGAACTTGCCGGGGTTGACCCGGGAGGGCACCAGATAGTCACGGGCCCCTTCCGGCGTGGAACGAGTCAACATGGGCGTCTCGATCTCCAGGAATCCATGCTCGTCGAAGAAGTCTCGAGTGATCTTCGCCACCCGGTGCCGGAGCATCAAGTTCTTCTGCATCTCCGGCCGGCGCAGGTCCATGTACCGGTACTTCAAGCGCACCAGTTCGTCGGCGTCCACATCGTCCTGGATATAGAAGGGCGGGGTCTTGGCCTGGTTGAGAATGCGCAGTTCGGTCGCCCGGATTTCGAAACGGCCGGTCGGCATGTTGGGATTGACCGCCTCCGGCGCCCGCAGGGCGAGCTTGCCGCTAACAGCAAGCACGTATTCGCTGCGAACCTGTTCCGCCTTCTTGAAGGTCTCGCCGGCCTCTTCCGAGTCGAAGACCACCTGCACAATACCGCTCCGATCCCGCAGGTCAACGAAGATGAGGGCGCCCAGATCCCGGCGGCGCTGTACCCAGCCATTCACGGTCACAACCTGGCCCACCAGGGCCTCGCTTACGTCGCCGCAGTAGTGCGTGCGCTTCATCCCCTGGATCGATTCCGTCATGATGATTGCCTCCCCGCTATCTACCCTGGTTTCCGCTCAGGAACTGCACCAGGTCGGCCAGTTGAACCTCTTCCTGGGTGCCTGCATCCATATTCTTGACTGCGGCTTTGCCCTCGTTGACCTCATTCTCACCGAGAATCAGGACATACCGAGCGCCCAACTTGCCGGCGTACTTCATCTGCGCCTTCAGGGAACGACCCAGGTAATCGATATCCGCCGACAGACCGGCGCTGCGCAGGTCGTACAGCAGTTTCAAACCAACCGGGCGGGCCACATCGCCCATGGTCGCCACGAAGGCGTCCAGCCGGGGACGGTCCTGGAACTGCTCCAGCAGCCCGCTCTCCTCCAGCACCATCAGAACCCGTTCCATCCCCATGCCAAAGCCCACACCGGGGGTGGGCTTGCCACCCACGATCTCGATCAGCCCGTCATACCGGCCGCCGCCCCAGAGAGTCGACTGGGCACCCAGCTTCGGGTGGAGCACCTCAAAGACGGTCTTGGTGTAGTAGTCTAGCCCACGCACGATCCGCGTGTCGATCTGATACTGGATCCCCAGGGCGTCCAGGTGCTTGAGCAGGCCTTCCCAGTGCGCCTTACACTCGTCGCAGAGGTAGTCCAGCGTGACCGGCGCCGTTTTGGCCGCCGGGTGGTGGGCGTCTTTCTTGCAGTCCAGGAGCCGCAGCGGGTTCTTGTCGATGCGGGTGTTGCAGTCCTCACACAGCTCGTGCAGGTGCGGCCGGAAGTGGTTCTGCAGCGCTTCCCGATACCGGGGACGGCAGACCGGGCAGCCAATGCTGTTGACGTTCACCGTGAGCCCGGTAAGGCCGAAGCGGCCCACTACGTCGAGGCCCAGCTTGATCACCTCGGCATCGACCGCCGGGTCTTGTGCGCCAAACACTTCGACGTCCAACTGGTGCAGCTGGCGAAAACGCCCCTTCTGCACGTTCTCGTAGCGGAAGGCCGGCCCGAAGCTGAAAAGCTTGGTGGGCTGCGGCTGATTGGCCATGCCGTTTTCGATATACGCCCGAACCAGACCGGCGGTCAGTTCCGGCCGGTTGGCCATCCGCCGGGGGTCAGGATCGTCACCGCGGGGAACGATGTTGAACATCTCTTTGGTAACGATATCCGTCGAAGTGCCGACGCCGTGCACGAAGAGATCCAGGTACTCCACCATGGGCACCCGGGCTTCCTCGTAACCATACTGATGGGCTACCGTGCGGAACACCTGCTCCAGCTTCTGCCAACGGTAGCTGTCCTTCCAGCCATACTGCTCGCCAGGCAGGAAGTCGTTAAACCCCTTGGGTGACTGAATCGCCATGTGCCTCGCCTCCTGGGAATAAAAAAAGACTCGTCCCCACGCATGGGACGAGCCTTTCGCTCGCGGTGCCACCCACATTGAAGCTTACCGGTCAGGCAAGCCTCCTCTTAGCAGGCCATTTGACTGACCTCTTCCTCTGATAACGGCGGAAGTCTCCGGTGCAGCCTGAGAGCCCATGGCTGTTCAACTGCACGGCTCGGGGGTGTGCTTCTCCGGCGCCAACCTGTCCGCCTTTCACCGCCAGGGCGGACTCTCTGCCAGGTCGCTGTCCCAGGTACTAGTCCCCTTCATTGCCTTTGAATTGACATTGTACCGGACAGAATGCGCCCTGTCAACGAGGCCCCTACACCAGCAACTTCACGCCTTCCGGGATCGACTCCAGCGTCAGAGGCAGTGCGCCGGCCACTTCGCCATCCAGCTGCACCGGCACGTTGTGATCGGCGCCGGCCATCACCCTGGCCTTGCGCACTTTGCGGTAGGTTACGCCATCCAACATCAAGTGCGCCCCAAACGGGGCCGCCAGCACATACTTGATGTAGTCCACCTTGGCGCCGGATTCGAAGATACAGAGATCGAGATGCGGATCCTCCAGCTTCGCCCTGGGGGTGAACTGGAAGCCACCGCCATAGGAGTGAGCGTTGCCAGCCACGATGAAGCGGCCTTCGATCCGCTCACCATCCTCCAGCTCCACCCAGAGGGGCGGCAGGTTCCATTCATGGATGACCCGAATCGCCGAAACGGCAAAGGCGCCCTTGCCCAACCGCTCTTTCAGATAGGGCTGGACGCCGGCCGCGACGGCCGCATCGAGGCCAATGCCGGTCATGAGCAGGAAGTAACGGTCGTTCGCCTTACCCACCGTGCTCTGGCGCGTGCGGGCGTTCAGCACCCGCCGCAGCACTCCATTCAGATCGCGCGGAAAACCGATCTCGACAGCCAGGACATTCGCCGTACCGCCGGGCCAAAACCCCAGGGTGGCATCAGTGCCCGCCACGGCCTGAAGCACTTCATTCATCGTGCCATCGCCGCCGTGGGCGATCACCAGGTCGCAGCCATCGGCAATCGCCTGCTGCGCCAATTGTGTGGCATGGTTCGGATGCTGGGTCGCGTAGGCCTGTGCGTCCTGGCCCGCCTGATGGAGCCGTTGGACGAACTGAGAGATCACCCGCTCCCGCTCCCGAGGCCGTCCCGACTTTGGGTTGTAGACGACCGCAACGCGGCGAAAACTCACGGATAAGACCTCCTCGGGCAATGGATCGCGCCGCCGGGCCACTCCGGCCGGCATCGCATCCTATGCTTACGTTCCATAAATCAGCCGTAGTTCCTCGACTTTACGCCGGGCCAGCTCTTCAGCCCGGGCGATATAGCTCATGGGATCGTTGGGGTTGTCCGGCGCCTTGAGCAGCCACCCGCGGTTGCCGCCCAATGGCTTGTACCACTTGGACGTGGCCCCGGCCCCAACGCCGAGTACGGTCTGCCGCTCTTCCATCATCTGAATGTTGTAGATGGATTCACGGCCAGGGAGACTGTACCCCACGTTCTCCAGGCTGCCCACCATGAACTTCTGGCGGTACAGATAGTAGGGGTGCTGCCCCATCTCGCCTGCGGTTTCGGCTGCCCGCCGGACCAGCATTTCGGCTTCGTCCGGCGTAAGGGCGCGCAAGGCGTCTGCTGCAGCCCCCTCGGCCTGGTGCAGTGCAGAGCCTCGCTTGATCGCCAGGGTATGAACCGTGAGGTTGTGCGGAGCCAACCGGCGCATGTCTGCCAAGGTATGCTCCACCTCGGCCGGTCCCTCACCCGGTAACCCTATAATGATATCACAGTTCACCACGAAGTTGTGCGGATGGCTGCGTACCAACTCATAGGCGCGGTAAAACTTTTCGACCGTATGGATGCGCCCCAGATGCTTGAGGGTGGATTCGTTGGTGGTCTGTGGATTGACCGAGATCCGGTGCACACCCGCGGCTGCCATTGCATCCAGCTTGGCGCGGGTGAAAGTCTCCGGCCGGCCCCCCTCTACGGTATATTCGTCGGGCTGCTGTCCCTTCAGCAGCGTTTCCGTTGTGTGCTGTAACATGGCCGCAAACTGATCGTCATTGGGGCTGGTGGGGGTGCCACCGCCGAAGTAGATCGACTGCACCCGCAGTCCCAGTTCGGCAATGCCCTCACCCAGAATGGTCATCTCCCGCCGAAGCGCCGCCAGGAAGTCAGGTACGACACCGCGGCTGGCCTGCAACGGGTAGATGGAGAAGGAACAGAAAGAGCAGATGGTCGGGCAGAATGGAATGCCCACGTAGATCGAAATGGCCCGGGGATCGCGGTTCAGATAGGGACGCTGCAATCGGGCCACTCCGGTGACCAACTGCGCCTTATCGGTGGTGAGCCGATATTCGCCCACCAGCGCCGCTGCCGGGTCCGCAACCCCCGCGTCCAGCATCTGGTGCACCAACTTGGTGGGCCGAACGCCGGTCAGAATGCCCCAGCCGGGATGGAACCCCCGGATTTCGCTGAGCAGATCGACCAGAAGGCCCTTCACATGGCGGCGCAGCCGGTGCTCGAACACGCGGGGACTCTCGGCCTCAGGCGGAGCCTCCGGTTCAGCGGCCTCACCGATTCCCATCACCGGGGTTCCCTTGGGGTCGAAATCCGCTGTGAGCGTACGGGACAGATCTGGTCCAATCACCTGCAGCCTGACCACCCAGTGCGGCTGGTCAGGCTGCGGCAGCGCTTGCACCTCAATGCGCCAGTCGGCGGCCGGAGTTTCAAGCTCGTCCCATTGGGTTTCGGAGTCCGGTACCTGCGTCTGAATCGACTCACCCGGGAAGAAGACATGACCCAACTGCGTCAGGTCTGAACTGAACAAGGGGCTGTTGCCCCGGAAGAGCACTTGCACAAAGACACCTCACCGATAAAGAAAACCCCGGCGTACCGGGGTTATCGCAACTGACCAATCTTTTCCAGAATGTCGCACAGTCTGGAAAGGTCCTCCGCCGGTAGATTCTGCACCAGAGCGGCGAGTGCAGCCCTGCGCCGCGCCTCAGCGGCTTCAAACGCTGCCATGCCATCCGGCGTCACTCGCACCCACACAACCCGCCGATCTTTCTGGTCACGATCCCGGGTCGCCAGTTTCGCCTTCACCAGGCGGTCGACCAGCCCGGTTGCCGCACTCAAGGTGACCCCCAGACAGGCCGCCACGGCGGAGACCTGGCAGGGGCCGTTGTTGACCAGCGACTTCAGGACGATCATCTGGCTGCCGGAAAGGGCAGGTCCTGGGGCCACAGCCTGATGGGCATTGGTGGCAGAGCCAATGTAACGCACCCACCGGTTGAAAGCCTCTTCCAGGCGCATTACATATGCGGTCGTATCCTGTTCCATCCGGCCACCCCACATTCATTCAATCAATTAATCAATAACAATAAATTCGACCTCATTATACGTTGAAAGACCCCGTCTGTCAAGGAAAAGGGGTACCCACACCGGTATCAGACAACGTTGTAGAAGCCGCACGGAGACTCACAAGTAAGGATTATACTCCTTTTCATCGCCAATGGTTGTCGTCGGACCATGCCCAGGATAAACAATTGTTTCCGGCGGCAGCGAAAGCAGCTGCCGGTGGATCCCCGCAATGAGCGCCTTGTGGTCGCCGCCAGGCAGATCGGTCCGGCCGACGGAGCCGGCGAACAGGGTGTCTCCGGCGATCAGATGAGGGCCTTCGCCATTGGTCGACGACATGTAATAGCAGACGCCACCGGGTGTGTGCCCAGGTGTATGCAGGACCTGTAGCTGAAGTTGGCCTACCACTACCCGGTCGCCGTCCTGCAACAGCCGGTCGGGTCGGGGTGCGGTGATGCGCAGGCCGAAGGTGGCACTGCCGTTCAGGATCACATCGGTCAACATGGGAGCATCGTCGCCATGAACGGCAACCGGAGCCCCGGTGGCGGCTTTCACGGCAGCCACACCGCCAATATGGTCGAGATGGCCGTGGGTCAGGAGAATGGCGACGGGCTTCAGGCCGTTCGCTGCCACCGTCTCGGCCACCCACGAATCAGGCACGCCCGGGTCCACGACGGCGCACTCACCAGTCTCGGTGCAAGCGATAATGTAGCAGTTCGTGCCGAAGTCGCCCAGTTCGTTGGAATGGATCACAAGGCCCATGGGGCTTCACCTCACCTGCGCTAGAACTGCTTCTCGCTGTCGATCAGGATGGTCACAGGCCCGTCGTTGACCAGTGCCACCTCCATATGAGTCTGGAAGCGGCCGGTGGCCACCTTCAGGCCATGTGCCCTTAGTTTCGCCACAAAGCGCTCGTAAAGGGGCTCAGCAAGTTCGGGGCGGGCCGCACGGTCGAAACCAGGGCGCTTGCCGCGGCGAACGTCGCCATAGAGCGTAAACTGACTGATGGCCAGTACGGCGCCACCGGCATCCAATAGGGAGCGGTTCATCTTTCCCTCTTCATCTTCAAAAACTCGCAGACCTGCTACTTTGTCGGCCAAGTAGTCCGCCGCGGCCTCGTCGTCCTCCTTTGCGACGCCTAGAAGGACTACAAACCCTTTGTCAATCTCACCGACAACGCTCCCTTCGACGGTGACGCTGCCCCGTGATACCCGCTGAACCACTGCGCGCATGACTTATGCGACCCCCGTATGAGAAATCCCTTGCTAGAGTAGTAATGCAGCCGTTGTTATTTGGAAGTCCAATCCACCCAGTATCCCGCTGTATCTAGGTTCTACACCCTACTACATGACGTTTGTCATATAGACCAAACCCGCTTTGACCCTGCAAAAGTCACATGACAACCCATGACACCATTCTGCGCCCTCTGGCGGATGGTTTGAAAACCATTATCGCAGTACTATCAAATTGCTAA
>JBLNEM010000085.1:0-11902 GCA_050262655.1 Mycobacterium leprae | reverse complement strand
GATGGAGAGCTCCAGTGGCTGCACAGCTTCCGCGATCTGGCCGGGGATGGCAAGAAGGCCTGGGTGAACGTGGCCCCGATTTCGGCGGGAGTCGGCGCCGGGCCTGAGGGTGGGGCTGTCCCCCGGGCGGTGCTGGTGGGGCTCGCCTCGGGCGCGGTGGTGGCCCTGGATCGGAACGGGGAGCGCCTCGACCTGTTCAGCACCGATGCGAACGGGGTGCTCCTCGACTGCCGCTCCGTCGAAGATCCGAGCAGCCGCGTGCTGCAGACCCGCTCAGCGAAGGCGGTGCTCTCCGGCAGTCCGTATTTCGATCCGGGGGGTGCACCCTGGTGGAACTCTTACGGTGTCGCCAGCGGCATGATGGTGGCCCAGGAGCGGCTGCTGACCGGCGTGAATGAGTTGAACGGCCGCTCCCGGATGGTCGCCCTCCGCATGGGGGTGAACCTGCAGGTGAAGTCGGTGACGTTCACGCAGGAGAACCAGCCCCGTACGGCCGACCAGATCGATGCCGCCAAGCCCTTTACAGCCGCGGTAACCCTCTCCTGGTTCGTTCCCGGGGGTGGGCGGCTGGCCAGCGATGTGCCGGTGCTGTTTGGTTGGATGGACGCTGCCCCCGGGCCGGTGCAGTGGATCACGGCCGGTGATGGGGCCCAGGCCACCACCACAACCCTGACGTTCGAGATGCTCCCGCGCACAGACGGGCACCATTCGGCGGATCTGCTGGCACTTGCCAACCCGGGGCTCTACTACAAGCGGCATGTGTCGCGGCAGCCGCAAGGCCGGACTGACGTCGAAGCCGTGCCTCAGGCGTGGGAGAGCGCCGCCTCGGGGTATACCGGCATCGGGGAGGTCGAAGTCGGCGATAATTGGTTCTCCATCCGCACCGGACGTGTCGGCGCCCCACAGGTGACGCTTCAGGTCTCGGCGCGGGTCTGCACCGGCGAGGCTGTTGCCTATCAAGTCGACTATGACGACCCCCAGGGCCTGCCGATGATCGCCCAGGAGCCGGAGCAGTGGCCGCCGCCGCCCAGCTATGAGACGCCGGGAACGGTGACGGTGCGCTATCGGGCGCAGAATGCGGGCAAGGTCTGGTCCGATTGGGTGCAGGCCGATATTGCGGTGGTGGACTGCGTCGACCGAAGGACGCCCACCCAGTGGTTCGACATCACCTTCGACCCGGCCGTCGGCCATCGGGGACACCGCATCATGACGACCATCGACGTACGACAGCCGGCGGAACTGGCTGGACACCCGCTCGACCAATTCACGGTGGACAAAGTCCGCGTCGACCTGCCCCGCGACCTCCAGTACCTGGCCGGTGTGACCGCTTACAGCCGGTGGGATGCGCCCAACGACGATCCGCGGGCTGCCGGTGCAGGGCTGCACTGGACGTACCCCTTCGATCTGCCCGCACCCAGCAATAACCCGCCGGACGGCAGCTACCGGATCACGGTTTACGGCGCCGGCACCTACACGTACACCGAATGGCACGCCAATTGGGAGTGCGACGCATACAGCGACGTTCAGACCGGCGTCGATCCCGCAACTCGGCAGCCGATCACCGTGAAGCAGTGCAGCCACTACGTGGACAACGGCCATAGCGACACCCACACGCTGAACTGGGACGCCACCGAGGAGCAGTACTACCAGATCGAAGGGGGGCACGAGTACGTGCACCCGATCACCGATTACGGTCCCTAGACGGAGCCCGTGACCCATACGCATAGATCGCCGGCCCTGCACGATGCGTGCGGGGCCGGCGTGTGCCGGGGGGCTCACCTTGCCACCACTACAGGGCATGTCCCGCCGTCAGAAGGGAACACTCCCCACGGTGGACACCGCCCCCGCCGGAATGGGAATGTTACCTACGTAGCCAGGGGTGGGACAGTAGGTTCATCGCTTGGGCGGCGGGCCACCAACCGCATTCCACCCCTGCCTGAACAGCGAGCCCACATAAGCCTTACACAATAGCTTGAGGCGCCACCCGCCTGGGATGGCGCCTCTTTGCGTGGCAGCGATGCCGCACTCTGCCCGCATGCATCAGTTCATGAATCAGGATCATCAGCAACAGACTTACTCCCTTGGAGGGACTTGCATTACTAATGTGGAAATAGGCGAAGGCGTGCCGACAACATGGTGGATAGGCAGACCAGTGCAAGGGTGCTCCTTGCGTATCGAGTAGCTCGCCGGTACGGTGAGGTCGCCGCACCACCCCAACAAAGGCCGCTCTCAATCCAGTAGCTGTGGAGGGATTCATGTGAGTCCAAAGGTAGGCAGGCGAGTTGGACTGGGTCTGGCGATCGGCCTTCTGTTAGTCTTTCTGACCATCTCACTCCTGACAGGCAACTGGCGGTTTTTGCTGTGGAGTCTGCTCCCGGCCTTCCTATCTGGAATGACAGGGTGGATCGCTTCGCGGCAAAAGTGATTCTACCGGCGTACCTGCAGGGGAGGGTCGCCCACCGCCAGGTTGTACATAAGCAAAGGTTGCTCCGCCGACCGCCACAGGTGAGCAGCCAGACGCTAGCCCCTGTGAGCAGCGCCGTGCTTGAACCCGGATCACCGAAGGGGTGCTTTCCAGATCAGTCTCACCTGGTGCGGCAACAACGTCGGCAGCGCCAGAGTGCGGCCGGCCTCGTCGCAGAACTCTACCATATAGGCCAGCTCCGGTTCGAGGTGAACGTGAACAACGGTGCCTTCGGATCCTTCGGGGAGATAGCAGTCGTCAACGATTTCGTCCAGCGTCGCTACAACGTCCAGTTCGTCAACCCAATCGGGGACCGAAGGGGCCAATTCGTCCATCAGGTGCTGACAAGCTGCCCGTAAATCTGCACCCACCGAGGTGTCGTACCGAGCCATTTCGGCATCGGCCCGTTTGAGCGCCTCCGGGGCCCAGAACTGGCGCTCGGCGCCGAGGGGTAGGTGGTCGGTCTGCGATTCCAGGCCAATGAAAGCCACGAGCAGCTTGAACTCTGCATCGTCCGAGAGCCCGAGCGTTCCTTTACAGTGTCGCACGATCAGCCGGGCTCCGTATGTAGGACCCAGTCGACCATGGAGAATCGCCGTGGCAATGGCCAGTGCCCACTGCCGCTGCCGGCGGACAAACGCTTTCGCACAATGTCACCAGAAGGAGCGCGATCTCCATTGCGAATGGCACTTGCTTCGGATCACGCTGGGTTTCGCTATAAGGCGGCGTTGGCAGAATGGCTGAAGTTGCAGGGGCTTCAGGTAATCGATTTTGGTACCCACTCGGAGAATCCCGTGGACTACCCCGATTTCATCCGCCCCGCCGCCGAAGCCGTTGCGAGCGGTCCGTGTGACCTGGGCGTCGTGATCGGTGGGTCCGGCAACGGCGAAGCCATGGCCGCGAACAGGATCAAGGGCATTCGTTGTGCCGTGTGCTGGAATACGGAGACTGCACGCCTGGCGAAGGCCCACAACGATGCGAACATGATCGCCATGGGCCAAAGGCTGATCAGCGAACCGGAAGCGGTGGCGATCGTATCCACCTGGCTTGAAACGAAGTTCGAGGGTGGTCGCCATATCCGGCGTATTCAGAAGCTAGATACCTGGCCGTAACGGATACGCCGCTGGGCAGGCCGGATCGCGGCGTGCAGGCGGCCGCCGAAGCGCCAGCACCACCGTCATGCCTAAGTGAGGCCTTATTCATGAGCAATCACACCGGCCAAGACCTGGTTGGGGTTGCGGCTATCATCAAGTCTGGTCCGTTTCTGGTACTGGAGATACAGAAGCCACACAAATGGGTACATACGCCCCTGGCGCTCCGGGTTGGAGCGGGTTGCATCGGTGGGGCCATGGAGAACGGTGAATCCCCCATCGACGCACTGCAGCGCGAGTCTGTTGAGGAGATCGGGATCAACATCGAGGTTTTGTCCGCGGGGGCCACGCTCTTATGGACCAGGAGTGGAACCCTGCAGCAGATCGATTGGCCATACGGTGCCCCGCGTCCCGCACTTCTCTGGGAGGTTGACCCGGAGTTCGGCAAAGGTCGGGTGGCCGTCTATCTGGGGACTGCGATCGGTGAGCCAAAACCCGGGGACCTGCCGGCGCTCCTGCTGTTAGGGCCAGAACTCGTGCACGACCTCCTCGGCGATGAGTGGTCGCTCCAGCGCATTCTGGACGCGGGCGGTACGATTCGGGCTGGCCAACCGGTTCCGCTTCAGGCGCTGATTCAGCCTCGGGGGACGGTGGCGGTACTGAGGGAGATGGCAATCGACCACTCGGACGAGGTAGGACGGATCTTAACCCTGGCAACCTGACAGGCGCTTGGAGACTGACGCCGAAGCGAGGTTCGTGCCGGGATCGACGGGTTCATGCCGGCGCCGCCGAGGCGCCAGCCGTTAGCCGTGCTTCACGCAAGGGGGATTGCTATTGTCGACCGTTCTCGTCTCCCTGATCGCCGCTCTCTTCCTGCTGCCGTTTGCGGCGCTTGCGTCCTATGCACTGCCCGCATCGCTGCGCCTGTGCGGCCCTAAGGTTCGAACGCTTGAAGGCGTCACCACCCTGCACGACGCAGTGGCGCAACTGCGCGGCAGCGAGCTCTCGGGTTGGGAGCTAGTCCAGGCGGCGCAGCGACTCGTTGCGGCGAAGATGGCGTATTCGCGGCGCAACAGTTGGGATACACCCCGCCGAGCCTTCGCTCGCGGCATGGGCTACTGCCACCAGCGGGCGCTTGCCCTCAACGCGATCCTGCACGACCTTGGCATTCCGGCCCGGCCGGTCTTCGCTCGACAGTGCCGCTTCCCGGCCGCCAGGATTCACGAGTACATAGAGCCCGAGCGGGTTGCGGGTCACGTCTGGCTGCGGGTGCGAGTGGATGGCGTCGAGAAGGATGTCTGCCCCGGGGACAAAGGCAACACGCCCGGCACGGTTCACTTCGCAGTGTTGTCGCCCATGTGCGAGTACCGGGGGCTGGCCCGGCTCGGCGGGCAGCTCGGCTCCATCTTCGTCAATACGCAGACCGACAACCGTGCCGTGAGACGCTTGCGCCACGAGACGCCCAATAGCGGCGGGCGAGGTGGACGGCGATTCCGGTGAAAGCTTGAGGCGCCACCCGTTCGGGCTGGCGCCCCTCTGCGTTATCAGGCCCGTTCAGGAACAGCCGACGTGGGCCATCACGCCATCGGAAGGAATCGCCATCGCTCATGCTGAAATAGGCGAAGATGTACGACTTGGCGCATTCCACGCCAGAACGGGCCCTAGCGGGGTGGCATCGCCGGTGGGGAAGCGAGCAGAATCCGTCACCCTTCAGGGACAGGCTGATCCTGCCAGACGCCCGCACTGTCTGGGTGTTCCCCACAAGCAGATCGGGAGGGGATATCGTGTGGCCATTCAGTCGAAAGACCAAGGAGATGGCGGGGGCTCAGCGTCCCATACCATCCGTCCTGTCTCTCTTCCTGGATGAAGAGGAAGTATGCACAGTCTTCAAGGATGAAGTGCCAACCGAAAAGCGTCTGGTGGTAGAACTCTCTCGCTCCGACCATGCACTCCGCTTCATCGATAGCAGGGGCAGTACCCGCTCCTATGACCTTGCGTCCGTGTACGACGAGGGCGCCCGATTCCTGCATCTCTCGGTGCGAGTCAGTGCCGGTTTCGCCGTTCAGGCAGACGCTCTCTTGACAAGGGACGGCAAGAACCCCGAAGAGGTCTTTCGGACCCCCGAGGGAAAGGGGATCCGCTTCGCACCGTTTTACCTGCCTGAGTGCAGCGGCAACCCGGCGGATCTCGTCGGCCGCGGCTTGTTCTATCGGGGGCTCCACTTCCCGGGGACGGTTACACCAGGCAACGTCTCCCTGCTGTGCATTTGCGATCACTGTCATAAGAGCTTTCGGCTCCAGTCGTTTCATGCGGGGTTCAGCGACTCCACGTATCTCTACTGCTCAAACCAACCCCACACACTGATGGCGAGCAGCCAACTGGAAGGTGCGCCGCCTGCTCTCGGCCGAGCGAACCCGGAGGCGCTCGCCCGCTTTGAAAGCAAGCTTCCTGCCTGTGAGAAGTGTGGAGGGCAGTTCCGGTACCTGAACCCGCTCCGTTGTCCCCACTGCGGCGAACCCTACATCGACTTCGACCGGCACCCGACTGACCGGGAGCAGGAGTACTACGGCAACTATCTGTATGGCGACAAGCTTCAACTTTGGCGGCCGTAAAGCCAGACCCGTAGCGGAGAGCCACCGCCTGACATGGGCGACGGCCTTACATAGTCCGGCGAGCCCACTCCACGTGGGGGCTGCCGCCTGACACGGTTTGCAGCAGTCACCGAAGGAGGCGTCGGGGGCTCCCGGCGCGGTGCGGGAAGTACTTGCCCTCGAGCCCGCCTGACACGCACCTGTCCCCCCGCTGCCTCCCACCCATTCGCCCTGCCGCAAAGGAGGACCCATCATGAAGACACAGTACTACGTAGCCTCAAGCCTGGACGGATTTATTGCCACACCGGAGCAGTCCCTGGACTGGCTCTTTCAACTGGACAGCGGCGACGACATGGGCTATTCGGCCTTCATCCGCGAAGTGGGCGCTGTGGCGATGGGATCGAACACCTATGAGTGGATCTTGCGTCATCATATCAACCTCGGTTCAGACAGGCCAAAGCCCTGGTCCTACCAACAGCCGGCGTGGGTCTTTACATCGCGCTCGCTCCCAACCGTTCCAGGTGCGGATATTCGCTTTGTGCGCGGCGATGTCCGGCCTGTTCACCGCCAGATGGTCGCCGCAGCGGAGGGCAAGAACGTGTGGTTCATCGGCGGCGGGGAGCTGGTCGGGCAGTTTTACGATGCCGGCCTGCTCGATGAGTTGATTGTCCAGGTGGCGTCGGTAACCCTGGGCAGTGGGTTTCCCCTGCTGCCGAGAGTGATTGCGAATCCGCCATTGCGGTTGAAATCGGTCGCTACCTACGGCGAGGCCTTCGCCGAACTCCGGTATGAGGTGCCCAGCCCGGATCGGCGTGGGAAAACCGGCGATGCCTGACAGGCACGGGGGTGAACGCACGAATGGCCGATGACCAGAGCCTGCGTGCAGAGGCGGTCGCCTGGGCACTCCGGATGGTTGCAGGCATTGCCGACCGAGGCGAAGTGATCGCCTGGGCCGATGGCGCCATTCTGGTCTCGACGATCCCGCCCGATTGGCTCGTAACAGTCTCATTGGGCTCCCGCCTGTCGGAGGACCGCCTGGTCCGCATGCTCTGCCCGACCGAATGCAGGCCGGTCGACGGGGAGGCCCTCGTCCAGTTTTTCCGAGCGCTGCAGGAAGCGTGGGCGGGGTCGAAACTGACCGGGCCGGTGATTGCACGCACGCTTTATGAGATGCTGCAGATCGGCTTTCTACCGGCACGTCTGGATGGGGTGATCTACCACCTTGATGACGCCTATGAGCTGGAAGTCGGCGGGTTTGTGCCCGGGAGGGCTGCAGAAAAGGCACTGGCTGATCTGCTGCGCCAGGAATCGGCTGCAGCATCTTAGGGGGAGCGATGATTTATGGCTGCCACCTCTGTCCGCCGCATGCGGGTCAGTGCCCTGAAGCCGAAATCCTGGCGCAGACTCCTCGCACCCTTGGCACGGAGAGTCGACGGGCGTATCAGGGGGAATCGCATGTTCGTAGTCGAGGACGACCTACACGCTGAGCCTTACGGCCAATACCCGACCTTTGCGGCTGCGCTTGAAGCGGTCCATCGGCTGGCGGCAATCCCCTGGAACGAAGGACCCAATCGGGCTCCCTGTACAGCCGGGCAGACCTGCGGCCGCTCCTGGGGAATTCAGGAGTACGACCAGCGCCAGACGTCAGGCCGCAAAGGGGGGGTACCTCTGACCATTGAGTACGAGCTCACCCACGATGACATCATGGCCTTTAACCTTTTTCATCTAGCCCACTCCCCGGCCGCCAGGCGCAGCTATCGCAGAACGCTGCTTACGTTTCCGACGGCCTGGCTGGTCATCTGTCTCCTGATTCTCTTCGGCGCAACCCGCCATGGCAGGACCTGGTGGCAGGGCTTCGTGGACTTGCTCCCGTTATTCAGTGTCGTGCCAGCCTATCCGCTACTTTTCACCTGGTTGTACCGGCGGTCCGTGCGAAAGCGGATGCGCGCAGTACTTCAAAAGGACCAGGATCGAACCTGCCCGACCCGGTGTGGCGTGACCATTTCCGGGGCCGGGATCGAAGTGGGCGGCTCGGACGGTCAAACCCACCTCAGCTGGTCTGACGTGGAGCATATCGCTTCTACCGAGAGTCATGCGCTGCTTTACATCAGCGCCAGCCAAGCGATCATCGTCCCACGCAGGACATTCTCTTCTGAACAGGAGTTTGTACGCTTTATCGAGACTGCCGGGCAGTACCGGCGGTCGGCTCGATCCTGACAAGAGGCGCTCGGGGTGGCCTGACAGGCACCCGCCGGACGCCTCCCCCGGTTTCCAACTCGTCGCCGTAAGGGGGTTCCCCGTATGCCTGAAGGCTCCGTCGCTTTCGTCACGGGATCCAGTCGAGGCGTCGGACGGGCGATCGCCCTGGAGCTCGCCCGGTGTGGCGCCGATGTGGCCGTCAACTGCAGGTCATCGGTCGCCGAAGGTGATGCGGTCTGCCGGGCGATCCGGGAGATGGGGCGTCGAGCCATCCTCGTCGTTGGCGATACGCGCGTCGACGAAGATGTCCGGCGCATGACCGAGGAGATACGCGAAAGCCTCGGCCCTGTCACCATCCTGGTGAACAACGCGGTCTTTGCCCTGCAGAAGCAGTTCCTTGAGTTCACGGTCGATGAGTGGCGGTCCCAGGTGGAGTACAAGGCGGTCGGATACTTCCTCACGGCACGCCGCGTCATTCCCGGCATGCTGGCCAGTGGCGGCGGTGCGATCATCAATGTGCTCTCCACGGTTGGGGAGCGCGGCGGTTTTGGCGAAATTGGCTATGCCGTGACCAACGGCGGTGCCATGACCCTGACCCGGGGACTCGCCGCCGAGTTTGGCCAGCAGGGGATTCGTGTCAACGGCGTGATGATGAACTGGGCCGAGAACGCTTTTCACGCCGATGATCCCGAAGAGGCCAGGTTCCTGCCCCGCTTTGCGCTGGGGCGGGTCACTCGCCTGGCCGAAGTGGCAAAGACCGTGGCCTTCCTGGCTTCGGCGGATGCATCCGGCATTACGGGCGCGATCATCCCGGTGGATGCTGGTTTTCTGCTGACCTGACCACCTGGGTTCCCGGCTTTCCGTGGTTTGGGAGGGCACGATGTGGGACCGGCGCAACGGGTGACGTCTCCCTGGTGGCTGTGCCGCCCCGCATCGCAGCAGCCGTCAGGAGCCGTGCCCGGGTGGGAGCGGCGCTATCACATCAACTGTGGCGTCGGTGCCCAACGGATACCTCGTACCGTAATGAATAGCGGAACTGAACGCCTCGCCAAACCAGCCCTGGTTTGGCGAGGCGTTTCAACTTTGCGGACGAGGCTTCGACCGTGTGGGGGTGGTGTCGGGCCGGCCGCAGTCCCCTTCGACCTTTGCCGGTGAACGCGGGCAGCCAGCGGTAGGCTGCTCAGGAAGCCTGGGAGGGTGCCCCCCGGCGACAGCGTGCCACCTCACCCCCCCACATCGTGCCATGCACCTGTGCATAACCGCAACAGAATCTTAATATAAAAGCGTTTCTGTGTCGAAGGATGTAGTTTATTCGCACAGAACATTCCTCTTAGCTTAAGCCAACGCGTCCCCGAGCAACCGCTGAACCTGGCATCGTCCCGGGCGCAGGTGCGACGGCAGGGGCCCAGGCAGTGCCCCAGCCCCAGCCCCCACGACCTCACGCAAGGGAGTGACCGACCGCATGACAGCCACCGCCGTCCACCCCGACACGGACTGGATCCTCCGCCCGAAGCCCAACCCCGGGGCGGCCGTACGCCTCTTCTGCTTCCCGTGGGCCGGTGGGGGAGCCTCGGTTTACCGCCGCTGGGCGGAGGCGCTGCCGGGCACCATCGAAGTGTGCGCGGTGCAGCTGCCCGGACGGGAGTCCAGGTTCCGGGAGATCGCCTACCAGACGATGGAGGGGCTGATCCCGGACCTGTGCGACGGGATCTGGCCATACCTGACTCGGCCTTACGCCTTCTTCGGGCACAGCATGGGGGCGACGGTGGCCTTCGAGCTGGCTCGGCAGATCCGGCGGAAGGGGTTGCCGGGGCCCAGGCGCTTGCTGGTCTCGGGGGCCAGGGCGCCGCAGTTGCCGGAGGGGCGGCCGCCGCTGCATCTGCTGCCGCAGCCTCAGTTTTGGCAGGCTGTTTGTCGGCTCAACGGCATGGCGCCGGAGGTGACGGCCAACGACGAACTCTGTCAGCTCCTGACGCCGATGTTGCGGGCGGACTTCTCGGTCTGCGAGACCTATCGGTTCCACCCGGAAGCGCCGCTGGACAGCCCAATCACCGCACTGGGCGGCGACCAGGATCGGCTGGTGACGGTGGATCGGCTGGTCCAGTGGGGGGAGCAGACAACGGGGGAGTTCCGGCTGCATCTGTTCTCCGGCGATCACTTCTTCGTGAATACGGCGTGGCAGGAGGTGCTGCGGGTGGTGGCACGGGAGTTGGGGTGATGCGGTGGGTGGAGCAGCAGCGGGTGCCGTTGCTGCAGGATGGCGAGGTACATGTCTGGAGCGCTTCATTAGAAGGGAGTCCGGCCGAGGTCGCCTTGCACTACCAGGTGCTGACCGCCGAGGAGCGGGACAGGGCTGACCGGTACCGGCGAGAGGCGGACCGGGTCCACTTCATTCAGGGCCGGTGGCTGCTGCGGCATCTGCTGTCCCAGTACATATCGCAGCCGGCGGCGGAACTCCGGCTGCTCGCCGGTCCGCATGGGAAACCCGAACTGGACCCCGCAATGGGCCAGATCAGCTTCAACCTGTCGCACTCGCACGGCATGGGGCTCTTCGCCTTCGCCCGCGGGCGGCAGCTTGGGATCGACCTGGAATGGATCCGCCCGGAGGGTGTGACGGAGGATCTGATCCGCACGGTCTTCTCGCCGGCGGAGCAACAGGTTCTCGTCGCCCTGCCGCCGCCGGAACGCCTCCAGACCTTCTACCGTGGCTGGACCCGCAAGGAGGCCTACCTGAAGGGCCGGGGCGATGGGCTCGTCTTCCCGCTCCAGCGGGTCGCCGTCAGTCTGCACCCGACCGAGCCGCCCAGGCTCCTGGCCGTGGAGGGGGAGATGTCGGAGACGGTTCGCTGGACGCTGGCCGATCTCCCGCCAATCCCCGGTTTCGCCGCCGCCCTGGCGACAGAGGGAGAGGCCCCAACCAAACGATATCTTCTTAATCCATGCCATCCGTGAAATCCGTGGCAAGAAGACGCCATGGCAAGGGTGCCGCGGGCAGCCAGGCAGTGGACACAGAACGCCCACCCCGGAACGAAACGGCCGTTGACTTCCCCGATACCCCGCTGATCCACGAACTGGGGGCGGCGCAGGCCGAAGCACGGCCGGGGGCTACCGCCGCGGTCCACGGCGACCGGCGGCTGACCTACGGCGAGCCGGGCCGGCGGGCCAATCAGTTGGCGCACGCACTGCGGCGTATCGGCGTGGGGGCGGAGCAGGTGGTGGGGGTCTGCCTGGAGCGGTCGCCGGAGCTGATCGTGGCGCTGCTGGGGGGGGCTGAAGGTACGTGGGAGTACCCTCCGCCGTCAGGCCTGTGCCGCCACGGGCGCCTGATCTTCGGAGCCCGCGGAGCCGGTCTCCGATGGGCGCCCGAACGGCGTCACAGACCTGAACGACCTTCTTGTCTCCAACCACGTTGCCCCCCCTGCGCTCACAGCGTCTGGTAATGATTGGAAGCAAATGACAATTCCTGCCGCTCGTCTGTCTTGTTTTTAAAGGTTTCGTCGGCGAAACGCGTTAAAAAGGAGGAGACTCACGACGGAAATGTGGCCAAACCCACTCAA
>JBLNEM010000084.1:0-4061 GCA_050262655.1 Mycobacterium leprae | reverse complement strand
AAGTGCAGTTTTGGGCACAAGCCACGGCGCTCGCCCGCACCAAAATTGCCGTTTACCCTCCAAGTTCCGCCGCCTTCTTACCCCCACCCGTATTTTTTGATACTGCCCCCCGTATCTTCCGGGGCCGCAGACCGCCAAACCCCGGTCCGCGGCTGAGGTTCTCCGCGTGAAAGCGAGATTTTGGGCAGGGATCGCGCCGCGTCGGTGTTCAAAACTGCGTTTTCCCCCCTTCACCCTGACGAATCGTTCTTGAGCAGCCCGAACATCGGTCGGGTTCAGCCAAACACTCTACCCGGCACGGTACCCAGACGGGAAGAGACCGATGCCTTGACCACTGCCGACACCTAAATGGTTTGTTCTGACTCGATCGTTCTGTGCTGTGTGTGAATGCAGCCGGGGTCATCCCGGCCCCGGGCATGTTTATACGACGCTATACGTATGTCAACACCCGAGCGGTATGTACGACAAAACCCTGGAACCACTCGTGGTTCCAGGGTTTTGTCTTGCTAGAAGAGGATGCGGCGGGCGCCGAGGAAGCGGGCGGCCCAGTATGGGTTGTCCAGGGTGTAGGTCCAGATGCCCTTGGATGAGGTGGCGGAGATCCACTGGTTGTTGCCCAGGTAGATGCCCATGTGGGAGGCTGTGCCCTGGCTGTCCAGGGTGTAGAAGACCAGGTCGCCGGGGAGCAGGTTGCTCTGGCTGACGGGGGTGCCCATTGTGAAGTAGACCTGGGACGAGTAGCGCTGCAGCGGGAGGCCGTGGCTCTGGTACATGTACCAGACGAAGCCGGAGCAGTCGAAACCGGCGGTCGGACTGGCGCCGCCCCATACGTACGGGGTGCCGGTGTACTGGGTGGAATCGGCGGCCACTTTCGCCATGGTCAGGGCCTGACCCAGGGCCCGGTTGGTTGCGGGGCCCACGACGCCGTCCACCACCAGGCCGTAGTTCGACTGGAAGGAGCGCACGGCGGCGTCGGTCACGGAGCCGAAGTAGCCGGTGTTGCTTGGATAGGTAAAGAGGCCGATCGTGCGGAGATCCTGCTGCAGGTTGGTCACCGAGGTGCCGCTGACGCCCATGTACAGCAGTCCGGTGATCCCCGTGTAGCCAGCGGTAGCAGTGGAAGTGCTGGTGTCTGCGGCCATCGCCGGGGTGGCGGCCAGTACGGAGAGGCCCAACGCCACCGACACCAGGATCGAACCGCTTTTCTTCAGGTTGAGTTTCATTAGCTCCAACTCCTTGCGTTGTTGATAGGGCAACGTAGGTAGCAGGGACGAGATAGAACATTATACAAACTTCCCACATGACTAGTTTACGTGATGTTCATATATGGGCTCAACATGAAGAACATTGGCAGGAGGCTGATCCCAGTATCCTCGCTGGGTCACGATCTGCCATGACGTGGGGTAGCTCGTCAAATATGGCAGAAGCGTGTTATGATCGCCTTCAGTGGCACCGGTACCTACCAACTTCGCAGCCAGATCCTTCTTCGCACTCCAGGAGGTACAGTTCATGCACAGACGAATCATCAGGGCCGTTGCGCTCTGCCTGACCCTTGCTCTGCTGGCGGGTTGTTCCGCTACGGCGAAGGCTCCCGCCCCCCCTGCCGCCTTCAAAGCGGCCATCTCTACCGACGTCGGCGGCCTGAACGACGACTCCTTCAACGCCTCCGCCTGGCGTGGGCTCCAGCGGGCCAAGTCCGACCTGGGCATTGCGGTGCAGGCCGTGGAATCGCACCGCAATGAGGACTACGAGGTCAACTTCCGTACGTTGATCGACGCCCGGTACAACCTGGTCTGGGGCATTGGCTTCCTCATGAGCGATGCCCTGAACAAGGTGGCCGGCGAGAACCCCAAGCAGCAGTTCGGCATCATCGACACCGTGGTGCCCAACCGGCCCAACGTCGTCTCCGTCGTCTTCAAGGAAGAAGAAGGCTCCTTCCTCATGGGCGTAATCGCCGCCCGCACCACCCGGACGAAGACGGTCGGCTTCATCGGCGGCATGGACATGGATGTGGTTCATCACTTCGAGGCTGGTTTCAAGGCCGGCGTGAAGGCCGTGGATCCCACGGTGAAGGTGATCACCGTCTACAGCGGCGCCTTCGACGATCCGGCGAAGGGCAAGAGCGACGCCCTCTCCGTTTACGGCCAGGGTGCGGATGTGATCTTCCACGCCGCCGGCGCCACCGGCGGAGGGGTGATCGAGGCCGCCAAGGAGCAGCACAAGTACGTGATCGGCGTCGACAGCGACCAGAACCGCTTGGCCCCCGACAACGTCCTCTCCTCCATGGTGAAGCGGATCGACAACGCCGTCTTCGACATCACGAAAGCCGCCAGGGACGGCCAATTCACCGGCGGCCAGGTGATCGTGATGGGCTTGAAGGATAACGGCGTGGGCTACGCCGACTCCACCCTGTGGAACAAGATGCCCGACGGCACCAAGGCGCTGGTGGACAAGTGGGCCGACGCCATCAAGGCGGGGCAGTTCCAGGTGCCCAACGATCCGAAGCAAGTGGGCGGCTGGCAGGCGCCGAAGCTGTAGTCTCGCCACAAACGTTGACCCCCCGGAGAGTCGCTCTCTCCGGGGGGTCTTTCGTTGGGTCGAAGCGGAGCCGACCGCCGACCCGGAATCAGCCTTGTTGTCACCGGGTCAGCGCCGCCGGTCCAGGCTCAACTTTGCACGGCCGGCGGCGTGAGCCGGGAATGCCGGTGAACCAGATCCGCTGCGGGGGCGGTGCGCCGCCAAACCCGCGCCTCCCCCCGGCACCAGGGTACCGTGCCGGGTAGGGCGTGTGCCGACGACGAGCTCAACGCCAAACCGGGCCGTTCGTCAATCTTTTTCGCAGCGAAAAACGCACCGGGCCCGCGAAATACTGACGATTGAGGGGTCAAACCGGTCTTTCGGGCCCGGTTCAGGCTTCTCCGGAGGCATTTTTTGGCTCCGAGTCATGGCAAATGCTACCCCACCCGGTACTAGAACACCTCCAGGGGTATGCGAACCGTCAACTTTTTCCGCGTGAGCTGGTCAAACGCGGCGATGCCCCCTGCGAGAAATTGACGAACCCGTTGCGCATCGACTGAGGGGGCGCCGCCAAGCGGTAGCGGACGTATCAGCTGGCCCCGGCGGCGGGCCCCGGAGGGATCGGACAGCAAGTTGGCCACCGCCGGGCCCGGCCCACGCCACGAGTCCAGCCCACGCCGGAAACCCGGCGTGACGTGTCTACCAGCCCGGGGGTGGGTCCGCCCCTAGGGAACGGAAGAACCCACCCCCTAGTACACCATGAACTTGCGTAAAGCCTGAGGACCGATCGGTTCCGTCTTGAACTCAACCGGCACATCAGCCAAGTCGTTCGCTACGACACTGAGCAGTAACTGGCGATCTGTCGTTGCGGCAAGGAGGTAAGGATCCTCATGCCCCGGTGCCACCCACCATGTCTGATCGGTCAGCATCCTACGCACATCACGGGGGTTCATACTGCGAGTGCGCCGAATAGCTTGGTCCTCAGGCACCGCTGTCCACATCATCCGACCAAATGAGTGCGAAATGCATGAGCTGATCATCTCCGGGCTGGTGGCTGCAGACGGCGAGACGTAGCAGCTGGGTGCTGGATCGAATCCAGTAGTGAAGGTCGACCAGAGTCTCTGCAACCTTGAAGGCCGATGAAACCCGATCAACTGGAGAGATCCACCCGAACGCTTGTGCAAAGCATTAACAAATTGCGCTGCGATTTTCTCCCACTGTTCTCTCATGTCGTCATAGACCTGCTCCTGGTCAGGCGCATCCCCGATATCAGCAAGATACGCCCCCCCGACAGTTGGCCATATCAGATGAACGTCCGTTAATCCACCTAGGTTCGTCAGTTCCTTCCAGTAAGCCCCCGGTTCCTGAAGCTCTTGGATCGATACACGTATTCGATTGTCCATATCGTTTTCCCCCGGTAGAACTGCGATCCGTAATCCGAGCTAGTACTCATAGCTACTGAAGGTGTCTACGCTATCATAGCTACTGTAATTGGAATCGTATCCAGTGGGCATGTCGGTGATTGCCTGAGCGACCTCGCCGCC
>JBLNEM010000083.1:0-4318 GCA_050262655.1 Mycobacterium leprae | reverse complement strand
CCGTTACCCACGGCCCGCTCGTAAGCGCGCTGCCTGACTTTTATGGAACAGACTCTAAGTTCGGGTTTCGCACTTCTGATCGGCTCTGATCCGCATGCGAGGAGGTGACCTCCTTGGGTTCGGGATACGCTGGGAGTAACCGTTCAGCCCTCTTGTATCTCGAAGAGAAGGGCTTATCTTCGTAGCCCATGAGCGATAGCGCCTCTTCTCCAGTGGTGGTGTGTCCTGAGTGCGTCAAGTTGCGTGCTCTCTTGGAGGCTGCGCTGCAGCGGATTGCCGAACTGGAGGCCGAGGTTCGCGACCTGCGAGGGCAACTGCAACGGAACTCCTCGAACTCCTCGATTCCGCCCTCCGCCGATCCACCCGGTGCGCCCAAGCCCGTGGAGAAACGCCCGACGGGGCGCAAGCCCGGCGGGCAACCCGGACACCCAGGACATCATCGCCAGCGACTCCCAGCCGAGCGAGTCAATCACGTCGTCCGCTACGTCCCGCCCACCTGTCTGCGCTGCCACCGTCCCTTGCCCGATGAGCCCGCACCCCACGATCCCGAACCGCAGTGGCACCAGGTCGCCGAGTTGCCCGAGATCGCCGCGGTGGTCACCGAGTACCAGGGGCATTCGCGCACCTGTCCCGAATGTGGCCTGCTCAACTGTGCCGAGATCCCACCCGAGGTCCGTGTGCCTGTTATCGGCCCACGCCTCGCTGCAGTGATGTCCTACTTCAGCGGTCGGCACCACAACGGCAAGCGCGGCGTGCAGGAGATCGTGGGGACCGTCTTCCAGGTCCCGGTCTCTCTGGGCACCGTGGTGGCGCTGGAACAGGAGATGAGTGCCGCATTGGCCACGCCACACACGGAGGCCGGGCAGGCTGTGCGTGAGTCGCCGGTCAAGAACGTGGATGAGACCGGCTGGAAGCAGGGGGGTCAGAAGCGGTGGTTGTGGGGAGCGGCTACGGCGACGGCGGCCTTCTTCGTGATCCATGCCCGCCGGGGCTGGGAGGGACTGCAAGCCCTGCTGGGGGCGACGATCCAGGGGATTGTCGGCAGCGACCGCTGGTCGGCGTACAACAAGCTGGCGTTGCACCTGCGGCAGGTTTGCTGGGCCCACCTGAAGCGTGACTTCCAGAAGTGTGTCGATCGCGGTGGTGCCGCGGTGGTGATCGGGCAGGCGGGTTTGAAGGCGGTCGACGACCTCTTCCGGTTGTGGTGGGACTTCCGCCAGCGACGGGTGTCGCGCGCGGAGCTGCAAACGGGTCTGGAACCGGTGATTCAGGACCTCCAAGCGGCCCTGGAGCAGGGTCGCGACTGCGGCGACGCGAAGGCGGCCACGTTCTGCAGCAACGTGCTGGCGTTGTCCCCGGCGTTGTGGCTGTTCGCGACGGTGGAGGGTGTGGAGCCGACGAACAACCACATCGAGCGGCTGTTGCGTCCCGGGGTGCTGTGGCGGAAGAACGCGTTTGGCAATCACAGTGATGCGGGATGCCGCTTTACGGAGCGGATGCTGACCGTGGTGCAGACCCTGCGATTGCAAGAGCGCCAGGTGGTGGATTACCTCCATCAGGCACTGGTAGCCCATCGGTCTGGTCAGCCTGCGCCGAAGCTATTGATGACCACTGGAGACTGAACGGTTAGATTCTTTCATCTGAACTTCTCTGCGAGATGCGGAGAAGTCTTCAGGGCAATAACTGCCGGCTAGGCCGCGAGTTGTGGCCAGGAGGAGCGGTAGAGTTGCACCGCCAAACCCAGCAGGTGTCGTCCGCGTTCCGTGACCCGCCAGCGCCGCGTGCGCGGTATCTTGGCCACCAACTGACGCACGTGCAGTCGTTTGAAGAGCCGGCCAACCGCTGCACTGGCACGCTGTTGCCAGCCCGATCGCTTCGGATGATCGAACAACGGTTCCCGTATGTCGCGGTTGCGAAAGCCACGCGCGATGGGGTCGCCATCCAGTACGGCCATGAACAGCCGCACGTCCTCGCGACGCGCCGGGTTGAAGCCGGCATAGCTCCGGCCTTCGATGACCTTGGGCTCGGTGAGTTGCCGCAGTTGTGGGTAGGCCGGCGCCGGAGCGTCCACCACCGCCAACGCGTCCAAGTAGCGGCGGTTGCAGGCCAAGGCCTGCTTTTGATAGTGGACCAAGGAACTCACGCCCTTGGTCATGGGAAAGTAGCCCACAGATGAAGTGCCGGCGTGATGCTGGCGCGTGCGATAGACCGAGAACTCCTTGGGGGAGTTGATGACCGTTTCCACCCGGAGGATCAGGCCGAACTTGTCGTACATCTTCAGCCAGTTGGTCTTCATGCGGTGCTTGATCCGGGTGCCGAACCAGCGGTCGTCTTCGTAGTGGGTGTGGACTTCGCCATCGAAGCGGCGATCCCACTTGCGGCCGAGAAAGCCCAGGATGTCCTTGGGGGTGAACGTCCGCATCGCATAACCCAGGAGGGAGCGGTACAAGCCCGCTAACGCCGCGCGATTGGTGAACAGCAAGTCGGTGGCGTACTCGGCTTGATCGACGACCCAATGCACGGGGTAGCCGGGGACCAGTTCCCGGAGCAACGGATTGACCTGCCGTGCCCAACGGTCGAGGATTCTCGGCCATTTGAGCTGGGCGAAGCGGTCGGCCAGGCGTTGGGCCTGGGCGGGGTCGTCGAGTTGTGTGAACGCGTTGTGCTGCTGCACGAAGCCGAGTTTCTTCTGCACCATTTGCTGAGCCAGCCATTCGTGGCCGTTGACGTAGACCTGGACGGTGAACGGCAGCCAGGTCTGCAAGCGGACGTGGATCAGGCCGAACTGGGGATCGAGGAAGTAGTAATAGAGCACCCGTTGCTGCCGGGATCGGCTGACGAACTGGGGCCGCTTGGGGCCGGGCACAAGAGTGAAGGAAGGGCAAGTTTCTTGAGTGCAGAGGATGCCGACGAGTCCCTCGGAGATGCCCTGGTCGCGGATGAGGTTCTGGGCCCACTCGTCCTTGCGGAACTGGCCGGTGCGATATTCGTAGGTGCGACCGGCATTGCGAGCCCAGCCTTGGGCATGCTCGACCAAGCGGTCGGAGTACTGGGGCGCCCGGGTTTTCATGAAGTCTGTGCGGCGAACTTTCAGGACGCAATCGACGAAGTATTCGAGTTCGCAGGGAGCCGCCAGGGCGAGATGGCCCTTGAAGATGACCCGGTCGAAGCAATGGAGGGTGCAGACGATGAGGCTGGCGAACTTGACCAGAAAGCGCCATGCTGTGGTCACGGCATTCTCCCCAGGATGAGGATGGCGGATCAAACCACCGACCATTCTCCGGGATGAACGCCATTTCTGTTTATTCCTCTTTGGTTGCGGCTATGCCGCGTTGGGAGCTATTTCAAAAATAGGCACCGTACAATACCGGTAGAGGGCGCTCCTGGTATGGAGGTGCTGCCATGGCAGAACCGTTGGTACCGGATGACCTTTGGGAGGCCGTCGCCCCGCTGCTCCCTCGGCATAAAGCGCGGCCGGGCAAGCGGGGCCGGCCGCCGGTCGACGACCGCGCCTGCCTGACCGGGATTGTCTTCGTCCTGCGGAGCGGCATCCCTTGGGAGATGCTTCCCCAGGAGATGGGCTGCGGCTCTGGCGTCACCTGTTGGCGGCGGTTGCGGTACTGGCAGCGCCGGGGCGTCTGGAAGAAACTCCTGCGCACCCTCCTACAGCGGGTCGGGCAGGAGAAGGGCATCGACTGGGAGCACTGCTGCGTAGACAGCCAGAGCTTCCGCGCTGTTTTTGGGGGGTCCTGACCGGTAAGAACCCCACGGATCGCGGGAAAAGAGGCACCAAACGGCACCTGTTGGTCGACGGCAAAGGCACCCCGCTGGCCCTGCGCATCACCGGGGCCAACCGCAACGAATCGCTGGAGGCGATGAACTTGGTGGATGACATCCCGCCGATCCGCGGGCGCCGGGGCCGCCCCCGCCGGCGGCCCAAGGCCCTGTACGGGGACCGGCAGTATGGGACGCCGCGGAATCAACAGGGTCTCAAGGAGCGGGGGATCGAAGACCACCTGGCGCGGCAACGGACGCCGCACGGCAGCGGCTTGGGCAAAGTTCGCTGGGTCGTGGAGAGCACGCTGTCCTGGGTCGGTCAGGCGCGGCGACTGAAGATCCGTTACGACAGGTTGCCAGCGATGCATCGGGCTTTCCATTTCCTCCAACCGGCGAGGATCTGCTGCAAGATCCTCCAGAGGGATTTTTGAAATAGTTCCTCAGGGTGCCGATGGCGTGGGCCGTCGTCTCCCCGACCCTGGGCTGGAGGAAGACCTCCCGTACGGCCCCTACGCCGAAGGCGATGAGGCCGAACACGAAC
>JBLNEM010000082.1:0-2662 GCA_050262655.1 Mycobacterium leprae | reverse complement strand
GGCAGCCCGAGCCACACGATGGGGGTGCCCCACCCGGCCGTTTGCTAGTCTTTCGTGGCAGCCCGAGCAAACTGCAGGGGGCGGCGTCGGTGTTGTGTCTAGTGCAGCGTGGCCTTCGCCTGGCCCAGGGCCTGGGTGATCAGTTGGTCGGCTCCGGCTTCGGCTTTGTACCAGCCGTGTTTCAAGGCCATCTCGGTGTACCGCTGGTGCTCGGCCAGGGTGTCCTGCAGGTGGGTGGTGAAGAGCTGGCGCAGTTCGGGATTGGTGCATTCGAGGATGGCGGCCAGATAAAGCTGGGCTTTCGACTTGGCGGTGACCATCCCGGTCTGGACGATGATATCATCGCCGGGCTTCATGCCGGTCATTTCGCCCAGGGCACTCATGACGGTCGACATGGTTCTTCCCCCTCGTGCTACCCTAATTGATGCGCTTCACAGAAGTCGACCAACGCCCGGCAGTGCGCCTTCGCGGTCTGCAGGCAGTTCTCCGTCAGGCCATGCAGGCCCTCATCGGCCATCATGGGCATCATACTCTTCAGCTTGAGCAACTCCATCGACTCCAGACGCAGCAGTTCGTTGATCGACAGCTTCTCGGCATCCGTTACGGTCAATCTCTTCGCCTCCCTCGTTTTGACAGCCCTAGTATGAACGAAGGATGGCACCTGTACCCCTGTTTACTTTTGCTGCGCCAGGGACTATGATCGATGCATCCGATATAGATCGTTCTAAACCGGTCCGCTATGCGGTGACCTATTCAAGGAGTGAGCCCATATGTTCTTTGCTCGTCGTCGTCGCCATTGCCCCGTCGCCGGACTGCTGCTGGCTCTGCTGGGCGTCAAGGCGGTTCGTCGCCACTGCGCCTCTCCCGAGGATCGGGCCGAGTTCAAGGCCAAAAGCCAGGCTTTCCGTTCCAAGCTGCATGAAGCCTTCGATGTCCTGAAGGAGTCCAAGGAGCAGCCCTCTGCCGCTACCGAGGAGAACCAGTAAGCATGAAAGGCGGGGGAGCAACTCCCCCGCCTTTGCGCGTCAACGGTCATAGGGAGGTCGCCCTGTGCTTGCACAATCGATTCGCGCTCTGAAGCTCTTCATTTTGTTCTCGCGGATTCTCACCCAGTATCTCTGGTTGGACTTCTGGTCCCGTTACCGGAGTCCGGAAGCGAACGCTGCCGCGGAGAAACGGGCTTTCCGCCGTTGGGGCGCCCTCTTTCGGCGGGCCGCCCTCGACCTGCAGGGGCTGATCATCAAGGTCGGTCAGTTCCTCAGCACCCGGGTGGACATGCTGCCCGACAGTTTCACCAAGGAACTGGGGCAGCTGCAGGATGCCGTGCCGGGTGCCCCCTTCGCTGCGGTCCGGCGCCAAATCGAAACGGAACTGGGCGCCCAACTGACCGCACTGTTCGCCACGTTCGATCCCGAACCGGTAGCGGCTGCCTCGTTGGGCCAGGTCCACCGGGCCGTGCTGAAGGATGGCTCCACCGTAGCGGTGAAGGTCCTGCGTCCGGGCATCGAGCGCCTGGTGGCGACCGACCTTGCGGCTCTGCGCCGTGCCCTGCGGTTCCTGGGCCGGCACACCCGCCTGGGACGCCGCTTCGATCTGCAGGCGGTGCTGGCCGAATTCGAGGCGGTGACCGGCCGGGAGATGGACTACCGGCAGGAAGCCGAGCACATGCGTCAGTTCCGCCAGAACTTCCAGGGCTTCGACGGCATTGATGTGCCTCAGCCGTACGACGACCTGATCACCCGGCGTGTTCTGGTCATGGAGTTTATCGATGGCTTCCGGATTACCGACCGGGCAGGCCTGGTTTCGGCTGGCATTGCACCCGAGCCCCTGGCCGGCCGCCTGATCGACGCCTACCTGCGGCAGGCGCTGGTGGACGGCTTCGTCCACGTCGACCCGCACCCCGGCAATTTCATCGTGCGGCCGGACGGCCGGCTGGTCTTCATCGATTTTGGCATGATGGACCGCATCACCGCCGAGGACCGCGCCCATTTTGCCGATCTGGTGAAGGGTGCTTTGACCCGGGACCTGACCGGGGTGGTTGCCGCCGTGCTGAAACTCGGTTTCGTGCGTCCCGGAGCGAACACTTCGCTGCTGCGTGACGCCCTGGGCTTCCTGATCGACCGCATCTCCGGCGTTCCCCTGGCGGAAGGCCCCGAAATGGATGCCTTCCTCGAGGAACTCCGGGAGTGGCTGTATGAAGAGCCCCTCCAGTTCCCGGCCAAGTACCTCTTCCTGGGCCGTGCCGTTGGTCTGCTGGCCGGCGTCAGTACCAACCTGGACCCGTCCATCGATTGGGGGGAGGTCCTGAAAGCAAAGGCGCTCCCCTTGCTGGCGGGCCAGGCGGCCCCCGGCAGTGCAGACCGGACAGAGGCCGGGGCGGCAGGCGGCTTCGACCTGAAGAAGCTGATTGCGGACCTCCTGGGCCCGCAGGCAGCCCTGACGGCAGGGCTGATCTGGGAGCAGGTAAAGACCCAGGGCCTCTCCCTGCTTCGTCTGCCCAACCTGGTGGAGCGAACCCTGCAGGAGATCGAGTCGGGCAAACTGCAGGTCAGCGTCGACCTGTCGCCCCTGACCCTGCAGCTGCAGCGCCAGGAGCGCATGCAGTCCAGACTGGCCTGGGCCATCCTGGCGGCAGGCGCCGATATCACAGGTGCCATCCTCC
>JBLNEM010000081.1:0-7002 GCA_050262655.1 Mycobacterium leprae | reverse complement strand
CCCGCCGGCGTAGGGTACTCCCACGTAGTCACCCCACCGCCTGGTCGCTCACGATGCTCCCGTCCCGCAGTCGGATGATCCGCCGCACATGGTTCGCCACATCCGGCTCATGGGTGACCAGGATGATCGTGACCCCTTCACGGTTCAGCCGCTGGAAGACCGCCAGGATCTCCTCGCCCGATCGGGAGTCGAGGTTGCCGGTCGGCTCGTCCGCCAGGATGATGGCCGGGCTGTTCACGAGCGCTCGTGCGATGGCCACCCGCTGGCGCTGACCACCCGAAAGCTCATTCGGCTTGTGCATCATGCGATCGCCAAGGCCCACCCGTTCCAGGGCCTCGATCGCCCGGCGACGCCGCTGGGCCCCCGGCACCCCGGCATAGATCATAGGCTGCTCCACATTGCGCAGGGCCGTCATGCGCGGCAGCAGATTGAAGGTCTGGAAGACGAAGCCGACCTGACGGTTGCGCACCACGGCCAGTTCATCCTCGCTATACTCGCTGATCAGCCGGCCGTCCAGCTCATAGCGGCCCGCAGTTGGCCGGTCCAGGCAGCCCAGGATGTTCATCAGGGTGGACTTGCCGGAGCCACTGGGACCCATGATCGCCAGCAGTTCCCCCCGCTCGATTGACAAGTTGATCCCATCCAGTGCGACCACGTCGTTGCTGCCCATCTGATAGACCTTATGTACATCGACCAACCGAATCATCACACTGCCTCCTTCACAACATGGCAAAGAACAGGCTGATGTGCTTTGTGGTGAGTTCTGCGTTGGACTGACTTATTCCTATCGGCACACTAGTCGAACCACATTCGACGATGAGAGCTTGCTGCGCTGGCGGCAGGAGCCCCGCCGCGTCACCCTGAACATACATATATGTAGTTATATGATGAAAGGGACCGGTGAACGACGTGAGCGCAATCGGCGCCGACTCGGCTGAGCGGATCGTCCCCAGCGGTTGTGCCCACAACTGCGGTGGGCGTTGCGTGCTGAAAGCCCATGTGAAGGACGGGGTCATCGTCCGGATCACCACCGACAGCGAACCGGACACGGCAGAGAGCCCGCAGTTGCGCGCCTGCCTCCGGGGGCGCAGCTACCGGACCCGAGTCTACCATCCCGACCGCCTGCAGGTTCCCATGCGGCGGGTTGGCAAGCGCGGGGAGGGGCGTTTCGAGCGCATCTCATGGGACGAAGCCCTGACCGAGATCGCCGCCCAACTGAACCGGGTGAAGGCCGCCTACGGCAACGAAGCGATCTTCGTGCCCTACGGCACCGGCAACAGCGGCCGGCTGTCGGAACGGGCCTGCATGGGGCGGCTGCTGGGGCTGTTCGGTGGCTGCCTGAACGCCTACAACAACTACAGCAACAGCGCCAACACCTTCGGCTGCGAGTATACCCTGGGCACCGAGCAGACCGCCTCCAGCCGGGAGGACTGGGTAAACAGCCGCCTCCTGATCCTCTGGGGCTACAACCCGGCCGAGGTCTTCATGGGCACGAATGGCCCCTACGACCTGAACCGGGCCAAGGCGGCAGGAACGAAGGTGATCGTCATTGATCCCCGTTACACCGATACGGCGGCCGTCTTCGCCGATCAGTGGATTCCCCTCCGCCCAACCACCGATAACGCGCTGATCGCCGCCATCGCTCACGTGCTGATCACGGAGAACCTGGTGAACCAGGCCTTCCTGGACCGTTTCGCCCTGGGCTTCGACGAGGCCCACCTGCCCGAGGGTGCCCAGCCAGGCTCCTCCTTCCGCAGCTACGTGCTAGGCCTCAGCGACGGAGTACCCAAGTCGCCGGACTGGGCTGCGCCCATTACCGGCATCCCGACCGAGACGATCGCCGGGCTCGCCCGGGAGTACGGCAGCACGCATCCCGCCGCCATCGTCATGGGCTACGGCCCCCAGCGTCATGCTTACGGTGAACAGCCCGCCCGTGGACTGATCACCCTGCAGGCCATGACCGGGAACATCGGCATCTCCGGCGGCAGCGCCGGCGCCATGGGCTTTCCCGGCTACGGCCGCTCCCCGCGGGTACCGGGGCTGCCGTCCACCAACCCGGTCAAACTGGCCATCCCGACCTTCCTCTGGACCCGGGCGGCTTCCGGTGAACGGGTGACTGCGGCGGACGGTCTGATGGGCGGCGACACGCTCCCCACCAGTATCAAGCTGATTCTGAACCTGGCGGGCAACACGCTGGTCAACCAGCACTCGGACATCAACCAGACGGTGAAGCTGCTGGCCGATGAGTCGAAGGTCGAGTTCATCGTCGTCAGCGATCAGTTCCTCACCCCTTCCGCCCGCTACGCCGATATCGTGCTGCCTGCCACCACCTGGTTCGAGCGCAACGATATCGTGACGCCCTGGGCCTGGGGCGATTACGCCATCTTCCTGAACCAGGCGATCGCACCGCTGTATGAAGCGCGCTCCGCCTACGACTGGGTCACCGACCTGGCCGCCAAGCTCGGGCTGCAGGAGGCCTTCACCGAGGGCCGCTCGGCCGAGGACTGGCTGTGCCAGATGGTCGAGGGAGCCCGCAAGGCCTGGCCCGACTTCCCGTCGTTCGAGGCCTTCCGGCAGCGGGGCGTGTACAAGTACCAGTACCCCGAGCCCTATATTGCCTTCCGGGAACAGGTGGAAGGCGGCAAGCCGTTTCCCACCCCCTCCGGCAAGGTGGAGATCTACTCACCCCGCCTGGCGGCCATGAACAACCCGGAGATCCCCCCTGTGCCCCGGTATCTGCCGGCGTGGGAAGGGCCCGAGGACCCGCTTCGGGAGCGTTATCCCCTGCAGTGCATCGGCTTCCACTACCGGCGCCGTACCCACTCCACCCTGGACAACCAGCCCTGGATGGAAGAGGCTGCACGGCAGGAGATGTGGATCAACCCCATGGACGCCGCCGCCCGGAATCTCAAGAACGGCGACACCGCCCGGGTCCACAACGACCGCGGCGCACTGCTGATTCCGGTGAAGGTGACCCCTCGCATGATGCCCGGCGTGGTGGCGATTCCCCAGGGCGCCTGGTATACCCCGGATGAAACCGGCACCTGCCAGCGGGGGGCGATCAACGTGCTCACCACCCAGCGTCCCACCCCACTGGCCAGGGCCAATCCGCAGCATACCAACCTGGTCGAGGTCGAACGCGCCAGGCCGGACAGGAGGGGAGCGTAAATGGCGGTGCAACTGGGCTTTCACGTAGACATGAGCAGCTGTATCGGCTGCAAGACCTGCGTGATTGCCTGCAAGGACAAGAACGATCTCCCGGTCGGCCAACTCTTTCGCCGGGTCGTCGAGGTGGAAGGCGGCACGTGGCAGGTTGAAGGCGCCACGGTAATCCCCCACCTCTATGCCTACTGGATCTCCATCAGCTGCAACCACTGCACGAATCCCGCCTGCGTACGGAACTGCCCCACCGGGGCCATGCAGAAGCGGGCCAAGGATGGGGTTGTGGTGATCAACCAGGAGGCCTGCATCGGCTGCCAGTACTGCGCCTGGAGCTGCCCCTACGGCGCCCCGCAGTACAACCCCGCCACGGGCAAGAGCAGCAAATGCGACCTCTGCGTGGACCTGCTGGAGCGGGGCGAGGAGCCGGCCTGCGTCAGCAGTTGCCCGATGCGGGCGATTCACGTGGGCCCGGTGGCTGAACTCGAGGCCCTTTTCGGCGGCACCGCCGTCGCACACGGCCTGCCGAACCCGGCCCTGACTCAGCCCAACACCCGCTTCACGCCGCACCGCGACGCCCGGCCCGAGGCCGTCCGGGAAAGGGGGATCACCATCGATGGCACGTTCTGAATGGCCGCTCGTCGGTTTCACCCTGCTGCTGCAGGCGGCCCTCGGCCTGGTTCTCGCTGCCGCCTCCGCCCCACTGCTGGTAGCCGACGCGACTCTCGTTGTGCGCTGGAGCCTGCTTACGGCAGTACCGGCGCTGGCCGTGGGCATGCTGCTCTCGCTGGGCCACCTTGGCTCCCCCCGCGGCGCCTACCGGGCGATCCGGAATATCGGCACCTCCTGGCTCTCCCGGGAGATCGCCACTTCCCTCCTGTTCAGCCTTCTCACCGCCGCCTCGCTGGTTGCCGACCTGACCAGCCACGTGTCGCTGCCGCTGTTGTGGTTCACCGCACTGGCAGGTAGCGCGGCGGTGGGCGCCATGTCCGGCGTCTACCTGCGCACAATCAAGCCGGCATGGCAGACTTTCTTTACACCGCTCTCGTTCTTCGCTACGGCATGCCTGGTGGGAGCACTGGCCTTCATCGCCGCCGAGCCGGCGCTCGCTCTGAACATGATCATCCCGACACTGGGCGCCGAACTGATTGGCCTCTGGCTCTATCAGCGAAAGCTTGAGGCCGGGCCCACCGCGGCCCGGCTGTCATGGCAACTGCTGACCGAGACCTACGGCCGACTGCTGGCTGCACGGCGGCTCCTGTGGACCGGCGGTTTGCTTGCCATCGGAGTGGGCCTGTCCCGCGGGTGGCCCGGCCTGCTGCTCCTGGCTGTGGGCCTGCTTCTTACATCGGAAGTCCTGGGGCGAGTCCTCTTCTTCGCGGTGGGGGTGCCCACCTCAGTGGGACAGTAACAGCAACGCGACAGAGCCCTTGAGAACACGACCTGTTCTCAAGGGCTCTTGTTGTTTCCGTTTCAATCACCCACGGCGAGCGCCACCTGCTCGTCATCCACGACCGCCCGCTGCTTCAGGCCGGCGTTGCCCATGAACTGGGTGGCAACCAGCCCGACCAGCACAAAGAGCAGGCCGGTCCAGAAGACCATCTGTAGCGATCCTGCCATCATCCCTTTGACACCGTCTACCACCTGCTCCCGAACTCCAGCCGGCAGAGCCGCCTGGAGCTCCTTGGCCAGCAGGATGCGCACCAGGGACTGCGGATCGCCGACAGCCTGCCTGAAGACCCGGGCGACTCCGTCCGGCATGGCCCCGGCCAACTGCTGCTGCAGGCCCCGGGCCATCTGCTGGTTGAAGACGACGCCGAAGAGCGTCAGGCCGATCGTCGAGCCGATCTGCCGGGAGAACTGGCTGGCCGAGGTCACCACCCCCCGCTGACTGGCCGGAAAGGCGTTCTGCAGGGTCGGCGTCAGCATGGGAATGATCAGCCCGAGCCCGGCGCCCACGGCCATGGAGCAGAGCGTGGCCTGCAACAGCGTGGTGTTCACGTTCCAACCGGTCATCAGGTAGAACCCCACCGACAGCAACACGAAGCCGGTGCTGAACAGGACGCGATAGGGCACCTTCAGGGCCAGACGACCGGCCAGCACGGTACAGATGCCCAGGGCGAGCATCATGGGCATCGCCACGTTGCCGGCCTGATTCGGATCCACGCCGTTGATGCCCTGCATGAACCAGGGAATGAAAACGATGGCGCCGTACATGGCCGCCCCGGCGATCAGTCCGCCCGCGTTGACCACCGTGAAGATCCGGTTGCGGAACAGTTTCGGGTCCAGCACCGGCTCCGGGACTCGGCTCTCCACCCAGACGGATAGAAGCAGGAAGGCGGCAGCAGCCCCAAACAGCCCCAGGGACTGCCACCCCCCCCACGCCCAGGCCACCCCGCCCCGGGCCAGGGCCAGCAAGAAGAAGGTGGTACTGGCCGTAATGGTCATCGAACCCAGCCAGTCGACGGATTGCCGGGCCCGCTGCCCCGACTCCTTGTACCCGAAGAAGATAATCGCGATTGCGATCAGGCCGATGGGCAGGTTGATGAAGAAGATCCAGCGCCACGTGTAGTACTGGGTCAGCCAGCCGCCCAATTTGGGGCCGACGGAGGCGGCAATGCCCCATACCGCACTGAGAAACGCCTGTGCGGTAACCCGCTGTGCGCCTGGGTAGATATCGCCCACAATCGTATAGGCTGCCGGCAGAAGCATGCCCCCGCCGATCCCCTGAAGGCCGCGGAAGATGATCAGCTGCATCATGCTGCCCGCCAGGCCGCAGAGCACCGATCCGCTGACAAAAAGCGCCACACCGGCCAGGAAAAAGAGCCTGCGCCCGTACATGTCAGCCAGCTTCCCCACCATCGGCACAACCGCCGTGGAGGTAAGCATGTACATGGTCAGCACCCAGGTGAAAATCGCTTCCCCATGAAGCTCGGCCACCATCCGTGGGAAGGCGGTGTCCACAATCGTGGTATCCAGGGCCGATACCAACAGCCCGATCATGATCCCTGTGGTCAACAGGTATTTCGTCCGCTTGTTCAACGACAGCTAACTCCTTTGTCAAACATGGAGTTCTTAGCATCCCATGTTCGAGGAATCCTGGCTGTGGTTTTCGTCACATCCCCGTGTTCCGCGGTAAAACAGAAACCACCGCCCGGGGAAACACTGCTCAGGCGGTGGCGGTTTTCGGCGCTGCTTGAGACTACCTGCCGCACAAGTGCGGTGGGCTGCTCCGCTTGCACCGGTTCTCCACGAGGTCGTTTTCGGCGGGGTTCTCGACAATCAAGTCGAACGGCCAATTTCCGTCGAGGGCGTTTCGAATGATGAGGTTCCCCACGGAGGAGATGATCAGGCCGGCCACCGCGTTTTCGCCAACGGTGTCCATGATTCGGTTTGCCTCGATCACGTTGTAAGGGCCGGAGACTGTCACACCATATTCTCGGTTCTTGGCAACCAGATTCTGCGTGATGAGCGAGTCTACCGCCGCCAGACTGATGCCCACATCGAGGCACTCTACCGCGTTTCGGCGAATCTCAGTGCCTACGGGGAGTCGCCCGCCAGGCCGGCCCACCCGAATGCCGGTGGCCTCCCGCCCTAACCCCGTTGCTACTCCCTTCGTGATTCGGTTTTGGACCATCCGGGTGTAGTCCCCTTCGTTGAAAATCCCGTCGCTGGTATAGACGATTCGGTTCTGCTCGATCAGGGTATCGACCGGAACGGCCTCGGGCATATCGTCGCTCACGGCGACGCTGATGCCATGTCAGCTAGATCGGAAGAGCACACGTGGTCTCCCCTGACGGGGACGCTTCTGACGCAGCCCTGGACTGCCCGGCTGCCGAGACG
>JBLNEM010000080.1:0-2670 GCA_050262655.1 Mycobacterium leprae | reverse complement strand
CAAACCAGAGATTGGCCGGCCGCTCGGCCAGCCGCCGGACGAAGTACGGGTACCAGTCCCGACCGAACGGCACGTAAACACGGGTACGGTAGCCGGCCCGGGCCAGTTCCAACTGGCGCTCGGTCCGGATGCCGTACAGCATCTGGAACTCGAACTGGGAGCGGGGGATCCCGTTCTCCCGGATGAACTGCTCGGCGTAAGCGATGATGGCGTCATCGTGGGTGGCAATCGCCGTGTAGCAACCGGCCGACAGGTGCTGCGCCAGGAGGCGCTTGTATGCTTCATCGGTGTCCGCCTTCGAGGGGTAGGCCACCTCCGGGCTCTCCAGGTAGGCGCCCTTCACCAGTCGGACGTTGATGCCCTCCTTGGCCAGCGCCTCCAGGTCGCCGGTGCTGCGGTAGAGGTACGCCTGAATGGCTCCTCCCACGTTGGGCTGGCGGGCATGCAGTTCCCGAACGATCGCCAGGGTGGCGTCGACCACCGGGCTGGCCTCGATGTCGATGCGCACGAAGTTGCCGTAGCGGGCGGCCGTCTCCTGCAGCAGGGCGGCGTTCTCCCGGGCCAACGCCGGGCTAATCTCCAGCCCCATCTGGGTCAACTTGATCGACAGGTTGGCGTCGAGTCCGGCCTCGCCAACCGCCGTCAGAATGGCGGCGCACGACTGGGCCATGGCCCGGGCCGTCGCTTCATCGGTCACGCTCTCCCCCAGCAGGTCCAGCGTCACGGCCAGTCCCTGCCGGTTCAGGTCCCGGCTCTTCTGGAGCGCATCGGGCAGCGTTTCGCCGGCTACGAACCGGCCCGCGCCCACTTTGAGTCCGTGGCGGGTCATGCTCCTGGTGACCAGCGCATTACCGGCCAGACCCAGGACAACTTTGCGGGTGAAATTCGACATGGTGGCTCCCTCCCATACCAGTACCTATACCGGTATGGTATGCAAGAGCCGTGCCAAAGCGACAGAACGGCTGTCATGGCCGCTGAGCGGCGGGACTGTTCACTTTCCTGCACAGTCATTGTGCAATACACGTACTTTGTGTTTAATCACTAAGTGCCACAGTTCATAACCCCTGGTATAATCATTTAGGGGTGGTGTAATTGGATCATACAATGATAACAGCCATGCTTCAGCCGCTGCTGACCGCACTGGACCAGGCCGTCACGGTGGTGGACGGCGAGGGTCGGGTGCTGGAGTGGAACGACGCCGCTGAACGCATGTACAACCTTTCCCGGTCGGCGATTCTGGGGCAGAAGATCACCGGCTTCTTTGCACCGGCTTCCCTGATGGTGCAGCGGGTGCTGGAGACGGCGAAGCCCGTGGAACCTACCTACCATCAGGCACAGCCAGGGGTTCACGTGATGGTGACCGCACTGCCGGTGCTGGCCGACGATGGCCGGTTGGTGGGCGCTGTCGCCATCGAACGGGACGTGAGCCATATCGCCGACTTGTCGGCTCGGCTGGTCACAGCCGCCGATCGGGTCGCCACACTGGAGCGCCAGCTGGCGGCTCAGGCGGGGGCTCAGCCTGGCAGGGGCAACCCGTTCCAGGCGATCCGGGGGCGGCACCCGGCGATTCAGCAGGCCGTGTCGTTGGCTCGGCGAATCGCCCCTACCCAGGCGACCACGCTGATTCTGGGCGAGAGCGGCGTCGGGAAGGAACTGTTCGCCCGTGGTATCCACCTGGCGTCCAAGCGTCGGCACGGCGCGTTTGTGGCGCTCAATTGTGGCGCCATCCCTACGGCGCTGTTCGAAAGTGAACTGTTTGGCTATGCGCCGGGGGCCTTCACCAGCGCCAACCCCAAGGGGCAGGCGGGTAAGTTGGAACTGGCCAATCATGGCACGCTCTTTCTCGATGAGGTGGCCGAACTGCCGTGGGAATCGCAGGCCAAGCTGCTGCGGGTGTTGGAAGACGGGCAGTTCTACCGCGTCGGTGGCACAACGCCCGTCGCCGTCGACGTGCGCATCATTGCCGCGACCAATCGGCCGCTGGAAGAGCTGGTCCAACAGCATCATTTCCGGTCTGACCTGTATTGGCGCCTCAATGTGGTCACGCTGGAGCTGCCGCCCCTGCGGGAGCGGAAGGAAGATATCGCCGGGTTGGTGACCGAATATGTGCACGAGTTCAACCTCCGCCACGAACGTTCCGTGACGAAGGTTGATCCAGCGGTCATCGCCGTCTTCATGCGATATGGGTGGCCGGGAAATGTGCGGGAGCTGCGCAACGTAGTGGAGCGCATGGTGGTGCTGGCCGAGGGCAGCCAGATCGGCCCTGCCTTGTTGCCCGCCCCCTTCCGCCGGCTGCTGGCGGCTGAGGAGGCGGAAGGGGCAGGACTGCGGGAGGCCGCTGCCGGCAAGGAACGGGAGGAGATCCTGGCCGCGCTGGCGGCTACGGGTCACAACCGGACGGCCGCTGCCAAACTGCTGGGCATCTCCCGGGGGACGCTCTATAACAAAAGCCGAAAGGCCGGCATCCCGCTTGAGCCGGAACCGGCCTGATGCGCTATGCGCCAGCGTCAGGGATGCTGGACGGGCTGTGGCGCACGATGGGGGATGAAGGCGGCCGGGATCAGGTAACGGCTCTCTGGGCCGCTGAACTGCTCGACCTCGCGGACACCTCCCGTGCCATTTAACCCTCCCGCTTCTCCCACCCACCGGCGAAGAGCCGCAGGAAGTGGT
>JBLNEM010000079.1:0-10838 GCA_050262655.1 Mycobacterium leprae | reverse complement strand
GGTCACCGCGACCACCACCGTCAGCGCCATGATGGCGGTCGCGAAGCGGTGGTCGAACCAGCGGGCGCGCACGCCGGCGGTGAGCGCCATCGCCGCCGCCAGCGGCAGCAGGAACGCCGGCCCTCCCGCAGGTAGCCCTGCCAGCCCTCCCGCAGGTAGCCCCGCAGACTCCGCCAGCAGCCCCGCAGCCTGCGCCAGCAGGCGGACCCACGCTTCTACCCCCGCCAAGCAAGCCAAAAAATGTCCCCCCTGCCACACGCAGGGGGGACATTTTCACGCAAGCGATCCTACCACAGTCCGATCACGTGCCACCACAGTCCGCCCACGCCGAGCCAGACCACGAGGTTGATCAAGCTGATGATCAGGCCGTTCTTCCACCAGGTGCTCTGGTCGACATAGCCGGCGCCGAACAGGATCGGGGCCGGGCCGGTGCCGTAGTGAGTGGTGGAGGCGTTCAGGCTGTTGAAGAAGCCGAGGACCAGGGCCACCAGCGGCACCGGAGCGCCGAGGGAGACGGCCACGAGGCCCAGGGGGACGTAGAAGGCGGTCGCATGAGCGGTCATCGAGGCGATGAAGTAATGGCTGTACTGGTAGGCGATCACCAGAAGGGCGAAGCCGATGACCCAGGAGCCCACACCGCCGAGGCTGTGCTTCAGCGTGTCCGCCAGGTAGGTGATCACGCCGAGCTTGGAGAGGCCGTTGGCCAGCGACACGAGGCCGCCGAACCAGATCAGGGCATCCCAGCCGCCCTTCTCGCTCAGTGCATCGTTCCAGTTGATCACGTCGGTCAGCAGCAGGATGCCGACGCCCGCCAGTGCAACGGCGGTAGCGTTGAAGTTGGTCCACTGACCGGTGGCCCACAGGATCAGGGTGAGCAAGAAGACCAGCAGCATGCTGATCTCGCCCTTGCTCATCGGGCCCATCTTGTCCAACTCGGCCTGGGCGATCTTCGGCGCCTCAGGGGCGGTCTTCATCTCCGGGTTGAACAGCTTGTAGGTGATATACGGCAGGATGATCAGGCAGATGACGCCCGGCACCACGGCGGCCACGAACCAGCCCATCCAGGTGATGTCATAGTGGAAGGTCTTCTTGGCGAGGCTCGCGATCATCGAGTTCGGCGCCACGCCGGTGAAGAACATGGCAGCGGTGATCAGGTTGACCTGGAACTCGTTATACAGGAGGTAGGCGCCCACCTTGTTAGCGGTGGGGCCAGGCTCCGAGCCCAGCGCCGACGAGAGCGAGCGGATGATCGGGAAGAGGATGCCGCCGGCACGGGCCGTATTGGAGGGCGTGGCCGGAGCGATCACGGCGTCGGCGAGGGTCAGGGCGTAACCCAGGCCCAGGGTCGACTTGCCGAAGGCCCGCACCAGCAGGAAGGCGATGCGGCGGCCCAGGCCGGTCTTGATGAAGCCACGGGCAAACAGGAAGGCGGTGACGATCAGCCAGACCGTCGAATCCTGGAAGCCGTTCAGGGCGTCACCGATGCTCAGGGTGCCGGTAATAGCGGTCACGGCGACGCCGAGAATCACCACGGCGCCCTGGGGCAGCGGCTGAAGAATGAGTCCGAGGATCGTGGCGATGAAGATGGCGATCACGTGCATGGCAGCCGGGGTCAGCTTGCCCGCCGGCGGCAGGAACCAGAGAATCAGCCCGATCAGGATGACGAGGCCGCCCTTGAGCAGCTTGCTGCGGGGAGTAACGGGCGCTGGCTGCGGCGAAGACATAGTGTTGAGCCCTCCAATACCTTAGTTGACGCCAGGTCGACCAAGGCCGAGTTCCCCAATATCCGGCCCGAGTCCCTATCCAGGCAACAGCCCGAGGCGAGTCCCCCAACAAACGACTCAGGCCGATTCCGGGCCGATTAGTTCCGCGCCACCCCGGTCTCGCGGGCGGCATTCATGACCGCCTCGGCGACCAGCTGGGTCACCCGCTTGTCGAAGATGCTGGAGATAATGTTGTGGTCGTTCAGCTCCGCTTCCGGAATCGCCGCGGCAATCGCCTTGGCGGCGGCCAGCTTCATGGTGTCGTTGATCTCCCGGGCACGGCAGTCCAGAGCGCCGCGGAACAGGCCGGGGAAGACCAGCAGGTTGTTCACCTGGTTGGGATAATCCGAGCGGCCGGTAGCCATGACCCGCACATAGGGGGCGGCAACGGCCGGGTCGATCTCAGGGCTGGGGTTTGCCATGGCAAATACGATGGGATCCTTGGCCATGGTCACCAGATGCTCCACCTTCAGCACGCCCGGGCCGGAGACGCCAATGAATACGTCGGCGCCGTTAATCGCCTCAGGCAGCGCACCCGTCCGGTTCTCCGGGTTGGTGTTCTGGGAGTACCAGGCCCACGCCGGGTTGGTGTACTCCTTGTTGCGCTCGATGATGCCCTGGCGGTCCACACCCACAATGTTGCGGATGCCGGCCATCATCAGCATCTTGGTGATGGCCACGCCGGCAGCGCCGACACCCACCAGCACCACGCGCAGATCCTCAAGCTTCTTGTTTACGACCTTGGCGGCGTTCATGAGCGCAGCCAGCACCACCACAGCGGTACCGTGCTGATCGTCATGGAATACGGGGATATCGAGCTCAGCCTTCAGGCGCTCCTCAATATAGAAGCACCGGGGGGCGGAGATATCCTCCAGGTTGATGCCACCGAAGGTGGGAGCCAGGTTCTTTACAGTCCGGATGATCTCTTCCGGATCCTTCGTGTTCAGGCAGATGGGGAACGCATCGACGCCGGCAAACTGCTTGAAGAGCATCGCCTTGCCTTCCATCACCGGCATGGCGGCCTCCGGCCCGATGTCACCCAGGCCCAACACGGCGGTACCGTCCGAGACAACGGCCACAGTGTTACGCTTAATAGTGTAGGTGTAGGCCTTTTCAGGCTCGTCATGGATTGCGGTGCAGACCTTGGCAACGCCCGGGGTATAAACGATGCTCAAGTCATCACGATTCTCGACAGCCACCGTCGAAGTGGTAACGATCTTACCACCCTCGTGGGCCTTGAAAATCCGCTCGTCCTGCGTGCCGCCCAGTTTCTCTAGCGCCATGGGAACGGCCTCCTTCATGATCTTTTCGCTATAGCACCCTCCCCCACCCCTTCCTCCCCGCAGAGGACGGGGAGTCGGGGGCAGGCGGAGGGTTGCTGCCGAATCATATGGGGTTGTGGACTCGCTAGTCTGCCATCTCGCCGACAGCTTCGGCGCCGATCGGGTCGAGTTCAGCGTGCGGATGCTCGCCCTCGGACTTGGCGATCACGATGGCTGCCAGGCCGTTACCGACCAGGTTGGTCAGAGCACGGATCATGGACAGGAAGCGGTCGACGCCCAGGATCAGGGCCAGGCCCTCAATCGGCACCACGCCCGTGGCGGCGATTGTAGCGGCCAGAACGATGAAGCCACCGCCGGTAACGGCTGCCGCACCCTTGGAGGTGAGCATCAGGATCAGCATGGCGGTCAGCTGCTGACCGATGGAGAGCTGCACGTGGAAGAGCTGAGCGATGAAGATCAGCGCCACGGACAGGTAGATGGTGGTGCCATCAAGGTTGAAGGAGTAGCCGGTGGGAACGACCAGGCCGACGATCGACTTGGAGATGCCCATCCGCTCCAGCTTCTGCATCATGGTCGGCATGGCGGCTTCCGAGGAGGAAGTGCCCAGCACGATGATGATCTCTTCCTTGATAATGGTCAGGTACTTCCAGAGACCGATGCCGGTCCACTGGGCGATCGGGCCGAGGATCACGATGATGAAGACGATCGAGGCCAGCAGGCAGACCAGAACCAGCTTGACCAGCGGGATCAGGGTCGCCGGGCCGAACTTGCCGATGGTGTAGGCCATAGCGCCGAAGACACCGAAGGGCGAGAAGTACATTACGTAGCTGACCATCTTGAACAGGGCGTCAGACATGTTGCCGAACCACTTGACCAGTTCCTTGCCCTTCTGGCCGATCGCACCGAGGGCGACGCCCATCATGACGGCGAAGAACAGAACGGGCAGCATATCGCCCTTGGCCATGGAGTCGAAAATGTTGCTGGGGACGATGGCCACCAGGAAGTCCACGGTGGAGTGCATCGCGCCCGGCTTGGTGTAGGCAGAGATATCACCCTTGGCCAGCGTAGCGGCATTCAGGCCGGAGCCCGGATGCAGCACGTTCGCCAGCAGCAGGCCCAGGAAGAGAGCGAAGGTGGTAACCACTTCGAAGTAAACGATGGCCTTGCCGCCTACCCGGCCGACCTTCTTGGCGTCACCCATGCCGGCGATGCCGACGATGATCGTGCAGAAGACCAGCGGGACGATCAGCATCTTGACCATGTTGACGAAGACGTCGGACAGCGGCTTCATTGCGGCGCCCTGGTGCGGGTAGAACAGGCCGAAGAGGACGCCGACGACGACGGCGATCAGGACCTGAACTGCAAGGCTAACCTTGAACTTACGCATGTTTTTTCCCCTACCCCTTTGTTAGTTGAACGGGTCCGGATCCATCCCCATGGATCACTACGAAAGCCACTTACAGAGCGAGGCGCTCTTCCCCATGTGCGAACTTACCCCAAAGCAATAGTAATAAACCTTATAAGGGTAATGCATCAAACGGTCTTAATGGTTGTTTCGCTCGTTACGGTCGCTGATTTTGGTCTTTTGGGTTCGATTGGTGAAAATAGTCACAAGCGCCTGCGTCGGTTTACGCCGCCCTCACCAAAATGGCCAGGATCATTCTCCGCCAACGGTTGTAACCGTGTTGCCTATAAGCCCATCAACAGGTGGAGAGCAAAATCGACCAAAAAGACGAGATCCCCCTGGTCAACTGACCAGGGGGATCTTTGTTGTTGATTACTGCCCTGCCACAGCGTCGTAGACCTGCTTCATGAACGCCGCTCCCAGCCGCGCTTCGGCAGCCTTGTAGGCCGGGTCCATGCTCACCCGCAGCGCCTGGCGCTCGTCCGGCGTCAGGGTGCGTACCTGGACACGGCCCGAAGCCTCGATCCTGGCCAGGGCATCGTCGTTCATGACCTGGGCGTTGATGTCGATCCAGTCGGTCGCCTCGCTCAGCGCGACCTGCAGCGCCGCCCGGGTTGGCTCATCCAGCTCCTTCCACCACTTGGCCTGTACCAGCACCACATAGGCGAGATAGCCGTGATCGGAGATGGTCAGGTAGGGCTGAAGCGCCTGCAGGTTGCGGGTGTAGATGTTGCTGAGGGTGTTCTCCTGCCCGTCTACCTCCTGGTGCTCCAGGTCGGCGTAGACCGCATCGAAACTGGTGACCACGGTGCCGGCGCCCAGGGCCCGAAACTGGTCATCCAGCACCAGGCCGCCCTGGACCCGGAAGGTCAGCCCCGCAAAGTCAGAGGGCTTGACCAGCGGATGGCGCATGTTGGTCAACTGCTTGAAGCCATTGGGCCAGATCGCCAGCGGAATCATGCCCTTGGCCTCCAGTCGCTGGCGCATCACAAGGCCCGCTGGGCTATCAAAGAGCCGCTGGATGTCGGCAAAACTGGTGAACAGGTAGGGCAGGTCGAACACCTGCCACATGGGGTCCACCTGCACCAGCTTGGATGTGGAGGCAGCGATGAACTGCACCGAGCCATTCTGCAGAGCGCTGATCTCTTCGCCGTCTTTGTACAGCTGCGAGTTGGGGTAGACCTGAATCTCCACCCGTCCGCCCGTCTGGCTGCTGGCCTCCTGGGCGAAGCGAACGGCCGCCAGATGCTTGGGGCTGTTCTCGGTGGTCACATGGCTGAAACGGGCCACCAACCGCTCCTGCGGGCTCACCTGCTCGTTGTCCACCGCCGGCGGGGCGCCGCAGGCCGTCAACAACAGCAACAGCAGCGGCAACAAGGCCAGGTTGCGGCCTCTCATGGCTTCGGCAGCAGGTACCGGTTGAGCGGTCGCCCCACTCCGCCGTACTGCATGGCCAGCTTCACCCGGCCCAATTTGACCAGATAATCCAGGTAGCGGCGGGCCGTCACCCGTGCCAGTCCCAGGGCGTCGGCCACCTCACCGGCCGTTTGCGGCTCGGTCTGCTCCACCAGGTAGCCGATCACCTGCTGGAGGGTCATCTCGTTCAGGCCCTTCGGCGTCTCCTCGCCGACCGGCTGGGCCGCATTCTTCCACATGCGGTCCAGTTCTTCCTGACTGAGCCGCTCCGTCGACTGGAGCTTCTGTTTCATGCCACGGTACGATTCCAGGGCCGCCCGCAGCCGCTCAAACCGAAACGGCTTAATGATATAGTCATGGGCGCCGTTGCGCAGTGCCTCCTGGATCGTCGCCGCATCTTCGGCGGCGCTCACCAGGATCACATCGCTGGGGACGGCCGCGGCGCGCAACTCCCGCAGCATGGTGACGCCATCCTTGTCAGGCATGAAGACATCCAACAGGATCAAGTCCGGCACCAGCCGGGCGGCCAGCGTGAGCGCGTCCGTCCCGTTGCGGGCCGTGCCCACGACCCGGAAGCCGTCGACTGCCTCCACATAGCCGCGGTTCACCTGCAAAACCATCGGGTCGTCATCGACGATCAGTACTTCAAGTGGTGGCACCGGAATTCTCCTCCCCTACAAGAATGGTAAAGAGGGTCCGCCCCGGTTCAGATTCTAGCTCCATCCGCCCGCCGGCGAACCAGACGATCTCCTGGACCAGGGCGAGTCCCAGCCCACGCCCCTCCCCCTTGGTGCTGAACCCCTGGCGGAAGATCTCCTGCCGCAGTTCAGGCGAAATCCCCGGGCCGTTATCCTGCACGCTGATGCGCAGTCCGTTCTGATCCGAGACCAGCAGGCAGTCGATCTGCCGTGCCCCCACCTGCCCGTTCAGCGCATCCATGGCGTTCTCGATCAGGTTGCCGAGGATCAACACCAGGTCGCTGCCGTCCAGCGGCTCCGGTACCGCATCCAGCCGGCTGCGCCGATCGATCTGCAGGTAAATGCCCAGTTCCCGGCCGCGAATCACCTTGCCCAGCAGGAGGCCGGAGACCCGGTAATCGGCGATCCGGCTGGCCAGGAAGCGGTTGACCTCCTGCTGCTGCTCGGTAGTGGTGAAGATGTAATCCAGCGCCTCCTGATACTTCTTCAACTGAATCAGGCCGGCAATGGTGTGCAGCTTGTTCCGTGATTCATGGTTCTGCGCCCGCAGCCCCTCGACGAAGCGGGTCACGCCGGTCAGTTCCTCGGCCAACTGATGTACTTCGGTCCGGTCCCGGAAGGTGGCGACGGCGCCCACAATGCGATCCTTGATCAGGACGGGCACCCGGTTGGTGACCGCCAGGGTGCGGCCCAGGAGCATCTGCTGATTGTACTGCGCCTTGCCGGTGCGGATCGTGTCGAGCAGCTGCGAGTGCGGAAGCACGTCCAGAACGCTCCGCCCAACGACCTCCGGGCCTACGCCGATCATCCGCTGCGCCTCTTCGTTGATCACCGTGATCCTTCCGTCCTGGGCGACGGCGATCAATCCTTCGCTCAGGGCGGAGAAGACGGCGACCCGCTCCTCCAGCATCCGGGCGATCTCCGGCGGCTCCAGGTTGAACATCTGCCGCTTCACGTTGGAGGCCAGCACCTGGGCGCCCAGCACCGCCACGGCGAGGCTGCCCACCACACCCAACAGAATCGGCAGGGAGAAGTCCCGCACCAGATCGAGCAGGTGGGGCGCCATGATCCCGACGACCACAACCCCGACCTGTTCGTGGCTGTCCGGCGCCAGCACGGGCACAAAGGCCCGTACCGACTCCCCGTTCACGCCACTGGCCATGGAGGTGTAGGCCTGCTGCGACAGGCTGGGGCCCTCGTCGCCGCCTTCGAAGAGGGTGCCGATCCGTTCCGGCAGGGGATGGGAGTACCTGACCCGGTTCATATCGAAGGTGACAATATACTCAACGCCGGTGGACAAGCGCATGCGCTCAACCACCGGCTCAATGACCTTTGCTCCACCCGGTTTGCCCAGGTTCTCCTGAACTTCCTGCACCTGAGCCACCGTGCGCGCCACCGACATGGCCCGGGCCCCCAGTTCGGTGTTCACCGCACCCAGGGTGCTGTATGCCATGAAGGCCAGCCCTGTCGCAAACGAGCAGAGCACCAGGACCGTGGTCAGGCCAACGACCTTGCTGCGCAGCGTGAGCTGCTGCCACCAGGACACCGCGACACCCCCTGGCACTTTCCCCCAGATCATCCTTAGGATGTAGTTCTTGATCCTACAGTTGTAAGCCTACCATGGAACACGATCGGGTAGGTACCCTAGATTTGGCTACTGGTCAACATTGCTAGTCTTAGCCACGATCACTGGACCAAATCAGACGAGCGGCCCGGTCCTGCTGGTGGGCAGAACCGGACCGCTTAACATTATTTCACTAAAGACTGAATGAGCCCTTCCGGGCACCGCTGGCTATTTGGGCCATGGTCCGGTCGGTGCCGGTCGATGATGCGCGCTAGCCCTCTGGGTACCGGCTCGCCTCCGCCTCCGTTGCCGCAAAAGACAGCTTGTTGTGTCATGCGGCCCGCCGCATCGCTGTGCTACCGTGTAAGGGCGCGGTAATATTCTCACGAATGGGGGTCAACGTTCTTATGTTTTGCAATCAATGTGAGCAGACCGTTGGCGGCGTAGCCTGTACGGCGGCCGGCGCCTGCGGCAAGAACCCGGACATTCAGAGCCTGCAGGAGAACCTGCTGTTTGCGCTCAAGGGCATCGCAGCTTACGCCTATGAAGCTCGGGAACTGGGCTGCACCGACCCCGAGGTCGACGCCTTCCTCGCCGAGGGCCTCTACGCCACGGGAACCAACGTCTGCTTCGACCTGAACAAGTTCATCGCGCTGAACCTGAAGGCCGGGCAGATCACGGTAAAGGCCATGGCCATGCTGAAGAAGGCCCATGTGGCCCTGCTGGGCGAGAACGTGCCGGTTCAGGTGCCGACGGGTACATACGCCGGCCCCGGCATTCTGGTGACCGGCCACAACCTGAAGATGCTCTATGAGCTGCTGAAGCAGACCGAAGGCACCGGCATCAACATTTACACCCACTCGGAGATGCTGCCGGCCCACGGCTATCCCAAACTGAAGGCTTTCTCCCACCTGAAGGCCAACCTGGGCGGTTCCTGGGTGGACCAGAAGGAGCTGTTCGCCAGCTTCCCGGGGGTCATCATCGGCACCACGAACTGCTACCTGGAGCCCCGTGAGGAGACCAAGGCCCGCATGTTCTCCTTCGGCCCCACCGGCCTGCCCGGCGTGAAGCACCTGGAGGGCTACGACTTCAGCGAAGCGATCGCCCTGGCCAAGTCGCTGCCCGCCCTGACGGAGAAGCCGGGCAAGGTCGTGCTGACCACCGGTTTCGCCGACACCAACGTCCTGCCGCTGGCGGGCCAGATTCTGGCGGCCGTTTCGGCCGGTAAGATCCGCCACTTCCTGCTGGTAGCCGGCTGCGACGCTCCCGGCAACGGTGGCCAGTACTACCGTGAACTGGTCCAGAAGGCCCCGGCCGACACGGTGATCCTGACCCTGGCCTGCGGCAAGTTCCGCTTCAACGACCTCGACCTGGGCAGCATCGACGGCATTCCCCGCCTGATCGACCTGGGCCAGTGCAACGACGCGATCACCGCGGTCAACATCGCCGTGGCCCTGGCGGGCGCCCTGAACTGCGGCGTCAACGACCTGCCGCTCACCCTGGTGCTCTCCTGGATGGAGCAGAAGGCGGTCGCCATTCTGATGGGCCTCTTCGCCCTCGGCATCAAGGGGATCTACGTAGGCCCGAAGGCCCCGGCCTGGATCACGCCGAACGTGCTCCAGGTGCTGGTGCAGAACTTCGACCTGAAGCTCACCACGACGCCCGACGCCGACCTGAAGGCGATTCTGGGGTAGCACTACGTGGGAGTACCCTACGCCGACGTACTCTCTTGCTGAACAGACTGAGAACGCCGCACGGATTCGTGCGGCGTTCTCTCTTTTGTCAGGCAGCCACGGGGCGAGCCCGCAAACGCATCAGTTTGTCGTTTTTTGACCACATCGCCGAAAACGAGGTGGTCAGTAAACGACAATCATGTGCGTTTCAGGGCTCTCCTTGGGTCCAAAGGCGCTTCCCGGGGACAAAAATGGGTGGAATACGCCTCGTCGAGCCCGCAAACGCAGGAGTCTGTTGTTTTGTGACCACCTCGCCCGGAGCGAGGTGGTCATAAAACAACAAATAGGTCGCTTCCAGGGTTCGGCCCTCTGTGCCAACTTCAGTGAGACACCTGTCCCCTTCGAGTTGAAGCAAAAAAAGGGCGGAGAAGGGTGACGCAGCGATGCAGGTAGGTGTTGACACATTCCGCAGTCGGACTCAAGGACCCGGCTGCGATAACGATCGGCTGGGTGGGCGACCTCTCCGCTAGCTTTTTAAAGGCCTCGGCCCCTCTGCGCATTAAAAAGCTGGTGGAGAGAGTACTGTTTGCCCTCCGGAGCGGATATTTGGGTGGCTCCACCAGGATTTTTACGCGTATTTTGGCCCGCACCTTAAGAATCCTGGTAGAGGTCGGTCCCCGTTACTGCCGCCCACCGTTCAAACTGGACCGGAGCCTGCGGCGTCGGCCCGGGGTGTTTCTGGCTAACTGGAATTGGGGCCTGCGTAGGTCACTACGTGGGAGTACCCTACGCCGGCGGGCCTGTGCTGCCACGGGCGCCTTATCTTCGGAGCCCGCGGAGCCGGTCTCCGAAGGGCGCCCGAACGGCATCACAGACCCGCCGGCTGCGGGGACGCTCAGCTTCGTTTTGCGGTCTTTGGGACAGAACCCCCCAGTCGACGTTGCGGAGTACTACGTGGGAGTACCCTCCGCCGTCGGGCCTGTGCCGCCACGGCCCCTTTTCCTGCGGAGCCCCTTACGGGTCTCCTCGGGGGGCC
>JBLNEM010000078.1:0-15625 GCA_050262655.1 Mycobacterium leprae | reverse complement strand
AGGGTGGCAATGCCGAGAGGGATCACCCGTTCCCATACCGAACACGGCAGTTAAGCCTCTCAGGGCCGATGGTACTACGCTTCGAGCGTGGGAGAGTAGGTCGCTGCCCTGAACCTTTACGAAAAGACCACTGCGATAACAATCGCAGTGGTCTTTTTGCTATGCCCCGCCCCTAGCTGGCCGCACCACGCAGGTGATCGGCCAGCATGGCCACGAACTCTGCGTTGGTGGGCTTACCGCGGATGTGGTTGACCGTGGCGCCGAAGAGCCGATTCAGGTCGGTCAGGTCGGCGCGATTCCAGGCGACCTCAATGGCGTGGCGAATGGAGCGTTCCACACGGGCAGGCTGTGTCTCATGGATGCGGGCGACCGCTGGGTAGACGTCCTTCGTCATGCCCCAATTGTCGCCGGTGTTCAGCACGTATTGGACAGCGTCCTTCAGGAAGCGATATCCTTGGAGGTGGGCTGGGACGCCGGCTCGCCGGAGAATCTCGGCCACCGTGCGGATATGAACGGGTTGGTTGACCACCGGCACAGGGATCGGCTGCGCACAATCCATGATGAAGGCCGCCCGCTGGGCGATCAGCTCCGGGGTGGTGGGACGGAGCAGGCAGTAGGTGGCGCCGCTCTGATAGTACAGCTGGACCAGCCGGTCCGACGGGCAGGACATCAGCATCAGCACTGCCTGCGGGCGGTCGGAACCAAGGGAAGCGAGTACACCCAGGCCGTCCAGGCAGGGCAGCACGTCGTCAAGAATCAACAATTCGGGACGTAGGGCCCGTGTCAGTTCCACCGCTTCATCGCCGGTTCGAGCCTCGCCAATGACAGCGAATTGCAGAAGGCTGTCGAAATACTCGACAAGCGTGCGGCGGCTGGTAGGATTGTCGTCGGCGATCAGCAAGGACGTGCGTCTCTCTTGCCTTTCCTGCAACGGAAATCCCTCCTATTATAGGAGAGAAATCCTTACTTTGCCTTTAAAACACCTGCAAGAAAACGCTCAGGTTGTCGGAAAAAGTTTGGTGCTGGCAGCCAGCACCCGACAAAGGGGGTGAAACCGCAGCAGCCATGATCATCTCCGCCAGTTACAAGACCGACATTCCGGCTTTCTACGGCGACTGGTTCATGCGGCGGCTGAAGGCGGGCTTCTGCGAGATGGTTAACCCGTATGGCGGTCAGCTTTACCGCATTCCGTTGACCCCCGACCAGGTGGATGGGTTCGTCTTCTGGACCAAGAACGTCGGACCGTTCCTGCCCCACCTGGCCGAGATCCGGCGCATGGGCTACCCCTTCATGGTGCACTACGGCATCAGCGCCTACCCGCGGGTGATCGAGCCGCGGGTAGCGCCGGCCGACAGAGCCGTCGCCCACATGCGGCAGCTCGCTGAAAGCTACGGCCCCAGAGTAGCCGTGTGGCGCTATGATCCGATTCTGATCACCTCTTTGACGCCGGTGGAGTTCCACCGCCGCAACTTTGCCACGTTGGCCGCCCAATTGGCCGGGACAACGGACGAAGTAGTGATCTCTTTCGCCCAGATCTACCGCAAGACCGAGCGAAACCTGTCGGCGGCAGCCCGCCTACACGGATTCACCTGGGAGGACCCCGCGGATGCGGTGAAGTGTGAGCTGACCGGCGAACTGGTCGCCATCGCCCGTAGCCATGGCATGGAGCTGTCGGTCTGTTCCCAGGCGGCTTACTGTGTATCGGGCGCCGCCCCGGCCCGCTGCGTCGACGCACGACGACTCAGCGATGTGGCGGGCCGCAAAATTACCGCCCGCCGGCAGGGCAACCGCCCCGACTGCGGGTGCGATCAGTCCCGGGATATTGGAGCGTATGATACCTGCCCCCACGGGTGCGTTTACTGTTACGCCGTGCAGAGTCCGGCGGCGGCCAAGCGCTCCCTTCAGTCCCACAACCCGGAGTCGCTCAGGTTGGGCGACTAAACAAAACGGGCCTCCACCAACGCGGTGGAGGCCCGTCTGCTTTACCGCACCCGATCCCGATCCCGCATGTCGCGGAAGAGTGCCGGAATCACCAGCAGGCCGGCGATGCCCACCAGGGCGTAGATGACCCTGGCGCCTGGCGACATCTGGCCGCCGAAAATGGCCGCCACCAAGTCAAAGCGGAAGAAGCCGATCAAACCCCAGTTCAGGGCGCCGATGATCACCAACAGCTGTGCAATCCACGTGAAACCGCTCAAAGAATGATCTCTCCTGTTCATGCCACATTTGCCACTCTATTATCCCGCCCAGTGGCAACCTTATGCGAGCAGGCTCAGTCATCATCCTCCGTGCGGCTCCGGATGGTCGCCCCCAGTGGCGGGTACCATTCGAAGATGTTGGAGTCCTCCCGTGAAGATCGACGCGGGTTGCGTACGAAACCCATCTTGCTCCAGAACGGCTCGGCCCGGCGGTATGTATCCAGGGTGGAGACCGGGCGCAGCAATTGCTGGACTTCCCGTACCACCAGGGCGCCGTAGCCCTTGCCCCGGTGTGCGGGGTGCACCTCGAAGGATTCGATCTCAAACTCCACCGCCGGACGCGGCGAACGCGGATCATACCCTTCCATGCCGGGCAGATAAGACCGCCGCAGCACCCGAGCCAGTGCGATGGTCGAGCGGCCTTCCCGCAGTTCCAGATAGGTCGCGGGGGTATTGGTCATCAGGTCTTCAATGATCAGCGATTCCCAGTCGATCTTGCAGTCCTCGGCGAAGTAGACCAACCGCTTCATGATGCGGACCGAGGGGCGCAGCCATTCCAACACCAGAGAGTCGGGCAGCTCTTTGCGACCGATCGGCGGCATGGCCGGGTCCTCTTTCGCCCACAACTCGCCGGCATCCTGGAACCAGAGGTTATCCAGCACCGGGTCTTCGCCGCCCACCCACCAGGCTGCGGCCCAGGGGTAACCGGCCCGGCTGGCCTGCCGCGAGACCGCCCAGATGGCCGCAAAACGGTGGTAGTCCACGGCCGCACGCACGTCGTCGAACAGGACGAACCGCTCACCGATATGCCAGGTGCTCTCCACGATCAGCCGGTCGCGGGTGCCGTAGGTGTGCCACCGGAGATGGCGGGCCGCCTCCGTCCCCCCCGGGGTGAGGATCGGGGTGGTGGTGGTCACAACCTGCGCCTGCGTCAGATCAGCCAGCCAGTCGGCGGTTTCAAACGCGATCTGATCGAGGCCGGGACCAGGCGGCAGGACGGGCTCCAGCGGGCGAAAGACCAACGTGAGCATTCGTTCCCTCCTGTTGTGCGGTGGACTTATCAGGCTTAACTTCGCTTTGCGGCACGGGACTCCTACTTCTGCCTCAGGATTTCCGCAGATCGGCGCCCTTCATACCAGCGTCACGTGGTGCGTGCGCATCCAGACATCGACCTGTGCCAGATAGGCCAGCAGTTGGGGCCGCCCCATCAGTTGACTGAACCAGGGGAGCTCATCGGCGGGGCTCTCTTCGGCCAGCAGGGGCCGAAGGGCCGCCGGGTCGATCACCTGCAGCAGCGGCGAGGTCGGATCGGCCAGAATGGCCTGCAGCCATTGGCGGACGGCCGAGTAGTAGGCCGGGTGATGCGTCTTGGGATAGGGGCTCTTCCGGCGGTTCAACACCTCATCCGGCAGGAGGCCCTTCATCGCCCGCCGGACTAGCCCCTTGCCCCGGTGGTCGCAGGTCTTCATCTCCCAGGGAATGTTCCAGGCATACTCCACAATGCGATGATCGCTGAAGGGTACCCGCGCCTCCAGGCCTGCCGTCATCCCCATGCGGTCCTTTCGGTCCAGCAGCATCGCCATGAACCAGGTCAGGTTCAGGTAGAACAGTTCCCGCCGACGGGCCTCCATCGGATCCTCCCCCGGCAGCCGGGGCACTTCCGCCAGGCTCTGGTGGTACCGCTCCGCAATGTAGTTTTCGGGTTTCAGCCTGTTCCGGAGCTCGGGCCTCAGCAGGCTGGTGCGCACGTCGGTGGCTCGGATCCAGGGGAATGAATGAATCTTATCCAACTCGGTCGGGCGGAACCAGGGATAGCCGCCGAAGATCTCGTCGGCGCACTCCCCGGAAAGGACGACGGTCACATCCTTCTTGATCTCCCGACAGAAGAGATAGAGCGAGGCGTCGATGTCCGCCATGCCAGGCAGGTCGCGGGCGCGGGTGGCGGTCACCAGGGCTTCCACCAACTGCGCCGTGTCGATGACAATGTTGTGATGAACGGTGCCGGCGAACTCGGACATCCGGGCGACGAAGGGAGCGTCCTCGTTATGCTCAAACTCGTTTGCCTTGAAGAAGCGGTTGTTATCCCGGTAGTCGACCGACCAGGTGTGCAGGGGGCCACGGCCCTCCCGTTTGAAGGCGTTGGCAGCGATCGCCGTGATGACGCTGGAATCGAGTCCGCCCGAAAGCAGCGTGGCGATCGGCACGTCCGAGACCAACTGCCGCTCCACGCTATCGATGATGAACGCCCGAGTCTTGGCAATCGTGGTCTCCAGGTCATCGGCATGTGGCTGGCTGACCAGGCTCCAGTATGGCCGCAGGCGGGTGCCGGTCATGTCGTGGGTCAGGCACCAGCCCGGGCGCAGTTCCCTGACGCCTCGGAACACCCCTGAGCCGGGCGTCCGCGATGGGCCGAGGGCAAAGATTTCGCACAGCCCCTCGGCATCAATCTCCGGTTTCACCAGGGGATTGGCCAGCAGGCTTTTCAGTTCAGACCCAAAGAGGAAAGCACTTCCTCGTTCGGCATAGAAGAGCGGCTTCACGCCCAGCCGGTCCCGGGCCAGGAACAGGCGCTGCTCCCCCTCGTCCCAGACGCCGAATGCGAAGATCCCGTTCAGCTTCCCGAGGCAGTCGCTCCCCCACTCGATGTAAGCCACCAACAGCACTTCGGTATCGGACCGCGTGAGGAACGAGTGGCCGCGCTCCTCCAGGTTCCGGCGCACCTCGTCGGTGTTATACAACTCGCCGTTGTAAACGATCGTATAGACGCGGTCGCCGTATCGGCGTGACATGGGCTGCCCGCCGCCCTCGGGGTCCACCACCACGAGCCGGCGATGGCCGAGCCCCGCGTGCCGGGACAGGTACCGCCCCTGCGCATCGGGTCCGCGGTTTGCCAGGGTGTCGGTCATAGCGTCAACGATATCGGCGGCAAGGGTCAGGTCTCTTTCCCAGTCAACCCAGCCGGTGATCCCGCACATCTGTCATCCCTCCGAATGCCCCATCCTACGAAGGTGGAGGCAGGTTGTGCCCGTCCTTCTGTTGCTCCGTTCGTGCTGATTTGGTATTGTTGGAACAGAAAGGGTCGTGAAGGAGGGGATGACCGGTGGATGTATTCGCCCTTGTCGGTCCGGCCGGAAGCGGCAAGAGCCATCGGGCCGGGATCGTCGCACACCAGCACCAGTGCGAACTGATCATCGACGACGGTCTCCTCATTCACAACGGCAAGATCATTGCCGGCACCAGCGCCAAGCGGGAGGAGAACAAGATGGCGGCCGTCCGGCGGGCCATTTTCCTCGACGACGAGCACCGGACGGAGGTCAGCAGCACGCTGTGGGGGCTGAAGCCGAAGCGGGTTCTGGTCCTGGGTACTTCCGACGACATGATCGTCAAGATCTGCGATGCACTGGACCTGCCGCACCCGGAGCAGACCATTCGGATCGAGGATATCGCCACACCGGCCCAGATCCGTCTGGCCCGGCGCAAGCGGGGGCAGGAGGGGAAACACGTCATCCCCGCCCCGACGGTCGAGGTGAAGAAGACCTTTTCCGGCTATATGGTCGATCCGCTTCGTTTCATTCTGAACCGTGACAACCCGGACGTGGATGCGGTTGCCCTGGAGAAATCGGTGGTGCGGCCCACCTTCAGTTCCCTGGGCCGCTTCTTCATCGCCGATACGGTAGTGGCAGAGATCGCCACTCGGGCGGCCAGCCAGGTGGAGGGTGTCGGTCACGTGGGCAAGGTCGTGGTGGAGAGCCGGCGTGAGGGTGTCACCGTGGAGATGGAGATCGTGCTGCGGTATGGCTCCAAGGTCTGGGAGGTGCTCACCGAAGCGCAGCGTTCGGCCGTGCAGATGGTAGAGCAGATGACCGCCCTGAACGTGATCGCCATGAACCTGGAGGCCAGGCGGCTTCAGGTCGAATAGCGCATAAAACGAGGCACCCCGAGGGTTAATCACCTTCGGGGTGCTGCGATGATGAGGCCTTACGCTTTTTCGGTTTACCCGGGTGCTGGTGATCGGGCCAGTTCTGGCGCCCCGGCGACTCGGCCTCCCAGGTCTCGGCGGGCATCGGCCAGACCCGGGCCAGCACAGACAATAGTTGTGTCACGTTGCCCTGCAGGGTGATGCTGCCCTGGCTCTCTGCGGGCATCCCGTTGATACAGTTCAGGTCGATTCGCACATCCATACCGTCCAGGATTCCTTCTGCCTTCAGGCGGGACTCCAGCAGGTTCACCGGCCGTTCGGTCAGTTTCATGTTCCGGCGGCGGCACGCTGCACGTAGGTCGGCTTTGGCGTCTAACACCGCAATCCCTCCGTCATCTGCATCGTTTGCGGGCCGCATCGGGTGGTCGTCGCTGGAACGTTACTTAGGATGTCATTATAGCGGCTGGAGGCCGGCACAACCAGTCTTGCGTCGGATGGGATATCCTGGTATACTATAATCAGTAACCCAGCCGGTCGTGTGCAAGCACGGCCGGTTTGCATTGTCCTCTCGCGATACAAATATTCCACAGGGGTCGGAGAGTGCCACTCTCCGCCCTTTTTTATTGGCCGAGGCGGGGCACAATACGCCAGCAGAGGTAGGTTTCACCATCGGAGGGGTCTCCATGAGGCGGATTGCGCTGGTGATCGTGTTCATGGCCCTGGTGCTGGCGGCTGGTTGCAGCCGGCCCACCGACCGGCTGCAAGTCGCCGGCTCCACCTCGGTTCAGCCGTTGGCGGAGATCCTGGCGGAGGCCTATGAGCGGTCGGGCGGCGGCCGCGTCCTCGTCCAGGGTGGCGGGTCTACGGCAGGTATCTTCGCTGTGCAGAACGGCATTGCCGAACTGGGCGCCACTTCGCGCTCCCTGACGGCGGACGAGTCTGCCGGAGGGTTGGTCGAGCATATTATCGGTTACGATCTCCTTTCCGTGGTGGTCCATCCCAGCAACCCGGTGGATCACCTGAGCCTCAAGCAACTGCGCTTGCTGTTCAGTGGGGCGGTGACGGATTGGGCAGCGGTGGGCGGCACACCCGGGAAGGTTCACCTGATCAGCCGGGAGGACGGTTCGGGGTCTCGGGACTCCTTCCGCACGATTGTTGGGCCGATCAATCGGCAGGTGATCGTGCTGAACAGCGGGGGCATGATCCGGATGGTGGTGCGAGGCAACCCGCAAGCCATCGGCTACGTCAGCCTCAGCGTTGCCCGGAGAGGGGGCGTGAAGCAGGTGGCGGTGGAGGGCAAACAGCCGGGTGAGCCCGGCTATCCGTTGCTGCGACCCATCAGCTTTGTTACCCTGGGCCAGCCCAAAGGGAGGGCGGAAGCCTTTCTCCGCTTTGTCCGCGGCCCGGGCGGGCAGGAGCTCATTCGGTCCTATGGGCTGCTTCCGGCAGAGGGATGACGGGAAAGGCGGGTGTTGGCGCCATTGAGCCGGCAAGCCCGGGAGCGAATGGTGCGTTCCATCCTTTGTGCCTGTGCGGTGGCATCCGCCGCAGCGATCCTGCTGATTGTATGCTTTCTGTTGGTGGAGGGTCGCTCCGCTTTTCCCGCCATGCCACACGAGGCCTGGAACCCAGATGAGGGTCAGTTCGGCGTCATGACCATGCTGGCGGGCTCCGTTACGGTCACGGCCGGAGCGCTGCTGCTCGCAGTACCGGCCGGCGTCGGCATGGCGCTCTACCTGACGGAAGTGGCAGGACCTGCCCTGGCAACCGCAGTGCGGCCCTTTCTGCAGGCCTTAGCGGGAGTCCCCAGTGTGGTATACGGCTTCGTCGGGCTCACGCTGCTGGTCCCAGTGATCAGACGCGGGTCCGGCAGCACGGGTTTGAGCCTGCTGGCCGGGGCGGTGGTCCTTGCGGTGATGGTCCTGCCGACGATCGCAGCCGTGGCCGAGGATGCACTCCGGGCGCTGCCGCCCGATTACCGGGAGGGGGCCATGGCACTCGGGGCAACGCCATGGCAGGCGGTGCGCCGAGTCATCCTGCCGGCGGCACGAAGCGGTCTGGTGACGGCTGTGGTGCTGGGACTTGGCCGGGCACTGGGTGAGACCATGGCGGTGGTGATGGTGACGGGGAATGCACCGGCCTACCCCCACTCGGTCCTGGACTCGGTGCGCACCCTGACCGGCAGCATCGCGCTGGAGATGGGCTATGCCGTGGGCCGGCACCGGGAGGCGCTTTTTGCGACGGGAGCCCTGTTGTTGGCGCTGGTGATGGCGGTGAATGCCCTGGCCAGGAGGTTGAGCCGATGAAAGCGATTCTGTCGGCGCTGGCGCTCTTGATAGTGGGGCTCATGGCCGGTCTGGTGGGGCTGCTCATCGTGCGGGGCGCCCCCAGCCTGTCGCTCTCCTTCTTGCTGGGGCAGCCGCGGCTGGCCGGTGAAGAGGGGGGCATTCTGCCCGTGATCATCGCCACCGGCTACCTGGTGGGTGGGGCCCTGTTGTTGGCTCTGCCACTGGGCGTTGGCACAGCCCTCTATCTGCAGGAGTATGCCCCGGACGGCCGTCTCCTTGCCGCGCTGCGGAGCCTGATCGAGGCACTGTCGGGGGTACCCAGTGTGATCTTTGGCCTGTTCGGCTTCGGCCTCTTCGTGATCCGACTGGATTGGGGCTGGTCGCTGGCTTCAGGTTGCTGCACCCTCGCACTGATGGTGCTGCCCACGATGATCCGTACGGCGGAGGAGGCGCTCTATGCCGTTCCCGGCCTCTTGCGCGAAGGAGCAGCCGCCCTGGGGGCGACCCGCTGGGAGACGATCCGCCGGGTTGCGCTGCCCCAAGCGGCCCCGGGTATTCTGACCGGGGCGATCCTGGCACTGGGGCGGGCGCTGGGGGAGACGGCGGCCGTGCTGCTGACCGCCGGGAGCAACCTGCATCTGCCGGCCTCCGTCTGGGATACCGGACGCAGCCTCGCAGTCCACCTGTACATATTGGGCACCGAGGGACTCTCTGAAGGGCGGGCGTACGCCACAGCACTGGTTCTGGTCATAGGCGTGGCGGCGGTCAATCTGACAGCCAATCTGCTGCTGGCGAGGTGGCGGGCATGAAACTGGAGTGCATCGGCCTCTCGGTCAGCTATGGCGACACCACCGCCCTGCATGACGTCTCGCTGGGGATGCCCGATCGGGCCGTCACCGCATTGGTGGGGCCGTCGGGCTGCGGCAAATCTACGCTGCTGCGGGCCCTGAACCGGATGCACGACCTGGTACGGGGCACCCGAGTCCGGGGGCAGATCCTGTTGGACGGTCAGGAGGTCGGACAGCTTACCCCTGAGCAACTGCGGGCACGTGTCGGCATGGTCTTTCAGCGGCCCAACCCGTTCCCGTTCTCGATCGGCGCGAATGTCGCCTTCGGCCCATCCCTGTTCGGCGTGCGGGGGCGAGCGTTGGAGCGGATCGTACAGCGCAGCCTCCAGCGGGCAGCGTTGTGGCCGGAAGTGCGCAAACGCCTATCCGCCGATGCCCGGGCGCTCTCCGGCGGCCAGCAGCAGCGGCTCTGCATCGCCCGAGCCCTGGCCCTGGAGCCGGAGGTCCTGTTGATGGATGAGCCCTGCTCGGCCCTGGACCCGGCGGCGACCGAGGCGGTGGAGCGCCTGATCCTCCAGTTGAAGCAAGAGATCGCCGTGGTGATCGTCACCCACAGTATGGCCCAGGCACGGCGTGTGGCCGACCGGACGGCGGTCTTCGAGGCGGGGCGGCTCATCGAGGTAGGCCCCACGGCTGAAGTCCTGGTGCGCCATCATCTCGCGTGAGAATGAAACGGGAGCCTTCCACGGAGGAAGGCTCCCGTTCAGCGTAACAGCGCTTGAAGGTACCGCCCGGTATGCGAGGCACCCACCGCCGCAACCTGCTCCGGGGTGCCCTCGGCCACGACTTCGCCGCCGGCCTTGCCGCCCTCGGGTCCCAGGTCGATTACCCAATCGGCCACCTTGATCAGGTCCAGGTTATGCTCCACTACGACCACGCTGTGACCGGCATCCACCAGCCCCTGCAGGACCTGGATCAGGTGGGCGACATCGGCCGGGTGGAGTCCCACCGTCGGCTCATCGAGTAGGTAGAGGGTCCGTCCGGCGCTGCGCCGCCCCAGTTCCTTCGCCAGCTTGACTCGCTGCGCCTCGCCGCCGGAGAGGGTGGTGGCGGGCTGTCCCAGCTTCAGGTAGCCGACGCCGCATCTCTGCAGCAGGGCGAGCCGGTCGTAAATCGGCGCTACGTCCCGGAACAGGACCGCCACCTGGGCGATGGTCATGGCCAGCACGTCGGCGATGCTGCACCCGCTGTGACGGGCCGCCAACACTTCCGGCTTGAAGCGCATTCCCCGGCAGGCGGGGCAGCACACGGCCACGTCCGGCAGGAGCTGCATCGGCACCATGATCACGCCTGCCCCCTGGCATTTTTCGCACCGGCCACCCGCCACGTTCAGGGAGAAATGCCCTTCGCCTAGTCCGCGGCTCTGCGCGTAAGGCAGAGCGGCGTAAAGCTTGCGGATGCCAGTGAAGACGTCGGTATAGGTGGCAACATTCGAGTGCGGGGTCCGCCCAATGGTCGCCTGGTCTACGGTGATGATGCGGTTCAGGTGCTCCCACCCGGTGATGCCCTCATGCTCTCCGGGCGGGTCGCCGGCGCCGTAGAACCGCTGCCGTCCGGCCCGGTCCACAATATCAAAGAGGAGCGATGATTTGCCGGAACCGGAGACGCCGGTGACCGCCACCAACTGGCCGAGCGGCAGCCGGACGGTGATCTGCTTCAGGTTGTGCGCCCGTGCGCCGTGGACCACCAGATGTGCTCCATTGCCGGCCCGTCGCACCGCCGGGACCGGGATCGAGGCCGTTCCTGCCAGCAAACGGCCGGTGGGCGATTCGGCCACCCGGGCAACCTCTGCCTGCGTTCCTGCCGCCACCACCTCGCCACCGTTGTGACCGGCGCCGGGGCCCATGTCGATCACGTAGTCGGCCGCCCGAATCATCTCCAGGTCATGCTCGATCACCAGGACCGTGTTGCCCAGGTCCCGCAGCCCGCGGAGGATGCCGATCAACAGCGCGGTGTCCCGCTGATGCAGCCCCGTGGTGGGCTCGTCCAGCACGTAGATGACGCCGGACAACCCGGAACCCAGCAGGGCAGCCAGCCGCAGCCGCTGGGCCTCCCCGGCCGAAAGGGTCGGGGCGGAGCGGTCCAGGGTGAGGTAGCCCAGCCCCACATTGCGAATCCGCCGGATGCGCTCCTGCAGATCGGCCACAATCGGCTGGATCAGAGGCCATGCTTCAGGGGCAACTGCGCCCGGCAGGGCTTCCACCCAGGTGTCCAGGTCGACCAGCGGCGTGCGGGCCCATTCGACAATGCCCCGTCCGGCCACGGTCACCGCCCGACTCTCCGTCTTCAGGCGCTGGCCTTCGCAGTCCGGGCAGGTCTGGGTGCGCATGTACCGCTCCATCTTCTCCCGGTATTTCGGCTCGTCGATGCGTTCGGCGTAGCGCCGCATGAACCCGGGCACAACGCCCTCGACGCGCCCGGCTCTGGCGGTGCGAGGCGGCTCTATCCCCGGGAAGTGACGGCGGAACTGTGGGCTTTCGACCCCGTAGAACAGGAGGTCCCGTTGCACCTCGGAATAGGCCTGAATCGGGCGGGTGGAGTCAAAGGGGAAGCCGTAGTGCTCGCCGGCCATCCGCAGGAGGTCGCCCTGGTATTGGCTGAAGGCTGCACCCCATCCCGCAATGGCTCCCTCGAGGAGGCTCTTGCGTTCGTCAATTAACTGGCTCAGGTCTACCTGATTGACGACGCCCAGTCCGGTACAGGTCGGGCAGGCGCCGGCCAGTTTGTTGAAGGAGAAGTGGGCCATGTCAAGTTCGCTCACGCGCGTGCTGCAGTGCGGGCAGGGGTAAGCGTCCGCCGTGTCGGGCTCGTCCGATTCCACCAGGCCCAGCTCGCCAACGACGTAAGGCGGGGCGATCAGTTTGCCGCAGCAGGGACACGGGCGGTGCCCGATTTTGGCGAAGAGCACCCGCAGGTATGTATAGATCTCGGTCTCGGTGCCCACAGTGGAACGGGGGTTGTTATTGGATGTGTGTTGGCCCACGCTGATCGTCGGCGAAAGCCCTTCAATGCGGTCCACCGGCGGCTTTGCCATGCCATAGGCGACAAACCCCAGCGCCTCCAGGTACTGCCGCTGCCCTTCGGCGTTCAGGGTGTCAAACGCCAGCGCCGACTTGCCCGACCCGGACAGCCCGGTGATGACCACCAGCTTCTGCTTGGGAATCCGGACGGTCACGTTCTTCAGGTTATGGAGCCGGGCCCCGCCAATGATGATCTCATCGGCCATGCCGCGATCCCTCCCAACGGGCCTGTCTACCGACGATTCTACCATTTCGTCTAGCGGGGATGCAGCAAACGCATGTCAACGTTGACGAAATGTGCATGTCAGGAAAGCTGACATGGCGTTGACAGGTGTGGGTAGGTAAGCGTATATTGACCACGAGTGAAGGGCGTGTCAGAAAAGCTGACATGGGTTCAAACCCTTGGCAGATAACACGTTGGCAGCGAGGAGGGCGCTCGTGAAAACGGAAATCAGCACCTCACCCGTCTATTCCATGGGAGTGGCGGAGCGTCTGACCGGCCTTACGGCGCGCCAGATCCGCTACTGGGAACAGAACGGGCTGATCACCCCCGCCCGGACGGAGGGGCGGCAGCGGATGTATTCCGAGGCCGACATTCTCCGGCTGAAGGAGATCAAGCGGCTGATGGTCGATGGCATGACCCTCGACCGGGTAAAGGCACACTATGCCCGCAAGGAACAGCAGGGACGGCAGCTCACCGCAGCGGAAGCGCCCCGGGTATCGATGCACGAGCGCATTCCGCGGGTTCAATCTTTATATGCCGGTTCTAACCGGGCTGAACTGGAACGCATGATCGGCCGCAACACCGGAAAATAGCGAAGGGAGCAACCAACCATGACACCCAAAGAAGTAGTGGCCCTGATCAAGGAAAAAGGGATCAAGATGATCGACGTGAAGTTCGTCGATCTGCCCGGCGTCTTCCACCACCTGACCGTTCCGGCTCAGGTCATTGATGAGGATGTGCTGGTGACCGGCCTGCCGTTCGACGGCTCCTCCATCCGGGGCTTCCGCGGCATCGCCGAATCCGATATGGTCCTGCTCCCTGATCTGGACACTGTCGTGTTCGATCCGTTCGTGGAGGGCCCGACCCTCTCCATGTTTGTAGATGTGAAGGAACCTGGCCTGAAGGATTACGCCCGGGATCCCCGGGGCGTGGCCAAGCGGGCGGAGGGCTTCCTGAAGGGCACCGGCATCGCCGACGTCTCGTACTGGGGCCCCGAAATGGAATTCTTCATGTTCGATAACGTCCGCTTCCAGAGCGGCCCGGAGGCTTCGTACTACTTCATCGAGTCCGGTGAGGCCCACTGGAACTTCGGCAAGGGCGACACCCCTAACAGCGGCTATAAGGTGAAGTACCAGCAGGGCTACTTCCGGGCGCTGCCGATCGATGACCAGACCAACATCCGCACGGCCATGAGTCTGCAGCTGCAGGAGATGGGCTTCGTGATCGAGCGGCACCACCACGAGGTGGCCTCCGCCGGTCAGAACGAGATCAACTTCCGTTTCTCCACCCTGACGGACGCTGCCGACAAGGCTTCGCTCTACAAGTACGTCGTGAAGAACGTGGCCCGGGCCTATGGCAAGACGGTCACCTTCATGCCGAAGCCGCTGTGGCGCAACTCCGGTTCGGGCATGCACTCGAACCAGTCGCTGTCCAAGGGTGGGAAGAACCTTTTCTACAAGGAGGGCGGTTACGCCAACCTGAGCCAGGAAGCCCTGTGGTACATCGGCGGCATCCTGACCCATGCCCCGTCGCTGCTGGCTTTCACCAACCCCTCCACTAACAGCTACAAGCGGCTGGTGCCGGGCTATGAAGCGCCGGTGAACCTGGTCTTCTCCAAGGGGAACCGTTCGGCCGCCATCCGCGTGCCGTCGAACTTCGCCTCGCCCAAGACCACCCGCGTCGAGTTCCGTACCCCCGACCCCACCGCTAACCCGTACCTGGCCTTCGCCGCCCAGCTGATGGCCGGTCTCGACGGCATCCGCCGCAAGATCGACCCAACCGCCGCCGGCTTCGGCCCGATCGACAAGGACATCTTCCACCTGACCGACGCCGAGAAGGCCCAGATGAAGGCTGTTCCCACGTCGCTCCGTTCGGTGGTCGATGCCCTGCAGCAGGATTACGCCTACCTGCTGGAAGGCGGCGTCTTCAGCGAAGAGCTGATCCAGACCTGGATCGCCCTGAAGGAAGAGGAACTGGCCGCCCTCGACACCCGGCCCCAGCCGGTGGAGTTCGAGATGTACTTCGACATCTAAGGTGAAACCCGCCACCTTCTCCGGGGTGGCGGATGAACAAACTCCCCCGCCATCTTCTCCGGGTTGGCGTGGGAGTTTTCTATTGGCTTATAGATGTGTGATCTTGACCCGGCCCCACTTGGCCTGCAGGTATTCAGCCACCAGACGCCTGTGGCAATGCTCGGGCGTCGCCTCGCTGCACAACAGGACGGTGGGCCGATCGAACAGCTTCGGGTCTAGCTGTTCCTCGATCTTCCGTTCGGCCATCAGGTTCAGGAATTGGCGCTCGAAGTCGTCGTAGGAGTTCTTGCCTTTCTTGATCCCGTCCATGATCTCCTGGGTCGGCGCCAACAGAAGTTCATGCCGGTATTCGATCTGGCACAGCTTCTGCAAGAAGTAGGGCAGATCGTCGCGCTTCGTGAAGCCGGCGAGCTGAGAGGCGTTGTTCAGGCGAACGTCGATCAGTTGCTCAATCCCGGCACTGCGCAGGGTCTCGAAGAACGCTTCTGCGGTCTTCTGGGTAAAGCCGATCGTAAAAATCTCCACGCTGGCTCCTCCTCTTCGGATGCGGGGGATCCTCTGCACACATGTTACCAGGAAGGGCCAGTGCTAAACAGTACCTGGGGAACTCTCGGGCCGCTTCATACGTCAATATCCTTCAAGTACACCCAAGCACAAGGAGGCCTTCCCCATGGGCGAAAAACGGTACATACGAGTCTTGCACGCTTTGCTCACCGAGCTCACCGCCATGCCGGAGACCGACGCAGTGCTCTTCTTCGGCTCGGTGCAGCGGGGCCAGGCACAGGCTACCTCGGACCTGGACCTGTATGTGGTGACCAGCGGCACCGAATACTGGCGGGCTGGGCGCGTTCTCGAGGGAGTCGAGATCGAACTATTCTTCAACCCGGCGTCAAAGATGCGGGAGCGGCTGGAGCAGGGGGACCCGGTAGCGATTCACGGTTTTGCCACCGGTGAACTGCTGCTGGACCGCTCAGGCGTGGGCGCCAAACTGAAGACCCTGGCCCGGGCGTTGTGGGCGGCCGGTCCCAGGCCCCTGACCGAGTGGCAGATGGCCACCTGGCGTTACCGACTGACTGACCTCGCCCAGGACATCGAA
>JBLNEM010000077.1:0-4589 GCA_050262655.1 Mycobacterium leprae | reverse complement strand
CGGTGCCCTTCGTTGAAGGGCACCGTCTTCTTGTTAGAGCTCGATGTTATCCAGCTTGAACAGGTCGTACTGGTTCATGATATTGATCAGCTTCGTGGGGTACTGCGAGTCCGTTGCATAGCCGCTGCGCTTCAACCCCCAGGCACCCAGCACGGGGTTGCTCATCACCGCCCGGAAGGGCGCATACCAGGCCCTGGTCAGCAGCAGGTCGCTGTGATCCCGCCAGTTTTCGGCGACGTTATGGTAGGCACGGAAGTTGGCATCTACCCGGTAAGTCAGCCCGTTGTACTCTTCCCACGTGTTCGAGATGATCGAACCGGCCGGGCCGGTGCCTTTCATGCCGAAGAGGTTGTAGGAGAACTGCCCGGTGTATTTGTCGACCGGCACCGATTGGCCCCAGCCGGTCTCCAGCAACGCCTGTGCCACCTGGAGGGAGGCCGCAATGCCGGTTTCGCGGTAGTTGGCGATCGCCAGTTGGGTGGCCAGACCCTTGAACTCATCCTTACTGGTGAGGGGTTTGGGGCCATATACCGTGCCCAGGTAGACCCGGAAACTGACCGGGTCGGTGTAGAGCGATTGGCCCGCTGCGGTGACGATCACGCCCTCAACGGTGTAATTGCCAGCAGCGTTGGGTGTCCAATGGAAAGAGCCGTCCGGTTTGGACCCGCCGACGGGGAGCATCTGGCCGTTCCCCTGTTTCACCCAGTACTCGATCGTGGAGAGCGGCACATTGCTGGTCACGCTGAGGTCCAGCGGACCGGTCACAACTTGATCGGGGCCGACGCCATGGAGCCAGACCTGGGGCTTGGCATTCACGGTGAAGTTAACCGGGCCGACCGTCCGGACCACTCCGTCCTTGCCACCGATCTCGACCGACAGCGTATGCGGCCCGTTGTTGTCGGGCGTGATGTTCCAGGCCTTGTTGAATCCCCAGCCGAAAACGACACCATCAAGGATATACTTGACTGACTCAATGGGGTAGTTGCCGGCGACCCGGAAGGTGACGGGACCCGCCAGGACGTCACCGGCGGACACCCCGCTAAAGACCGTGCGGTAGCCGGAGTTGACCTGAACCGGCACCGGCACCGACGGGTAGGCCTTGCCGGCGCGGTCATAGGCCACGGCCTGAATCGATTTGGGCCCATTCTGCCCGACTTGTGGGTACCAGGTGATCTGATCCCCGGGGCCGGCGGTGCCCAGGTCCTCGGTGCTGTTATCGGGGGCGATCAACTTGAATGCCACCCGTGCCGCGACGAAGTTTGCTGCGCTACCGAACGAGATCGGGCCGTCGACTTCCCCGTTAGGCTGAAGGCCGGTGACCTGTACAGTCGGGTCCGGCGCCAGGCGCACGCTGACCGGGTCCGAGTAGGTAACCTTACCGGCGGCATCCCTGACGGCCGCCACCAGGAGGCGGGCACCTGACACGGTAGGCTCGGGCGTATAGGTGTACGATCCCCCGACGTCACTCCCGGCTGCCACGATGGGGCCACTTCCGGTAGCCGGGTCCAGCAGTAGGAACTGAACGCTGGTACCGGGCACTCCGGTAGTCTGCAGGTTGATCGGGCCGGAGATAACCTGCCCGGGCTTTACCGAAGGAATGGTCAGGGGACTGGCCGTGTTTTCCGCCGACTTGCTGGTGTTGATCACAACCGCCCGTTGGCTGTCATCCCAGGCCACATTGGCGCCCATGGCCTGGGCCACAAACCGAATGGGCACGTAAGTTCGATCGCTCACGATCTGGGCGGGGACATCAAGCACGGCAGCATTGGTGCAGTCCCGACTCAGGCAGGCCAGGCGGCGGTCGATTCGCAGCCGCAAGTACTGCCAGGAGCGCACAACCTCAACCGAGCGATCTTCACCGTTCCAGATGGGCGTTGCGCCCATTGCCTCAAATACACCGCGCAGCGGCACCAGTGTGCGGCCATCCACAATGGTAGGGGCGGGATCTAGCTGAAGAACCCGTCCGTCCAGTATCACACGGACCGGGGCTGCCGCAGTAGCCCCAACCGGCAGCAGGGACGAGACCAGAAGTGGCAGGCTGGCCAGAACAGCCAGCCGGGAGCGTTTGTGCAGCAACCGGATCTCACCTCCAACGAATCCCATACTTTTTAGACGCCGCGCCCAGCAGATACGTTCCAGGTTTGAAAATGGAAAGGGTACGGTAATTTGTGGAAGAAGGAGAGCGCCTGATGGTTTAAGTCAGGCGCTCGTGGTCGACAGTGTCAGATGGAACGGCCACCATAACGGGGGCCTGCGATCCGGTAGGCCAGGAAGAGACCAGCGGCGGTGGACAGCAGGTAAGACCAGGGGGCAGAAGTGATGGTTGTGGCACCGGCGTTTACCAGCGGCAGCAGGAGCAGGCCGTAACCACCAACCAGTGAACAGAGCGTGGTGCTCGCGGCCATGATGCCCAGCACCAGGGAGCGACGGCAGTCCGCTGCGAGGCGAATGAACCAGCCGGCAAACAGACCGGTGACCGCAACCACAGCGGCGTAGAAGTGGCCCGTGTAAAGGGCCAGGGCCAGGCTGGCAGCAGCGCCGGCAGCCACGACCAGGAGTGCGGCCAGAGAGGCCTTGATGTACCCAGCAATGGTGGGCGGAGCGTCTGGGCAGAACTCGTCTCCCGCCACAAGGGGTGGACCGGGATTCAGCGGTTTGCTCATCGCTGTTACCTCCTTGCCGTGTGATGAAGGCAGAGACTTGATTCGCCAAAACATGGATACTTTCCTTTTATGTGGCAGCGAAAATGAGCGGCGCCCTACTGCTTTCAGGCTCCAGCCCCCTCTGGAGGATAATGTCGAATGTTGTAGAACTCCTTAGCACATATCGGAATCGGCGCCACCCGGCCCCCTTTCTGCTTATTACGGAGGGATATTTCTTTGAACCTAAAGGAACTCGTAATGGCACTCCCGGACGATACTCGCCCGGTTTTTGTGCCCGACGTGGATGTAACGGGAGTGGTCAGCGATTCCCGTCAGGTAAAGCCGGGTGACATCTTTGTCTCGATTCCCGGGACCCAGGTCGACGGCCATCAGTTCATTGCGCAGGCCATCGCCAGTGGCGCGGTTGCGGTCGTGGCGGAGCGCCCTTTCACCGCACCCGAGGGTATCGGCGTCCTGCTGGTGCCGAACGCCCGCTTCGCCCTCAGCGCGCTGGCCGACCGGTTTTACGGCTCGCCTTCGCGCAAGGTGAAAATGGTCGGCATCACCGGCACCAACGGCAAGACGACCATTGCCTTCCTGGTACAGGCGGTCGCAATGGCTGCGGGGCGACTGCCCGGTGTCATCGGCACGGCTGGCATGATGCTGGGCGGTGAGGTGTTGGAGGAGAAGAGCGGGTTCACCACGCCGGAATCGCCGGTCGTGCAGCGGCTGTTGGCCGAAATGGTACGGCAGAAGGCCGATGTGGTGGCCATGGAAGTTACCTCTCATGCACTGGAGCAGCATCGGGTGGCCCACTGCCGCTTCGACGTGGCTATTTACACCAACCTGACGCACGAACATCTGGATTACCATCATGACATGGAGAGCTACTTTGCCGCCAAGGCGCAACTGATGCGGATGCTGCGGCCCGGGGCGGTCGCGGTGATCAATATCGATGATCCCTACGGCGCCCGCATGGTGGCAGAGGTTCCGACCGGCGTGCGGATTCTGACCTACGGTTTCTCGCCGAGTGCGGTCGTCCGCGCCGAGGATGTGAACCTTACTGCGGTCGGGGCCAGCTATCGGGTAGTTACCCCGATTGGCGAGGCGCAGGTGGAGGCGCCCTATCTGTTTGGGGCTTACAACGTAAGCAACGCCCTGGCGGCCATTGCGACCAGCATGGCGCTGGGTTACGGCCTCTCCGTAGGGGCCATGGCCATGCGTACGGCCAAGGGGGCCCCCGGGCGGTTTGAACGGGTGGACTGCGGCCAGGACTTTACGGTGGTCGTGGACTATGCCCATACGCCGGACGGGTTTGAGAAGCTGCTGTCGGACGTGGCCCGTCTCAAGCAGCCCGGCCGTCGTGCGCTGATGGTGTTCGGCTCGGCCGGTCACCGGGATCACAGCAAGCGCCCTGACATGGGGCGGGTCGCCGGCCAGTACTGCGACGTCCTGCTCCTCACCGAAGAGGATCCGCGCACGGAAGATCCCATGCAGATCGCCCGAGAGATCGCCTCCGGCGTGCAGCGCGACGGTGTCGAACTGCTGATGATCGAGGACCGGGTAGAGGCCATCGCTACCGCAATCAACATGGCCGACACCGGCGATATCGTCCTGATCACCGGGAAGGGCAACGAGAAGGAACTGGAGGTCCAGCATCCCACCCAGTGGCACGGCGACGTCCCCGCCGCCGAAGATGCCCTCCACCGCCTGCTGCAAGACCCCCGTCACCGTCGGGTCACAGCGTAAAAAGGAGGAGGGGGGCGACTGCGTCGCCTCCCTCTCGTGCTTCTCGTACCTAAGTACGATGCGGATTCACACTCCTGTACCTGTGACAGGCCTTTGGGGTTTGGTACGCTGATACCAGATTCGGTAGCGGATCATCGAAAGGGGCGTCGTAAAATGAAACGGCAGTTCTGGGGAGGTCTCCTGATTATTATCGGTGTG
>JBLNEM010000076.1:0-4108 GCA_050262655.1 Mycobacterium leprae | reverse complement strand
GAAGACGGGGCGGATCTTGTCCGCCCCGTCCTTTCTAGGCAGTCGTTAACGAGTGGCGTTTCCACTCAGTTGCTGTTCAGCCAGAGCGATCATCTTCTTCACCATGAACCCGCCTACAGAGCCATTAACCCGGCTGGGTAAATCGCCCTTGTATTGGGTCTGGTAGTTCTGAATGCCCAACTCAGCGGCAGTCTGGTTCTTCAGGTTCTCCAGGGCGGAGCGAGCCTGGTTGACGAGGATCTCGTTGTTTCCGCCGCCACCGCCGCCGGCTGTATTTGTGGTGCCCGGGAAGAAGTTAGCCATGGTGTCTCCTCCTAAAGCCTGCTACGACTTACAGGGTGCCCTGGCCACCAAGCTGAGACTCGGCGAGGGCGATCATCTTCTTGACCATGTAACCACCGACGGAACCGTTCACCCGGCTGGGCAGATCGCCCTTGTACTGGTTCTGGTAGTTCGCGATCCCCAACTCGGTCGCAGTCTCGTTCTTCAGGTTCTCCAGAGCGGCACGGGCCTGGTTGATCAGGATCTCGTTGTTGTTGTTATTGGCCACCTTCGAATGCCCTCCTTTTTATGTTGCTGGTACTATGGTGCGTTCAAAGGCTGCGGCTCATGCTAGAACCTTTTGGCACGTGCGGCGGTAACGAAACACCAGAGCAACGGAAGAGCCTTGCCAAAATATGAAATGAACCCCCACAGCCTTGCCGTGAGGGTTCATGGACTATGCCTTTCTCTCTTCGACTCGGGTGACCCACCCGTCGTAGATCACGTCATACTGCCGGGCCAGCCGCTCCATCTCATCGGAGAGCGCCAGCACCCGTGCTTCTTCCAGCCGGTCGGTCTTTACGGCCACCACCGTCCAGGGGCGCTCCTGATCGTCCGGGCTGTAGGCGAAAACCTCGCCCTTGAAGCCCATCTCATCCTCCAGCAGCCCCAGGAGACCGGAGATATCGCCGTCATCGGATGAGTGGAAGTGGTGTTCAAACAGATAGGGCCCCTTCGGCGGATTGGCCGGATCGACCAACTGCCGATAAGCCTCGATGCTGCGCTGGTGGCGCTCGGCGCGTTCTTGTTCAGTTTCGGGTCTCATGACGCATCCCTCCGAGCATTAGGTTCTCCCTGATTCGCCCCGGTACCTTCTGCCAGCAGGCGGCAGGAACGGACAGCGACAGAGGCGAATTTTACGCCATTTCCCTCAGGAGGCGCCGTCATGAACCTCACCTATCATGGTACCCCGAAACGCTACTTCGAAAGCCTGGACCCGTCGCAGCCGTATCGGCCACCCGAGTTTGCGCAGGATGGTTTCATCCATTGCACCGACGGCCGTGAAGCGGTCTCCATCATTCTGACGATTGTCTACAGAAAGAACCCCGAGCCCTTCGTCGTTCTCTACATCGATCAGGACCGGGTGACGTCCCCGGTCCGGTATGACGACCCGGCCCAGATCTACCCGCACATCTACGGCCCGCTTAATCGAGATGCCATCGTAGCGGTACGTGAGGTGAAGCGGGCGGAAGACGGCACCTTCCACATGCCGCCCGTTCTCTAGTCTACGCCTCCACCTGCACGTCGCCGACACGGTAGATCATGTTGCCGGCCACCGTCTTGCCCACGAAGCACCGCGCCCGAGCCACTTCGGCCTGCTCCCGATAGGCTTCCACCTGCTCCGGGTCGCCGCCGCGAATGGTGGGGCTGACCGTCAGTTTGTCAAACTTGGCCGCCGCGGGGTAGTCGCTGACCACACCATCGGTCTTCACGGAGACGCTGGCGACCGGCAGACCAGCCCGCTTCAAAACGGCAAAGAGCGTGGCGCTGTAGCAGGCCGTGATCCCGGACATCAGCAGTTCCTCCGGGCTGGAGCCAACACCCTTGCCGCCCATCGACGCCGGGCCGGAGACCAAAACCGTCTGACCCCCGGTGTGAACGATCCCTTCGCCCTCTTTGCCAGTCCCCCGCCAGGAAACCTCTATGCCAAAGTGCAGATCCGCCATATTGCATACCTCCTTGGGTTGGTTTGATAACATTTCTGTGCAATAAGTATACACCTACCGTGGTCGATTTGCCAGAGGCGTCCAAGGGGGTTACGCCTGCGGCGGTGGTAGGGGCGAGGCAGCCCGTCGGGATGGTGGGGCGGCCAGGCTGGTTCCGACCCTGTGCCTGACGCGCTGGGTGATCGCTCCGCCAGTTTTTTAAAGGCTAAGGCGCCTCTACGCGTTAAAAAGCTGTTGGAAAGAGTAGACTGATCCACTTCCAGGGCATTTTTGGGTGGCTCCGCCAGGATTTTTACGCGGGTTTTCCTCTGGGCCATCAAAATCCTGGCGGAAGGCGCTGTGATAAATGGATCAGGCGAAGCCAGGCCCATTCCGGTCGTCGACACCGAAAGCAACATAACAAAAGGGGGCTAACCACTTTGATACCCACCACACCTGCGGGCCAACAGCTGCAGGCTTTCCTGGACTTCCTGCGCACCCCCGCCCCCGAACGGATTGGCCCGCACATTGCGGAGCACGAGGGGCGAGATGAGCCCTGGCTGGAAGCGGCCTACGGCAACTATCTCCACGATTTCGGGGGCTTGCGGCTGCAGTTCATCCGGGTCGTAGAATCGACGGACTACCGCCTGACCATGGTGGCTCAGTCGGAGCCGTATGATCTCTATATCAAGTTCGAGATCGGCGTATCGCCAGAGCCGCCACACCGGATTGAGTTCCTCTGGCCATACGCGATTCTTCGCCCCGCCGACCTGCCGCCGCTGCCTGCCCTGACCGAGCAGGAGATGCTCCGGACAAGCAGCGAGTTGCTCCAGGCACTGGCCCAGAAGGAGCGCTTCTCGGGAAGCCTCCTGATTGCCAAAGATGGAGTTCCCCTCCTACAAGAGGCCTGGGGACTCGCCAGCCGTGCCTACCAGATTCCGAACCGCATCGACACCAAGTTCAATCTGGCCTCCATGAACAAGATGTTTACAGCCGTGGCCACTCTGCAACTGGTACAGGAGGGCAAGCTGAACCTGACGGATCCCGTGGCCAGACACTTGCCCCATTACCCGAAGCCCGCCGCCGATCAGATCACGATTCATCACCTGCTCAGCCACACTTCCGGGCTGGGCTCGTTCTGGAACGAGCAGTGGCAGCAGGCCAAAGCCCGGCTGCGGACGGTAGCCGACTTCCTGCCGCTCTTCCAGGATGAGCCGCTGACCTACCAGCCGGGCGAGCGGTATCAGTATGGGAACAACGCATTCGTGCTCCTGGGGGCGATCATCGAGGCCGTTTCGGGAGAAGACTATTTCGACTACGTCCGGGATCATGTCTATCGCCCGGCCGGCATGGTGGATACGGATGCCTATCCGGTGGATGAAGATGTACCGAACCTTGCGATGGGCTACACCCACATCGACTATCGCGACCAGTTCCACCCCGACCGTCTATTCAACATCCTCCTGAAGCATGTCGCCAAGGGCGGCCCTGCCGGCGGTGGGTTCTCGACTGCCCCGGATCTGCTTGGCTTTGCGGAAGCTCTAATGGCCCACCGGCTGCTTTCCCCCGAACTCACCGAGCTGCTGGTGACCAACAAGTCGGGGGATCACCACTACGCCTATGGTTTCGAAGCGCAAGAGACCCATCGCAGCCGAGTCGTAGGCCACGCCGGCGGCCATCCCGGCATCAGCACCTACCTGGACATCTTCCCGGATCGGGGCTACGTCGTCGTCGCTCTCGGCAACTGCGACGGCCCGGCGACCTACTGGGTGCGAGACAAGATCCGGGAGTTGATCGACCGCATCCCGTGATGAGACAGAACCACCAGCCCGCAATGTTACCTACATATAAGGAGATGAAGCCATGTCGTTCACGCCCGACCAGATCGTGGGTGCCGATTGCATCGAGTTGCCTGTCGCCGACATGCCGAACGTCACCCGCCTGATGATCCTCACCGGGACGGTTGCATTCACACTCAAGGGCGGCGGCGCAGACACCTGGCGAAGAGAGACTGTCACCTTCCCGGTCGCACAACTATCTGGCAGCATGGTCAAGGGGATGGGCTCCGCCTCACTGGCGAGCATCTGCAACACCCATGTCGCACGGAGCGCCGTCTGGGCCGTCGATCAGGTCCGAGTCAA
>JBLNEM010000075.1:0-3476 GCA_050262655.1 Mycobacterium leprae | reverse complement strand
GGGCCTGCACGTGATGCTGTACAGCGACAACGTCTCTCTGGAGTCGGAGATTGCCCTGAAGCAGCAGGCCCACGCCCAGGGCCTCCTGTTGATGGGGCCGGACTGCGGCACCGCCATCCTGGACGGCGTCGGGCTCGGCTTTGCCAACGGGGTACGCCGGGGGCCGATCGGCATCGTGGCGGCTTCGGGCACCGGCGCCCAGGAGATCTCCTGCCTGATCGACCGGCTGGGCAGCGGCGTCTCCCAGCTGATCGGCACCGGTGGCCGTGACCTTTCGCCTGCGGTCGGCGGCGTCATGGTGATGGATGGGCTCAGGCTGCTCCAGGCGGATCCCGATACCAAAGTGATCGTCCTGGTCTCCAAGCCGCCCGCTCCCGAAGTGGCCTACAAGGTCCTCGCCGTCGCCGGTTCGGGCGGCAAGCCGGTGGTGGTCTGCTTCCTGGGTGGCAAGGAGTCCCTGTCGATGGATGATACCGCCGTGAAGGCCGTCGGCCTGGCCACCGGCGAGGCCGAGGCCGCACTGTACGCCCGCCTGGGCTACGGCGGAGCGGTGACCCCGCTCCCGGTCGGCGAGGGCCGCCGGTACGTGCGTGGGCTCTTCTCCGGCGGCACGCTCTGCGATCAGGCCCTGGCGATCCTGGAGGGTGCACTGGGTCCGGTCACCTGCAACGTGCACCACGACCCGTCCCATCGGGGCGGCGCTGCCAGGAGCGTTGGCCACACGCTGGTGGATATGGGCGACGACGAGTTCACCCGAGGGCGGCCGCATCCGATGATCGACGCCACCCTGCGGCGCATGCGCCTCCTGGAGGAGGCGGCAGACCCGGAGACCGCCGTCCTTCTGCTGGATATCGTGCTGGGACACGGTGCGGCGGCAGACCCGGCCGGCAGTCTGGCCGGCGCCATTCGGGAGGCGGTGCAGCGGGGCGTGGTGGTGGTTGCTTCGGTCTCCGGCACCGAGGCAGACCCGCAGGGGCTCAGCGCCCAATCGGCCCGTCTGCGGGAGGCGGGGGCCCATGTGGCGCCCACGGCCCGCCGGGCGGCTGAAGTGGTGGCCGCGACGCTGGCCGGAAGGAGGCTGTGAGCCAGATGTTCGGCAAGGGACTGAAGGTACTGAACGTGGGCACGCCCCACTTCGCCGAAGCATTGCGGGCCCAAGGAGTGGCCGTGACGCACCTGCAGTGGCAGCCGCCGGCTGGTGGCAACGCCGCCGTGCTGGATGCCCTGGAGAGGCTCTCGACGGCCGAGGTGGATGAAGCGAACCAGAAGGCCGCCGATATCATCCTGAACGGCCATCCCGTCTGGGTCGATGTGCGCACGGCTGGCGAAGTGGTGCCGGGGATGACCCGGCGCACCATTCTGCATGCCGGGCCCCCCGTCGGGTGGGCGACCATGGCGGGCCCCCAGAAGGGTGCGGTGATCGGCGCCCTGATCCTGGAGGGGCTGGCGGAGACGTCGGCAGAGGCCGAGGCGCTGGCCGCCGCCGGTGAGATCACCTTCCGGGCCAATAACGACGTGGGCTTCGTGGGTCCCATGGCCGGCGTTTCCTCGTACTCCACGGCCGTCTTCGTGGTCGAGAACAAGGCCTACGGGACCCGGGCTTACTGCAACCTGAACGAAGGCTACGGCAAGGTGCTGCGCATGGGCGCCTATGCGCCCGAGGTGCTCGCACGGCTCCGCTGGATCAACACGGAGGTGGCCGGCGCACTGCGCCAGGCGGTACGTGCCGCCGGGGGGCTCGACCTGCGGGCCATCACCGCACAGGCGATGCATATGGGCGACGAAGGGCATAACCGGAACAAGGCTGCGGGCGCACTGCTCCTGCGGGAACTGGCGCCGCATCTGGTTACCGCCGGTCTGGCCCCGGAACCGTTGGCCCGGATCATCGACTTCATCGGCCACAACGAGATCTTCTATCTGAACCTCTCCATGTCCGCCGCCAAAGCGACGCTGGACGCAGCCAAAGGCGTGCCCAACTCCACGGTGGTCACCTGTATGTCCCGCAACGGCTACGAGTTTGGCCTGCAGCTGTCGGGGCTGCCCGACCGCTGGTTCGTGGGTCCGGCGCAGATGGTGAAGGCGCTCTACTTCCCTGGTTTCACGGAGGCGGACGCCAACCCGGACATCGGCGACTCGGTGATCACCGAGACCTCGGGCATCGGCGGCTTTGCCATGGCAGCGGCGCCGGCGATTGTGCAGTTCGTCGGCGGCACCCCTGACATGGCCCTGGAACTGACGCTGAAGATGTACGAGATCACGGTGGCCGAAAACCGGCAGTATACGATTCCGGCACTGGGCTTTCGGGGGACGCCTACGGCGATCGATGCCCGGAAGGTGGTGGAGACCGGCGTGCTGCCGTCGATCAACACCGGCGTGGCACACCGTCTGCCCGGCATCGGGCAGGTGGGTGCGGGGTTGGTCAATCCGCCGGCCAACATCTTTGCCGATGCCCTGCTGGCTGCGGCCGAGGCGTGGCGATGATCTACCAGGCCTGTTCCGTGCACGAGCCCCTGCTCGCCGCCGCCGGAACTGGCAGGGTGCTGAGCAACCACCGGCAGGCGGTCAACCTGGCGATGGAGGGCGGGGCGCTGGTGAGCCTGCTCGATCCCGTCCTGGGCAACGGCCCCGGGGCGGTGCTGGTGCCGGCGCCATGGCCTCTGACGTGGTCGCCGGGCGAGCGGGTGACGCTGGCCCACCACTTGCTCCGGGGACCCGGGTGCACCGTCCGGCTCGACGGCGCGGCCCTGTGGGTGCCGCAGGCGCCCCCCGGGCGGGTGGAGCGGGCGGTCGATCCGCAAGTACTGTCCGGTGTGAGTGCGGCGCTGGCTGCCGAGGGCAATCCGGCCGGCCTGCTCCCTGCTGTGCTCTCCGTGCTGGGCATCCCTGAACCAAAGGGGCGGCAGCCGGATCGGACAGCAGATGTGCTCCTGCAGATGGGCCTGCAAGGGATCCGGCTGCTGCTGGCCGGCGATCTGGCAACGGCTGTTCTCCGGCTGGCGGGGTTGGGCCCCGGCGCCACCCCCAGCGGCGACGATCTGCTCTGCGGTTTCACCTGTACCCTGGTGCGGGCAGGCCACAAAGCGGCGGCCGAACTGTGCACAACGATTCGCAGCCTACCGCCTCTGGCCACAACGCCCCTCAGCCGCCACTTCCTGCACTGGGCTACCATGGGCGTGGCCCAGGAGCATGCCCTGCAATTCGTGGACCAACTGCTGCGCGGGCAAGGCGCAGACCCGGGGCCTGTCCTGAGTCATGGCGCCACTTCCGGTGCCGACTGGGCCTCGGGTGCGCTGCTGGCGTTCTATTATCTGGGAAGGGAAGTGTCCCGTCGTGAAGCTGTATGACCTCTCGATTCCGACCGGTGTTCAGACTCCACCCTGGCCCACCTATGAGCCGCTTCAGGTCCAGTACTTCAAGCGCCTCTCCTCCAACGGCGCCAACGGACAGATCATCCGCTCCTCCAACCACGTGGGCAC
>JBLNEM010000074.1:0-9924 GCA_050262655.1 Mycobacterium leprae | reverse complement strand
GCGTCCGGCACCGCCTCGGCCACTGCCGCCAACACGGCCTCAAAGCCGGGGCCGGGGTACTGCAGACAGAGCGCCGCCAATTTGAGCGTGAGCTGTTCTGGCGTCATTTCTCGCCCACCTCCAGCTGCGACAGGGGGATCATCGCCTGCGGCCCTTCCGCCGGTGCAATGCCATCCAGGCTGCAGCCCCCCTGCATCGCCTGCAGGTCCGGCTCGCCCTCCCGCCGGGCGGTGGGCACGACAAACCGCTCGTTGTATTTGGCCACGCTCAGGAGCCGGACCATCTCGTCGACCGTTCCCTGGCTGATGCCGGCGGCCTGTAGCAGCGCCGGATCCTGCTCCAGTCCCAGGTTCCGGGCCCGCATGGTCGCCCGCATGGCAGCCAGTCTGCGCAGCACGGTGCGGATCACGTCCACATCGCCGGCCGTCAGCAGGTTGGCCAGATACTCCATGGGGATCCGCATCTGCTCGATGGCCGGCAGCAGTTCGGCTGCGGTCACCGCATCGCCGTGCGCCTCCGCCCGGGTGTAGATCGGCGACAGCGGCGGTACATACCAGACCATAGGGAGGGTCCGATACTCCGGATGCAGGGGCAGGGCGATGCCCCAATCGATCGCCATCTTGTAGACCGGCGAATTCTGGGCCGCCTCAATCCACGCATCGTTGATGCCCGCTTCCCTGGCCGCCGCAATCACCGCCGGATCATACGGGTTCAGGAAGCAGGCCTTCTGCGCCGCCAGCAGCGCCTTCTCGTCGGTGACACTGGCCGCCGCCTTCAACTGGTCGGCATCGTAGAAGATGACCCCCAGGTAGCGAATGCGGCCGACACAGGTCTCGGAGCAGATGGTGGGCAGCCCGGCTTCGATGCGGGGATAGCAGAAGGTGCACTTCTCGGCCTTGTGGGTCTGCCAGTTGAAGTAGACCTTCTTGTAAGGACAGGCGGAGACGCAGAAGCGCCAGCCCCGGCAGGCCTCCTGATCCACCAGCACGATGCCGTCCTCCTCCCGCTTGTACATGGCGCCCGATGGGCAGGCTGCGACGCAGGCGGGGTTGAGGCAGTGCTCGCAAATCCGGGGCAGGTAGAACATGAAGGCCTGTTCATACTCGAAGGCGATCTGCTCCTCGAGGCCCTTCAGGTTGGCATCGCCGTGGGCATGCTCCGGGGCACCGGCCAGGTCATCTTCCCAGTTGGGGCCCCACTGCGGGGCGTCCATGGGCTCCCCGGTCAGCAGAGAGTATGGCCGGGCCACCGGCTGGTGCTCCACCGGCGGGCTGTTCAGGAGCTTGGCGTAGTCATAAGTCCAGGGCTCATAGTACTCGTCGATCTCCGGCAGGTCGGGGTTATGAAAGAGGGTGAGGAACTTCTCCACCGGGCTGCCGGCCTTCAGGGTCAGCTTGCCGGAGCGGGAGAGCTTCCACCCGCCCCGGTACTTCTCCTGATCCTCCCACGCCCGGGGATAACCCACACCGGGCTTGGTCTCGACGTTGTTGAACCACATGTACTCGGCACCCGACCGGTTGGTCCAGGTGTTCTTACAGGTCACACTGCAAGTATGGCAGCCGATGCATTTGTCCAGGTTCATCACCATGGCCACTTGAGCCTTAATCTTCAAGCCAGCGCACCTCCCGCAGCGGACGGATCACCGTGACGGCATCACGCTGGTGTCCGGTCGGCCCGTAGTAGTTAAAGCCATAGCTGAGCTGGGCATAGCCGCCGATCATGTGGGTGGGTTTCGGAATCAGACGGGTGACGGAGTTGTGGGCGCCGCCCCGGTCCTTCGTGATCGCCGTGCCAGGCACGCCTACGTGGCGGTCCTGGGCGTGGTACATGATCGAAAGCCCTGCCGGCACGCGGTGCGAGACCACGGCCCGGCAAGCGATCACGCCGTTCTGGTTGTAGACCTCGACCCAATCGTTGTCCTTGACGCCGATGGTGGCAGCATCTTCGACGGAGAGCCAGATGGTCTGTCCGCCCCGGAACAGCGTCAGCATGGGGCCGGTATCGCCATAGGTGGAGTGGATCGACCACTTGTTGTGCGGCGTGATATAGCGCACGACCACCTGCCGGCCATTCTCGGCCGGGGCATCAGCACCGGCCGGGAACGGGGCCATCACCAGCGGCGGGCGGTACGTGGGGAAGCCCTCGCCGAAGTCCAGCATCACTTCATGGTCGACGTAGAAATGCTGCCGGCCGGTCAGGGTATGCCAGGGCAGACCGAAGTCGACGTTCGACGTGAAGGGCGAGTAGCGCCGCTCGTGGCTCTCCAGACCGGACCAGACCGGTGCCGCAATGGCCGTGCGGGGCTGCACCGTCAGTTCCTGCACGGTCATGGACTCGTCGGCCCGCCCGGCTGCAATCTCGGCCAGGCCGGTGAGGCCGGTCGCCTTCTCCATCGCCTTCCACCCGGCCACGGCCCGCTGGCCGTTGGTTGGCCCCGACAGGGCGAGGATGGCGTCGGCGAACTTGACCGCCTGGTCGATGCTGGGGCGGTCCTGGGCAGGGCCCGTCCGCTTCACCGTTCCCAGCTGGTGCTTCAGGTGGTTGTAGGCGTCGCCGCTGGGCACGGCCAACCCCTTGGCGGCGATGGCGGTGGCCGCCCGGGGCCCGATCGCGATGAACTGGTCATAGAGGTGCGGATAGTCCCGCTGGACCGGCACAAACCGGGGCATGCTCTGGCCCGGCACCGCCGGAATCTCGCCCTTGCGCCAGTCCCGCACCTTGCCGTCCGGCTGGGCGATCTCGGCGGCCGTATCGTGGTTCAGCGGCGCCATCAGGAGATCTTCCTGTGCCGGCAGGTGCTGTGCGGCCAGCTCCGTGAACTTGGCGGCCACAGCCTTGAAGGTATCGAAGTCGGTCTTTGCCTCCCAGGGTGGGTTGATCGCCGGGTTGAACGGGTGGACGAAGGGGTGCATGTCGGTGGACGAGATGTCGTGCTTCTCGTACCACGTGGCCGCCGGGAGGATGATGTCGGAGTAAAGGGTGGTGCCCGTCATGCGGAAGTCGATATCGACCAGCAGATCCAGCTTGCCATTTTCGGGCAGGGGGTCCAGTTCGATCGACTCCGGCTGCCAGGCGTGCTCCGGGCCCGTCAGCACATGGCCGCTGGTGCCCAGCAGGTGCTTCAGGAAGTACTCGTGGCCCTTGCCGGAGGAGGTCAGCAGGTTGGCCCGCCAGACGAACATGAGCCGGGGGAAGTTGGCCACATCATCGGGCTTGTCCACGGCAAAGGAGAGATCGCCCTGGACCAGCCGCTGCGCCACATGGGCGGCAACCTCTCCGTCGGTGACAGCGCCTGCCGCCCTGGCCTTGCGCACCGTCTCCAGCGAGTTCTCCTTGAACTGGGGATAGAAGGGGAGCCAGCCCAACCGGGCAGCCATGGCGTTCACATCGGCCGGGTGCATGGCACTGAACTTGCCGCCGCCGGGCCAGCCCAGGTCGACCGGCGCCTTCTCCTCGTAGCGGAACTGGTCCGTGGCAAAGTAGAAGAAGCTGGTGCCGTTCTGGTGCCGGGTGCCCGGGTTCCAGTCCAGGGCAAAGGCCAGCGTGGCAAAGCCCTCCTGCGGTCGGACCTTCTCCTGGCCCACGTAGTGCGCCCAGCCGCCGCCGTTTCGGCCCTGGCTGCCGGTCAGCATCACCAGGTTGATGATCGCCCGGTAGATCACGTCTGAGTGGTACCAGTGGTTGATGCCGGCGCCCATGGCGATCATCGCCCGGCCCCGGGTGCGGGCGGCGGTGTTGGCGAACTCCCGGGCCACCTGAATGGCGGTTGCTCTGGGGACGCCGGTGATCGCCTCAGCCCAGGCGGGCGTGTAGGGCCGCTGGTCGTCGTAGCTCTCCGGGTAGTCGCCGGGCAGCCCCCGTCCCACGCCTGTGTGGGCGGCGAACAGGTCGAAGACCGTGGTCACCAGCACCTGTTCATCACCGATGCGCAGCGACTTCACCGGCACATGGCGCCGGACCAGATCGCCCTTCGCCCCGCCGAAGTAGGGGAAATCCACCGGCACGGTGGCATCTTGCTGTCCCAGGAAGGTGAGGGTGGGGGTGACCGGGTTGCCCTGGGCATCTTCCAGCTTCAGATTCCACTGGCCCGAATCATCCCAGCGGGAGCCAATGGTACCGTTGGGACAGGTGGGTCTTCCCGCCACCTGGTCCCATACCATCGTTTTCCACTCGCCCTTGGCGGCGGTGCCGCCCAGGTCGGCCAGGTGGAGGAACCGGTCGGAGGCGTAGGCCTCGCCCTTCGGGGTAAGGCGCACCAGGAACGGCAGATCGGTGAATCGCTTGGCATACTCCAGGAAGTACTCGGTCGGGTGATCGACATAGAACTCCTGCAGGATCACATGGGTCATGGCCATGGCCAGGGCGGCGTCGGTGCCGGCCCGGGCCGGGAGCCAGGTGTCGGCGAATTTCACATACTCGGCATAGTCGGGGGCGACGGCGGCGACCCGGGTGCCCTTGTACCGGCTCTCGGTCATGAAGTGGGCGTCCGGGGTCCGGGTCATGGGCAGGTTGGAGCCCCAGATGATCAGGTAGTCCGTGTTGTACCAGTCGGCCGACTCCGGCACATCGGTCTGGTCGCCCCAGATCTGCGGGGAGGCGATGGGCAGGTCGGCATACCAGTCGTAGAACGAGAGAATCGTGCCGCCCGCCAGGGAGAGGAAGCGGGCGCCGGCGGCGTAGCTCACCATCGACATCGCCGGAATCGGCGAGAAACCCACCAGACGATCCGGCCCATACTGCTTGATGGTGTAGATGCTGGCGGCGGCGATCAACTCCACGACCTCTTCCCAGGAGGCGCGCACCAGGCCGCCCTTGCCCCGCCGGGACTTGTATGCCTGCTTCTTCAACGGATCCGCCATGATCGCCGTCCAGGCGGCCACCGGGTCGCCGTGCTCCCGCTTCGCCTGCCGCCAAAGTTCGAGCAGCGTGCCGCGCATGTAGGGATACTTCACCCGGGCCGGGCTGTACTCGTACCAGGAGAAACTGGCGCCCCGGGGGCAGCCGCGTGGCTCATACTCCGGGAAGTCGGGTCCCAGCGACGGATAGTCGGTCGCCTGTGTCTCCCAGGTGATGATGCCGTCCTTCACGTGGATCTTCCAGGAACAGGAGCCGGTGCAGTTGACGCCGTGGGTCGAGCGGACCACCTTGTCATGCTGCCATCGGTTGCGATAGAGCTGCTCCCAGTCACGTCCCCGGGGACTCTCTTCCGTCCATCCCTGGTTCAGGCGCTCACCCTGCTTCAGGTAAGTGAGGGCGTTCAACAGGGCACTTGCCCGCTTTGCCATCTTTGCACTCCCTTCCACTGTTACTTTCAGGCCGGTTTGATCAGGGGCATCTCGTCATCGCCGTGGCAGGTGTTGATAAGGAGCAGTGCGTCCAGGCGGCGCAGCACTTCGGCGAAATGCCCGCACTCCAACTGTGCCGCCGCTTCAGCGGCCAGACGCCGGAGCAATGCGTGCTGCGCCTTCAACTGCGCGACCAGACCCTCGGCCGCCGGATTCGATGCCAGCAGCCACGGGTAGAGGCTCTCCTCTTCCACATCGGCGTGGGCGATCACCCGGGCGCGCCAGGTTTCGATGAGGGCCGTGGCTACAGGGGCCGCCAGGCTGGCATCCTGCCGCTCAATCAGCCGGCGGAGCACAGCCGTACCCTCCTCCAGTTCAGCAAGTGCGGCCGCGTGAATCTCCGCGTGGATATCCGGCCGGGTCAGCGAAGGGCCGTGCATCATCCTCGTCCATCCTCCTTGCCTGGCCTGTGAGCCAGTCCGAACCGGGTATAATGGCTCATAGTCAGTCATAGTCATTTAGTTTATGGTATCATAGCTATAAAAAGATGGCTACAACGACCGTTATGCGTGGCACTTTATACCTATGTTCACTCAAAACCAGGCGGGAGAAGGCGCCGATGGCCGGAGCGGGGAGAGGTCAGGCCCTGCAGGATACGATCCGGAACCGAGCCGGCATCCTGTGCAGCGCCTACGCCGAAGACCGGATGGCGCGGCCCCATGTCTACCATCTCGTCCCTATCTTTGCAGAACAGCCAACTCCGGAACTTGACTCTCTTCGCTCGGGCGGGCGAAGATGGGAGCGATATCTCTGGCAGAAGGAGCCACACCATGCACGAGCAGAACACTCCAGCGGTTCAACGGTTGGCAAGAGCGGAGGGAATCCGGTGGCTGCATCCCGGCTACCTGGCCCTGGTGATGGCCACCGGCATCATCTCGACGGCGGCGCAGATGTTCGGCCTGACAGCCCTGTCCAACGGTCTGTTGGCGGTGGCGATCGGTGCCTACGCGGTCCTGGTGCCGCTATACCTCTACCGGTTGATTCGGTTCACCGCCGAGTTCCGGGCGGACTTGCGCCATCCCGGACGGGGCTTTGGCTTTTTCACGGTGGTGGCTGCGTCGAACGTGCTGGCCATTCGTCTGTCGGCCGCCGGCGCCTGGTGGGCCACCGAGACCCTGTGGGCCGTTGCCCTGCTCGCCTGGCTGGTGCTGACCTATCTGATTCCGGCCGGCTTCTATCTGCGGACGGAGAAGGTGCCGTTCCGGTCGGTCAACGGCGTCTGGCTGGTCTGGGTGGTGGGCACCCAGTCGGTGGCAGCCGCCTCTGCAACGGTGGCGCTGCACCGAACAGGCATGGCCGATGGCCTGGCGGCGCTGGCGGTCTCCCTGTGGGCCGTGGGGGTGCTGCTGTACATCATTCTGATGGCGATGATCATGGCCCGGATGTTCTTCTACCCGGTCGAACCGGGCGATCTGCTGCCGCCGTACTGGATCACTATGGGCGCCTGCGCCATCACGGTGATCGCCGGTGCCCGCATTCTCGCCCTGCCGCCGGCCCTGCCCATGATGCAGGCCACCCGTCCGGTGGTGGAAGGGATCTCGCTGATGCTCTGGGCCTGGGGCACGTGGTGGATCCCCATGCTTGTGATCCTGGGCAGTTGGCGGCATTTATTGAAGCGGGACCCGATCCGCTACGACCCGACCTATTGGAGCATGGTCTTCCCTCTGGGCATGTACGGCGCGTCCAGCGCCACCCTGGGCCATTCCACCGGGTTCACCTTCCTGACCACCTTCGCCAGCTATGAGATCTGGGTGGCTGTCGCCGCCTGGGCGGCCACCTTCAGCGGCATGCTGGCGTCCTGGCGGAGGCGGGCGGCATAAAACACAAAAAAGGAGAGGCAGCCAACGCATTGGCTGCCTCTGTTGTTTCTGTTCCAAGCCGCGTAATCCGTCGCGTTCCCCGGCTGCTAGCCGTGTGCCGGCCGGACCAGTTGCCCCCGAACCATGGAAAGCATGAGGGCAGCACCGACCTCGGGCATGATCGCCGTCTGCTGGTTGCCGACCTGCTCCAGGGCGGAGCGCAGGTCTGCCTCTACCTGGCGGTCGCCCGATAGGTTCAGCACCAGGTCGACCGGTTCCTTCAACTCCAGGACGGCCGTAGGGTCGATGGCCGTGCGGATGTTGTGGGTGCGGGCCAGGATCATGCCGGGGGCGTCATCCATCAGGTCAACGACCAGACAGACCTGGACAAATGGCTGGGCCAGCAGGGATTGGAGCAGGGGTGTGCCCGTAAGGCCGGCGCCAACCAGTGCGATGCAGATTCGATCCCCGATCACGGCAATACCTCCCTGAGAACAAGGAGTCCCTTCACCCCGGGAGGCGGCTGTACGCTGGGAGCCCTTGTATAGCAGGATAAATTATACAGATCGGGCTGAACTACCTTCTTTCACTCGATTCAATAACCGTGTTGGCCCAAAAGTAACATCACTTACCATACGGAAACGTTCTGCTCAGTAGTCTGTTAGCAGTTTACACCACTAAGTAAATATCAGAATACGTTTAGGAATGAATCTACCACAAGCGCCAGGGAATGGCCTAAAATAGGAGAAACCTTCCCGCCATACCCATTCGAGAGAGTAGCGCCTGTAGCTATTTGTGTCTACCGGATCGAGCGCCGCCCCCCGGGCGGCGATTAGCGTATCCGGGCGCAGGCGGTATCCCAAAAAGGGGGATGTGCGAAGGAGGTGCCGGTTCCGAGTTCGGGCTTCGATCACAGACAGAGAGGATCCACACAAACAAGGAGGGGCACTCATGAAGCAGTTCAAGTATGTGAAGATGCTGGCGGTCCTGGCGGGCCTGTCCACGCTCCTGGTTGCATGCGGCGGCGCCAAGACCAGCACTCAGCCGGCCGCAGCGGCGGGCGGCGCACCCACGACCACGTTCCATTACTACATCGTTGACAAGCCCACCACCTTCGACCCGGCCATGGTGAGCGACGTCCCCACTTCGCAGGTGATCCAGAACATCTACAGCGGTCTGGTTACCTTCAACGACAAGGGCGAAGTCGTGAATGATATGGCCGACAAGGTGGATATCAGCGCCGACGGCAAGACCTACACCTTCACCCTGAAGGATGCCTACTTCACCGACGGCACCAAGGTGACTGCCCAGGACTATGTCCGCTCCATTGTCCGTGCGGAGAATCCGGCCCTGAACTCTCCGGTTGCTTCCTCTTACCTGAACGACATCGCTGGCTACCATGACTTCCTGGACAAGCAGGACGCCATTAACAAGGATGTCGACGCCAAGAAGATCTCCAAGGATGACGCGACCAAGCAGATTCAGGCTGCCTACGATGCCATGACCAAGAATCCTGGCATCTCGGCCAAGGACGACAAGACCCTGGTCATCAACATCGACCAGCCTCGTGCTTACTTCCTGGCCAAGCTGACCTACCCGACCGCCTGGCCGGTCAGCCCGAAGGCTCCGGCCGACAAGCCGATCGACGCTTCGCCGGCTAACGTCTCCGTGGCCGTCGGCACCGGTGCGTTCAGCCTCACCGGCTACACCGAAGGCGCCAAGCTGACCCTGAAGCGGAACGACAAGTTCTACGGCGACAAGGCCCTGGTTGGCAACGTCGACATCCAGATCATCAGCTCCGACCAGGCCCAGATGGCGGCCTACCGTGCCGGCCAGTTGGACATGTCCCCGATTCCGCCGACTGACTTCAAGACCGTCAAGGCGGATCCCACCCTGGGCAAGGAAGTCGTGGTGGCTCCCTCGGCCCGTATTAACTACTTCACCTTCAACCAGAAGGTCTTCGCCCCGGCTCAGGACCTGAAGATCCGTCAGGCCTTCAACTACGCCATCGACCGCGACAAGCTGAACGACGTGGTCTTCTCCGGCACCATGATTCCGGCCTACGGCGTCCTGCCGGCTGCGATCCCCGGCTCGCTGGGCGACAAGGTCCAGGGCCTGAAGTTCGACGTGAACAAGGCCAATGATCTGCTGAAGCAGGCCGGCTATGGCGAGGGCGGCAAGCAGCTCTCCTTCAAGCTGACCTACCGGGCCAAGAACGAGACTGCCCAGCATCTGGCCGAGTTCCTGCAGAGCCAGTTCCAGACCAACCTGAAGAACGTGAAGGTCGACCTGGATCCGATGGAGTGGGGCAAGCTGCTGAACGCTGCCGACGCCAAGGATCAGTTGCAGGCCTTCCTGCTGGGCTGGTCGGCTGACTACCTCGATCCGCAGGACTTCCTGAGCATCCTGCTCCACACCGGCTCCGACAGCAACAACTACAACTACTCCAACAAGCAGTTCGACGCCATCCTGGACAAGGCCGATGTGGCCAAGCCCGGCGCCGATCGCTATGCGATGTACGGTCAGGCCGAGCAGATCGCCGTCACCGACGCCGCCTGGTCCCCGCTGTACTACAACCAGCAGCTGTACGTGGTGAAGTCCTTTGTGAAGGGCATGCAGATCAACGGTATGGGTGTCATGCCGCTGAACCACGTTTCGGTCAACAAGTAAGCCGCTTGTCCCAAGGGAGCTGGCGGGGACCGCTGCTACAGCGGTCCCCGTGGCTTCTTTCTAATAGCTGCTGCAAAGGGGTGACCAGCTCTGCTCGCATTTGCCGTCCG
>JBLNEM010000073.1:0-2740 GCA_050262655.1 Mycobacterium leprae | reverse complement strand
GGCAGTGCTTTGGCTGCAGCGACGAGAACCGTCTCGGCCTCAGGCTGAACATCCGCCTGGTGGGCGATAAGACCGAATGTGAATTCACCCCCATCGCCGAGTTCCAGGGTCCTCCTGGCATAACGCACAGTGGAGTGGTGGCGGCGGTGCTGGATGAAGTGATGAGCCAGTTGATCTACTCGCAACTGCAGTTGGCGGTAACCCGGAAAATCGAGGTTACTTAACGTCGGCCGCTGCGGGTGGGCCAAACGTATCGTTTCACCGCCGAAATCGCCGGCCAGAACAGCCGGATCATCGCCGCCAGGGCTGAGGCCCGAGATGCGGAAGGCAATCAGGTAGCCCGGGCCAGGGGCGTGTTTGCCCCGCTGGATGAGGAGCGGGTGGCCAAACTGCTGGACCGCAAGGGCACTTCGATCACCGGCGCGTAGTCCGGTTGATTTTGGCGTTTGACAATCGGGATGGTGCAGTGGTAGGATGAATACCAATAATCAGCGATGACGGGGACAACACCGCCCCCTCACCCCAGCAGAGAGGAAGCGCCACAGGCTGAAAGCGCTACCGGGGCACTCTATTGTGTGAAGTGAAGGCGGTAAACCACCCCGAAGCTACTGCTCGAAGCCAGGCTGCCCCATATGCGGGACGGCAGGGATAAGCGCAGAGGGAGCGCCCTATACAGCGCCTGCGAGCCCTGCACGACCATGTGCAGGAAGCAAGGGTGGAACCACGGGAGCAAGCCTCTCGTCCCTTTTGGGACGAGGGGTTTTTGTTTTTCCTACCCCGCTGGCAGGGAGTCCACGAAGCGTTTTAGACTTGCGAGAAGGAGTGGTACCATGTCTGACATCATTCGTGTGACGCTTCCGGACGGCGCGGTACGTGAGTATCCCGCTGGGATCTCGATTGCGGAAGCAGTGGCTCAGATCGGTCGGGGTTTGGCGAAGGCTGCTCTGGCCGCCAAGGTAAACGGCGTAGCCGTGGATCTCTCCCGTCCGCTGACCGAGGACTGCAGCCTGGCGGTGCTGACTTTCAAGGATGAGGAAGGCCGTGAGGTCTTCCGGCACACCAGCACCCACATTCTGGCGCAGGCCGTGAAGCGGCTCTTTCCGGATGCGAAGCTGACGGTCGGTCCGGCACTGGACGACACTTTCTACTACGACATTGACATGCCTCGCCCCTTTACCCCAGATGACCTTGACGCAATTGAAAAAGAAATGGGACGGATCGTCGCTTCTGACTATCCGGTTTCCCGTTCCCTCCTGAGCCGGGATGCGGCGATCCGCTTCTTCCAGGAGAAGGGCGAGGACTGGAAGGTGCTGCTGGTCGGGAAGATCCCCGAAGGGGAGGAGATCTCGCTCTACACCCAGGGCGAGTTCACCGACCTTTGCGCTGGCCCGCACCTCTCTTCCACCGGTCGGGTGAAGGCGATCAAGCTGCTCTCGGTGGCGGGCGCATATTGGGAAGGCGACCAGGCCAACAAACAGCTGCAGCGGGTCTACGGCACCTCCTTCGAGAGCAAGGCCGAGCTGGATGAGTACCTGTTCAAGCTGGAAGAGGCCAAGCGGCGTGACCACCGCAAGATCGGTCCGGAACTGGGCCTTGTCACCTTCAAGGAGGAGGCTCCCGGCTTCCCCTACTGGCTGGAGAAGGGCTACAAGCTCTATCGGACCCTGGAGAACTGGAGCCGTGAGATTCAGGAGGCCCTGGGCTACCAGGAGGTCCGCTGCCCGTGGATCGTCTCCTCGAAGCTGTACGAGACCTCGGGCCACTGGCAGCATTACGCCGGCGGCATGTTCAAGCTGAAGGCGGAGGAGCAGGACTTCGGCATCAAGCCGATGAACTGCCCGAACCACTGCCTGATCTTCAAGAATGAGCTGCGCTCCTACCGGGATCTGCCGCTGAAGATCGCCGAATACGGCCCGCTCTCCCGGTTTGAGGCTTCCGGCACGCTGCACGGCCTGCTGCGCGTCCGTGGCTTCCACCAGGATGATGCGCACCTGTTCGTCCGGGAGGACCAGATTGAGGATGCGATCCGGGAAGTCCTGGAGATCGTCGACACGATTTACAGCACCCTGGGGCTGAGCTATGAGATCAAGCTTTCGACCCGCCCCGAAGACTTCATGGGTGAGATTGCGCTGTGGGATCAGGCCGAGGCCTCTCTGGCCAAGGCGTTGACCGATCTGGGCCGGACCTACAAGCTGAATCCGGGCGACGGCGCCTTCTACGGCCCGAAGCTGGACTTCGACGTGACCGACGCGCTGGGCCGCAAGTGGCAGTGCGCCACCTGCCAGCTGGACTTCCAGCTCCCGATCCGCTTCGACCTCACCTACGTGGGGGAGGACGGCAAGGAGCACCGGCCGGTGATGGTCCACCGGGCGATCATGGGCACCCTGGAGCGGTTCATCGGCATCCTGATCGAGCACTATGCCGGTGCATTCCCGGCCTGGCTCTCGCCGGTGCAGGCCCGTGTGCTGCCGATTACCGACAACCACGCCGCCTATGCCTCTGAGGTGGTGGCGAAGCTGAAGCAGGCCGGCATCCGGGTGGAACTGGACAGCCGCAACGAGAAGATCGGCAAGAAGATCCGTGAGGCGGAGCTGGCCAAGACTCCGTTCATCCTCGTGGTGGGCGACAAGGAGGCTCAGGCCGGTGCCGTGGCCGTGCGCCGGCGTGGCATGACGGATCTGGGCGCCATGCCGCTGAACGACTTCCTGGCGCTTGCCCAGGGCGAGATCGCTGAGAAGAA
>JBLNEM010000072.1:0-11952 GCA_050262655.1 Mycobacterium leprae | reverse complement strand
GCCGCCAATTCGCAGAGAGCGGGGTAGGCGGCGGCCCACTCCCGGAGCTGGGCAGTCATCTCTTCGTAGCGCAGAAAGCGCCCGGGATCGAACGGCATGCCTTACCCCTCCAGCTTGATCTGGGTAGCGACAGCGCCGCCCCGGTCGTGATTGACGACGATCTCCACCGTGGTGCCCGGCTCGGCCTGCACCACCCAGTCGGCCCACTTCTCGGTGACCGGGCTGCCGTTGCCGCCCCAGACCGAAGCGCCGGCCGCACCACGGCCCTGGATCTGACCCAGTTCCTGCTGCGCCTTGCCACCGACCATCCGCACGTCGCCCTTCAGGGAGACCTTCACCGGTTCGGTCTGCTTCAGCGTTACGGCGTTCACCGTCACGTTGGTCGGCAGGTAGCCCCGGTTCAGTACCTGCGCCGAGACGGCGTAGCACTTGCCGCCGATCGGCCGGACCTTCACTTCGCCGATGGCCAGCCGGGGCAGCGCCAGGGCAGCCTCAATGGTGAAGAGGCAGTTCTTGTGGCACTCCTGATGGAGCAACTTCTCCGGCGGGTTTTGCAGGACGAACTTCGGATCCCAGCCGCCGATCTCCACCGGACCCAGCTGCGGGTGCTCAAAGGACGCCCAGTTGGTGAAACCCTGGCCTTCCAGTTCATTGTCGAGCCACTGGAACTGGAGCAGCCCTTCGGCCTCCAGGTCCTCGTCGGTCAGGTTCTTCCGCTCCTTCAGCGGCCGGTACTTGACGCCGAAGATATAGGGGAAGTTCCAAAGCTCCATTTCGAAGCCCTGCACGCCCCGATCGTCATAAATCCACTCCAGCCAGGAGCCGACGTCCAGCTTCTCCGGGTTGTAGTCAGTGGTGAAGTACTCGTAGACACTGACCGTGGGGTAACCGGTGATCCGGGTGCAGACCTCGCCGATCGCCTTGTACATCCGCAGGTCGAACTCGTTCAGCTTATCGTCGTTGACCAGCGCCGAAGGACGGAGGTTCATGCCCGACCGGGTGTGGTAGGACATGGCGCCGCCGATATTCTTGTGCTTGATCACGAACTCCGCCATGGCCCGCACTTCCGGCCGGTCAAAGGGGTAGCGCCCCGATCCCGGCTGGCGGAACTGTGGCTTCCAGTTCAGGGGGTAGTTCCGGTTAAAGTCGAATCCCCGTTCCCGGGCGTAGGCGCCACCGGGGTCGGCGAAGGGGCGGCCGTCCCAGTGGGGTTCCACCTGTCCGTTCTCGGTCCGCTGCTTGATCAGGCCTTCGGTGAAGATCCGGTAGAAAGTGCCCTCCCGATCTTCGGGCCGGCGGCGGATCATCAGCCGGGGATCTTTGGCCGATACCTTCCACTCGCCCTGCGGGTGCGGAATGCGCATCTGCAGGATCTGGCCGTCGCCGTTCAGATCCATGGGGCGCAGCCCTTCCGGCTCTTCCGGCAGCGGATACATCAGCGGGCTGCTGCGTACCGCCTGGGGATGGGTGAAGTAGAACTCCGCTCCATCGACGGCGACACGGGGCAGCACGTAAACGGTCCGGGTGTCTAGCAGTTCGGTCACGGCCGGGTCGGTGCCGTAGTTCGTCAGGATATGGTAGATCGTGTACAGCGACACGGCAGAGGCGGTTACCTCGCCGGCGTGATGCTGCCCGTTGATGTGGTAGGCCGGCTTGGCGGTATCGGCGCCGGTGGCGAAGTTGGTCAGCGTCACCTGCCAGACGTCCCGGCCCTCGGGGCTCTTGCCCATCGACTCCAGCCGGCAGAGTCCCGGGTAGAGAGCGGCAAAGGCGTGCAGGAACTGGGCCAGTTGTTCGTACCGATAATACTTGCTGGAACTATACTGTGCGAGGATCGCCCTGGCTTCTTGTTCCGTCATGGCTTAACCCTCCACTTTCAGCGGCAGTGCCAGGCTCTGCTTGCCGGCCTTCTCCGAGATTGCCTTCAGCCCCAGGTTACCCCCCTGCGGGGCCCTGATGATCCATTCGACCCGCTTCTCCTTCTGGTTCGAGGCATTGCCGGGATAGAAGCCGGCGGGCGGCACAATCCGGCCCTCGATGTGGCCCAGTTCCTCCCGGACCTTGCCCAGGACGAGTTCGGCGCCGGCGGGGAGTTCGAGCTCCACGGTGACCGGCTTGGCGGTCTTGTTCTGGATCGCCATTTCGGTGATGTTGGTGGGCAGATAGCCCTTGTTCTTCACGATCACTTCGACCTTGAATACGCCGTCGCCCAGATGCTCAGCCGTCGCCTTGCTCACCTCGATGCGAGGGGCAGCCGCGGCGTGGTGAAGCGTGAACATGGCGTTCTTGTGCGCTTCGGCCTTCAGGAAGCGGGGCGGTGCATTCTGGAGCAGATCCTTCATGCGCCAGCCACCCAACTGGACCTTACCCAACTGCGGATGGTCGAAATCGTACCAGTTCACAAAGCCTTCACCGGCCAGTTCCCGGTCGATGAAGGAGAGCATGGCCAGCCCGTCCTCCTCGTAGCTCTGCTCCTTCAGCGGCACGTGGAAGTTGACCCGCTCCCGGCCGCAGCGGACCCGCAGATCCCACAGTTCGGTCGACCACATCATGATGCCGAGGTGCTCATAGCACCAGTCGAGGAAGGAGCCGTACAGGGGCTTCCCTTTCTCATAGGCGAAACCGTCAAAGACGGAGACCGCCGGATAACCGGTCAGTTCCTCACCCAGCTTGCCAATGGCGGTGAAGGCCAAAAGGTCCTTCCGGGCCATCTTGTCGTCACTGCGGAAGCCAGAGGAGCGTAGATGGATGCCGGTCTGCGTGTGGAAGGATTCGCCACCCATGATGTTCTTGTGCGCCAGCAGGAACTCGGCGATCGCCCGGGTCTCCGGCTCAGAGAGCGGGAACGGACCGGAGCCCGGCACCTTCGTCTGCGGCTGCCATTCCGCCGGCCAGTTCCGGTTCATATCCAGACCCCACTTGGGCGGGGCCGCCTTGATCTCGACGCCGTCGAAATTCCGGATCAGGCCCTCCTGATAGAGCCGGTAGTACTGGCCGCCGTACTCGTGGGGCAGGCGGGGAATCATCAGGCGGGAGTCTTTGGCAGAGACCTTCCACTCGCCGTCCTCGTCGGGCACCCGCATCTGCAGGATCTGCCCGTTGCCGTCCACATCCTCCGGATAGAGGCCGTCCTGCTCCTCCTCGAAGGGATAGGGCCGGACGCTGGAACGCAGGAAGTAGGGCGTGGTCAGGTACTTCTCGGCGCCGTCGGGGCTGACCCGCGGCAGCACATAGAAGCTGGTGGTGTTCAGCAGGCGGGTAACCATCTCGTCCTTGCCGTAGTTGGTCAGCAGGTACCAGATGGAGTACAGGGCCGCCACCGAACCGGTGACCTCACCGGCTTGGATGTTGCCGTCGATATAGTAGCCGGGTTTGTCATCGGCCGCGCCGGTCTCCCGGTTGGTCAGTTCCATCATCCACAGTTCGCGTCCCTCGTAGGACTGACCGATGGAATAGAGACGGGACAGGCCGGGATAGGCCTCGTTCAGGTTCCGCAGGTGCTGCACCAGCTCATCGTACCGGTTGTACTGGCTGAAATCGATTTGAACGGTCAAGCACAAACCCTCCTCGTGCGTGTGGTTCGACTAGAGAACACCGCCTGCAGTCTTGGCGCCGAGAATCAGCGTGCCCCAGAGCTGCTTGAAGGCGGAGGGATAATCATCACCCGTCACCTGAACCGTCTTGGCGCCAATCCGCTTCACGGTGGGAAAGAGGCTGACCATATAGGCGGAGTCGGTGGCCTTGAACTCCAGTTCAAAGGTGACCGGGCCAGGCACCACATAGGGCTTGACGCTGCCGGCCTTGATACGCCGGACAGCCGCTGCCGCCCGCTCCCGGATCGTGTTCTGAGCGGTCTGCACCGACAGAACTCGTGCCGTGTGGCGGCTGATCGCCTGCTTCGTGATCGCCGTCTCCACCGGACCCAGAATCTCCGTCGCCTCAGCGGCCACCACATCATCGCCGCAGACCAGCGCCACCGGCACACCGTAATGGCCGGCCAGGCCCGCGTTCAGCCCGGTCTCGCCCACTTCCCTGCCGTTGCAGAGCAGCCGGGTCACCGCCACGCCCATCACCGTATGGCTGATCACGCCATCCCCGTTGCCTTCACGGGCATGGTAGCCCACGAAGAAGACACCGTCGAAACTGGCGTCGATGCCTTCCATCTGGCAGAAGTGGGTGTTGACACCGCTGATCAGTTCAGCCCTGGGATCCAGTTCTTCGATCAGAATGTTGGTCCCGGAACCGTGCGCATCTACCACCAGAAACTCCGTAGCGCCCTCCGATGCGGCGCCTTCAATGGCGGCATTCACGTCTTTGGTCATGAGCTTGCGGAAACGCTGGTAGTCACCTTCCGTGGAGCTGCAGTGCTTACCGCGGGTGACCCCGGTAATGCCCTCCATGTCGCAAGAAATCAAAATCCGCACAATCCTGCCTCCAGTACTTGACGTGAATTATTCGCCCCGTGTAGTATTCAACACTCCGAAGAAAACTCCTGGACGCCCTAGCCCAAAAGTACCATGAATGGAGAAAAGAAAAAACCACCCGCCAGGACTGTCGGGTGGCTTCGGCCATTATGGGTTTCAGGGATCTCCGGCCAGTCCTTCGCGAATAGCATAACCCACCGCTTCGGACCGGTTGCGGAGGTGTAGCTTCTCCAGGATGTGCCGCATGTGATTTTTTACCGTAGACTCAGCCACATAGAGCTTCGAGGCAATCTCTTTGTAGGTAAGACCCGTGCTGGCGAGGCGCAGTACCTCGACTTCGCGCGGACTGAGCTGCTGACCTTCTTCCTTGCCAGCAGTACCGGTACGGGGCTGGCGGAACTCCTTCAGCATCTTCGCGGCCATCACCGACGAGATCGGTGCTTCCCCAGCAAAGGCCGACTTCAGCGAAGCAACCAGTTCTTCCGGCCCCAAACTCTTCAGAAGGTACCCGTCTGCCCCGGCCTTGATTGCCTCAAAGAGGTCCTTATCGACCTCAGAGACCGTCAGGATGACTACCTTCAGATCCGGGTGGGCAGCCTTCAGCTTTCGCGTGGCCTCAACCCCGTCCAGTACCGGCATGTTGATATCCATGAGCACAAGGTCGGGCTTCAGCTTCGGCACGAACTCCAGCGCTTCCTGGCCGTTGTTGGCTTCGCCAACCACTTCAACATCGCTGCTGGTTAGAATGCTAAGTACGCCCTTGCGAAGCATCAGGTGGTCATCGACAATCAAGACTTTCATGGCTCGGGCGCCCTCCTTTCCCTACTCAGTTTACTCTACCACGTCGTAAAGGTCTAGAACAATGGGCCAGCAGCCCAAACGTAGTTAGAACTTTTCGTAGAGCGAGATGCTGGCTTCCTTATCCATTTTACACTAATTCGACGTGAAATGCGTAACAACCTCTATCCAGGTTAACAATAAAAAAACACGGCGCCGGTTTTATAGCGCCGTGTGAGATGCTTACAGCTTCCGCTGGGCCTCAACGATCAGACGGGTCGCTCCGGGCAGGAACTCCTGCCGGTCGTAGCCGCCGTACAGCGCAGCGGTGAAACCGCAGTTCTCCAGTAGCAGCAGGACTTCGGCGGGAGTGCTGTAGCGCAGAGTCAGCGTGGAGTACTGCGTTTTCGACACGTTCCCTTCCTGGTCCAGCCAGTGGCATGCGACTAGCTCTTCTCGCGTCTGCCGGACCGGGTCGTAACGCCCGCTGCGGTGGATCACCGCCGTACGTTCACCCGCCGGTCCCATGCGGCGAAGGAGAGGTTCGCTCATGCTCTCGACGCCGGGAAGGGCAACGGGCAGATCCAGCACCAGCAGCCCGCCAATGGCCATCGCCTGCCGTATGGCCAGCAACGACTGACGCTGTTCCTCCAGGGTGAGCATCTGCTGGAAGCCCCCGCCGGGGATCAGCACCAGCGGGTGTTTGCTGTCGCTGACAAAGCGGCAGGGATCGCCCCGAACGAACATGGCTCTGTTGAGATTGGCCTGGCTGGCCTTCCGTTTGCAGGTCTCTACCAAAGCCGGGTCCGGGTCCAAACCGACGACCGGAACTCCCTGCCGGGCGATGGCAAGGGGAATACGACCGGTTCCACACAACAGCACAAGCACAGGCCCCCCGCTGTGCCGCGCATACTGGCAGTACAGATCTGTCTCCTCCTGCGTTCCCGGATCCAGGAGTTCAAGCAGGTCGGGTGCAATTGAGTTGCGTAGCATAGCGCCGTCCCTCCCTTCTTCTCCACAGGTTCATTTCGACAGGCGGATTCCAATTCCTGCCAATTTCTTGTTTCACCTGCCGGAACAATCTGTACCAACAAGGGGAAGGTGGCGAGCTTGTACACGGAACTGCGCTTGAAACTGCTCAATGGGCAGCAGACTGCCATTCGGGTGGAGCCGCCATTCGACCTGGACGATCTGGACTATGTCCCGGGGATTCGGGCGGTCTCGCTGGGCAATCTGACCGTGCTCTATGAGGGGCTGGTCTACGATGTCCGGCCGGCGGGCCGCCTCAGCGAATCCCCGTCCACCGGTTGAACAGGGCCCCTTCCAGTCCGAACTGGTCCAGCACCTTGCCAACGGTCTGGTTGATGATGTCGTCGATGGTCTGTGGCTTGTGGTAGAAGGCCGGCATCGGCGGAAGCAAGACCGCCCCCAGTTCCGTGGCCTGGGTCATGAGGCGCAGGTGTCCCAGGTGGAGCGGGGTTTCCCGCACCACCAGGACCAGCTTGCGCCTCTCCTTCAACGTTACGTCAGCCGCCCGGACCAACAGGTTGTCATTAAAACTGTTCGCAATGCCGGACAGGCTCTTGATGGAGCAAGGCGCCACCACCATGCCGTCGGTGCGGAATGAGCCGCTGGAGATCGCAGCGGCCAGGTCCTCAAGCGGGTAGACGCGGGTGGCCAGGGCCTCCACCTCTGCCACTTGGTAAGGCGTCTCGTGGGCGATCGTCTGACCTGCCGTGTCGCCTAACACCAGGTGCGTCTCCACCTCCAGGCGGCGGAGCACCTCAAGCAGCCGAATCCCATACATTGCGCCCGACGCACCACTGATTCCTACGACTAGTCGCATGGGTTACCCGCCTCCGACATCGTTGCCATCCCTCTCCAAAAAGCGCCCCCCACCCGGCGTTTCTGCGCCGAAAGGGGGGCTGTCCTCTTCTATAGTTCGTTCAGCGAGACCAGGCCCGACTTGATGGCAAACTTGGTCAACTCCACGGCATCGTGCAGATCCAGCTTCTCCATCAGGTTGGCTCGGTGCGCCTGGACGGTCTTGATCGAAATGAACAGCTTCTCGCCGATTTGCTGATTGGTCAGGCCTCGGGCGATCAGAGTCAGCACTTCCCGTTCCCGGTCGGTCAGCTGGTCGAGCATGGTGCTATCCACCGCCTCGGGTCTGGCGGGCAGGGGCGCCTGGGAAGAGGCTGCGCCGCCACCGCCGGGGCGAAGGCTCTCCATCACGGTACGGGCCACGTCTGGATGCAGGATCACCTGTCCGGCCACCACAGCCTTGAGGGCGGAAACCAGTTCCTGAGCGGCGGCCCGCTTCAGCACATAGCCTGATGCACCGGCCTTCAGGATCGGCAGGACGTACTCCTCGCTGTCGTACATGGACAGAATCAGGACCGGCAAACCGGGGTGACGACGCTTTAGCTCCGTCGTCGTCTCAATCCCGTTCATGCGAGGCATGGCTATATCCATCAATACTGCATCCGGGCGAAGCGTTTCCACCATCTCCAGCGCTTCTACCCCGTCCTGGGCTTCGCCCACGACCTCAACTTCCCCGCTGGCCGACAGGAGATAGCGAATGCCCTCCCGCAGGATCGCGTGGTCATCTACCAATAGAACCCGTATGTTGCTCACCTGCTTCTCTCCCCCTCACGCGATCCGGTACCATCACCCGCACCGTTGTCCCCCGACCCGGTGCTGAGTGGACTTGCACACTGCCCCCTACCAACGCGGCCCGTTCCTGCATGCCGAACAGGCCCATTCCGCCGCCTTGAGCATCCCGGCTGATCGCCTGCACCGGGTTGAACCCGACGCCGTCGTCCTGCACAGTGCCCACGATTTCACCGTTCGCACGTGTCAGCGAGACCTCCAGCCGGTGGCCCCGGCTGTGTTTGACGGCGTTGGTGATCGCTTCCTGCATAATTCGAAACAGGGCCGTCTCCAGGTCGTCGGGCAGTCTCTCTTCGAATCCGACGGCCTCAAACCCAACGGGCATGCCCATGGGTTGCACCCGCTGGGTGAAGAACCAACGAAGGGCCGGGACCAAGCCAAGATCGTCCAAAACTGCGGGGCGCAGGTCAAACATCAACCGCCGTGTCTCGTCCAGCGTGCGCTTGGCGATCTCCCGGGTCAGGCGCAATCGCCCGGCCACCTCATCGGGCAGACCGGTCAGTTGTTGCTCGATCACATCCAGATTGACCATGATGCTGGTTAAGGACTGGCTGGTTTCATCATGAAGCTCTCGGGCGATCCGCTTGCGCTCGTCCTCTAGCGCCCGCAAAACTTGAGCGGCGACGGCCTGACGATGTTCTGTCAGTCGGTCCAACATCAGGTTAGCCGTTTCGGCAATGTGCGCCATATTGCTGTCGCCCGCCACTTCCGGTACCCGAGCAGAGAAATCGCCCCGCCGGACCCGGTCCAGAACCGTCTGGAACGTGAACAGGGGCTGAAACGCCAGGCGGAGGATTGCCGCATTGACCCCCAGGGATACGGCAAGCCCCACAATTACGAACGCAATGGCCACACCTGGCTGCGGCAAGCCCTTCTGCCAAGCATGGGATGCGATGAGCACGATCGACAGGATCGTACCCGCCATCACCACGGCGTTTGCCACCATGACTTTGGCAAAGAGATTGGTGCGATTATGGAGATAGCGTAACCATCGCATAGTCTCGGTCAGACCTCCACAATCTCAAAGGCATATTCCGTCCTGGCGGTTTTGTTCACCATGTGCAGGACGCCGCAGTACTTCTCTTCAATGTAATCCAGCGCCTTTTGGACCTTGGCGGGATCAATGCCCTTGCCGTACAACGTATACCGGGTCCAGACATGGGTGAAAACCATCGGATCGGTCTCTGCCTGCTCGGCCTCTACCTTGATTTCGATGCGCTCTACCTGCTGACGCATCTTCTTCATCAGCGTCACCAGATTCGTGCCGCTGCAGGCACCGAGCCCGAGGCAGACCAGTTCTTTGGCCCGAGCGCCTACCGGATCGCCCTGTTCGTTCACACCAATTTCCAGAGCAAACCCACCGCCAGTAGTGGCGGAAAAGGAATGCCCATTACCTGTCCATGTTAACGTAGCCTTGTGTGCCAATTGTCATCCCTCGAATCTAGGTGTTTATACCTGCCCAATTCGCCTTCGACTCCGGTCTTCCCTCTAGGTACTTCTCTAGACGAAAAGATTCATAACCTAGATATGGACTATTTTGCCCGTTCGGGCAAGAGGGCGAGCGAAAAATGGGGGCCGGCGGCTCGATTTTCGGCAATGCCAAAGGCCCGCCAATCGCTGGCGGGCCTGTGAGCCCAGGAACAGATGGTCCTAGATGCAGCCGAAGCAGATGCCCGGGTATGTCCCGATGCAGGGATTGTATGGCCCGAATGGCGGGAAGCCCGGGAATGGTGGGAAAGGTGGAAAGCCGCAGAACGGTCCGAAAGGCGGAATCGGCCCCGGACAGATCGGGCAGGCGTATGGCCCACCGACGGGCGGTAACCCAGCGCCGAAGAACACGCCATCACCTCCACGGTAGCCCTGCTACAGACTACGTAAGGCGGCGGTTATTGGTGCGCTAGTTGTTCCAGAGGCTCTGCTTCAGGGTCTGAACCTGCGGCAGGCCATACCCACCGGCGATATCATAGCCAACACCGGCGTTGTTGATCTGCTCGGCATTGGTGATGTCATGCGCCTGTGCCTGCGACCGCAGCCAGGTGCGAGTGCGGTCGGCGCTGCCCTGCCACATCTTGGCGGAGAGGCCGGAAATGTGCGGCGTGGCCATGGAGGTGCCGCTCATGGTGGCGTAGCCGCCGTCCTTGTAGGTGGAGATGGTGCTACGGCCAGGACCGGCGACCTCTACCTCACGGTCGACGATGCTGTTGTCATTGCCGTCGTCAATACCGCGGCTGGAGAAGTAGGCGACTACTTCATCCGGATTCAGGGCGGCCACGGCAACGGCTTCGGCATAGGCGCCGGGATAGCCGATGGTGTTGGCGTTCGGGCCATCATTGCCGGCGGCGCAGACGACCAGCACACCCTTGCCGACCGCATACCGGATGGCATCCAGTTCGATGCTGGAGCCAGTGGAAGAGCCGAGGGACATGGAGATGATGTTGGCGCCACGGTCGGCGGCCACACGAATGGCGGTGGCGATGTCGTCGGCGTAGCCGCTGCCACGGTCATTCAGGACCTTGTAGCTGAATACGCTGGCGTTCGGGGCGACACCCCAAATTCCCTTGCCGTCAGCGCCGCCTGCACCCGCAATGGTGCCGGTGACATGTGTACCATGGCCGTGACCATCGGTGCAAGTGCCTTCGACCTGCGGCGACTTGGTCTGGGAGAAGTCGACGCAGCCGGTGATCACCTTGCTGCCGTCGGCGCGGGTGAAGTCAGCATGGTTGACCGAACCCGTGTCCAGCACGGCCACGGTCACGCCGTTGCCGCCGCTGATCCCGCTCGGAGTAAGCGACGGATTGCCATAGATCATCTTGATGCCATAGGGCACCTGGGTGGAGGGCAGGACCCGCGTGGTGCCGCCGCCGCCGCCCGGCTTGCCTTGTGGCGTAGCCTGATCCGTGATCGTCACCATGGGGACGACATCATACTTGACGCCCTTTGCAGCCAGATCAGCCAGCTGACCCTTCCCCACATGAGCGGTGACCTGGCCGTTGCCCAAGTTATGGCGGACTGCCAGCCCTGCGGCGGTCGCGTCACCGGCGCTAAGCACGATGCGCTGCCCCTCGTCAGCGGCCTGCGGAGCGGCCGTGACACCGACAGAGACGCCAAGGGTCAGGATCAACGTGATCAGAACAGCCAACCACCTACGCATCTGTCATCCCCCTTTTCTTGCGAGCCCCATCGACAAGAATCGACCGTGACCAGGATGGGTGGCGCGATCCAGCGCCGCCGGCCCTGTGTTCAGTCGCCACCAATATCATAACTTATATACTCTACCCAATCAATCGTCTTTACATTATTATTTCATAATGGCACAGTTATGCCCAGCTTGCATTCGGCGTTTCGAACAAAACGAAGGCCGCCGGGATTCCGGCGGCCTTCTTTCACTTTTGACACCCTGTCTTCAACAAGAACTCCGCCCCCGTGCGAGCAAAAACGTAGCGCCCATCCGTCAAACAGAAGAGCCAGGAGCGGCAGCGCACACACTGATCCAGACACTGCTCCGTATCGACCAGGTACCCAGCCTGCTCCAGCCGGCGGCGCAGTTCAGCCGACCGGTTCACCTCATTCACGGCACAAACCTGCACCCGTGCCACGTCGCTTTCCCCCTCTTCCGCTGCATCAATCTCTACATATTAAACCACGATGTTTACTCTCATTCTAGCACAGACCGGTATGCTAGACGATACCGGATCCGCCAGCCGAGGAAGGAAGCACTCCGTCACTATCGAAACATCACTAGCGACAAGGAGTTGGTAACAGATGTACGAGTACAAGGTTGTGCAGCTAGGTTCGGCCGAAGAGTTGGAGGATGTGCTCAACGAGTACGCCCAAGAGGGATGGCGCTGCAAATTCCAGTATGTAGTCGACGGCTTCGCCGGACATTCGCTGGTAGTAACGCTCGAACGTGAGGCCGCTACAGCGACCAGGGAATAGGGCAGTACATAGAGCACAGGAGTCTGAGGCCCACGGGTGGGCCCAACGTCTGAGGACGCCAAGCGAGGGTCCCGCCACGAAAGAGCAAAAGGCCGGGTGGGCGCGCCCCGCCCACACGATGGGGGCCACAAAGCGAGGGTCC